>NZ_JAHBAY010000003.1:322747-645495 GCF_018499875.1 Kineosporia corallincola | reverse complement strand
ACCGGACGGCAGAAGTGATGGATCGCACCCAGACCGCACCAGCAATGCGGTCGCGCTCTTTGCCGATGATCCGTGCGAGATGGCCGACCCCGGATCTGTGGGTGGCCGCTTCGAATCTCGGCGAGACACGGCTTGTTGCTAGATCCCGGGGAGTCGCGGTGCAGCCGATGCCGGGTCGCGAGATCGCCGGCTAGAGCGCAGGTCTCCGGTGGAAGCGGCTGAATGCCGGAGCTGCCTGGCAGTCATTCAAGACCAGCAGTCGAATCTCTGCGCAGGTCACGAACCACCCGCGAGTTCCGCATCAATCATCCGCACTGATTGACCAACAACCCACCCGCACCGACCACATCCTGACGCGAGTGCTGGCACCCAACTGACACTGGCGTCCTCAATTTCGCACGTGATCGCCGCTGCCCGCGGTAGCCAGGATCTGGTCGCGCTGGTTAACCGGCTCAAACGGTGGTGGACCGTGCCGCTTGGAAATCGGCTCTGCCGACGCGGCCTGCCGTTCGCTGTTGCGGGACAGTCGCGATAGATCAGTTCTGGCCCAGGCCTTCGCTTTCCAAGAGGTCCCGGCTCGGCAGCGGAGATCTAGCGATCGTCCCGCAGCTGCCGCAGCACCCCGATCGCCTTCTCCACTTCACGCGTGTTCTCGCCGAAATGGCTCTCGATTGATTCGGCCAGCCAACTGGCCCGCGCCTTCCGGTCACGCCGGAGCTCGGCCCTGCCTGCCTCAGTGATGCTGTAGAGAACCGCACGACGATCGGTGGGGTGTCGTTCCGCCGTGGCCTCACCCCGCGCGGCGATCTGCTGCACGATCGCGGTCATCGACTGGTGCCGGATCTGGCACGCCGTGGCCAGTTCCGCAATTGTGGCGGGTCCGGTCCGGTCGAGATGGCCGAGCGCCATGGCATGGTTGGCGGGCAGTTCATCGCTGACCTTGGCCCTGCGCACGAGATCCCCGATCACCGTGCGCAGTTCTTCACCGAGCGCCAGGTAGTCCCCATGGCTCATGTCTGGACTCTAGGCCTCTCGATCATGGACGAATTCGGCTGGAGGGGGCGCCCAAGCTACCGCACATCGGCCACCTCGGACCTGCCCTTACCCAACTGACCTGCCACTTCTCCGCATCTAAGGACCTTAGTAAGGCTCCATGGACGGAACCTGCGGAATCTGAGGGGTCCTCGCGGTCCAAGGGTGCGTGATCTACCGATCCGCAGGCCATGGCCTTAGCGCGAAGGTTGATTCATCACACAACGAGGAACGAGCAGGGGGAGAAGACGATGAGCGAGACCTGGAGCAGTTTTCCTCACGACCTCAGCGCAAGCACGGCGGCCGGCCTGACACACGGTGTCGCTCTGCCGTACCAGCGGCTCGACAGCTTCGCCCAGGTCGAGATGCGGCACCGCGAGCAGGAGCATCTGGCGGCGGCTGTGAGCCGGCGGGCCCGGCAGATTTCGCGGGAAGAAAAGGGGCAGGCGGAGCACGGAGGATTGGTGACACGATGGACGACGTGGCTTTCGTCGGTTCTGCTGCGCCGTTCGTCGCGCGAGTCAAACAACTCGAGCGTCTGCGCGAACTGATGGCTCTCGCCGGTGCCGGCACCGCGACCGGTGTGATCATCGGTGGTGATGCGGGGGTGGGTAAGACCCGCACCATCACCGAGGTCGCGCAGCACGCCTCGGCAACGGGTTTTCAGGTGCTCACCGGACGATGCGTCGACCTCGGCATGGGTTCTCTGCCCTATCTCCCGTTCGCGGAGGCTCTGTCGCAACCGCTCCGGTGGGGAGAGCGGGAGACCCCTGAGCGACGCCGTGTCGCCGAGGTGATCCGGCAGGTCGCCGCGGAAAGATCGGGCCTGGCCCAGATTCTCGGGTCGGCGCCGGACTCCGTCCCGCGCAGCCTGGGTGAGGCAGGGCTCGACCGGCTGGCCCTGTTCGAGTCGGTCACCCATGCCCTGGGACGGGTCGCGTCCGAGGTCGCACCCGTGTTGCTGGTTCTCGAAGACCTGCACTGGGCCGATGCCTCCAGCCGCGACCTGGTCCGATTCTTGTTCAGCCGGCTGGGTCCCGACCGCACACTGGTCCTGGCCAGCTACCGCGCCGACGATCTGCATCGCAGGCACCCTCTCCGTCCGCTGATCGGTGAGCTGGCCCGGCTCCCGCGGGTGGAGCAGATGCACCTGCCGCCGTTGTCCGTGGCGGAGCTCGGAGAACTGCTCGCCGGTGTGAGCGGTGCTCCGGTGAAGCCGTCGCTGTTGCGGCGGATCGCCGCCCGGTCTGCCGGAAACCCCTACTACGCACAAGAACTGCTGGCAGCCGGTGAAGACGGGCGTCTTCCCGCCGGTCTCACTGATCTGCTGCTCGACCGGCTGGAACAGCTGTCCGAGCCGGCGAAACGAGTGGTGCGCCTGGCGTCGATCATCGGCTCGGCGCGTATCGACGACGCTCTGCTCCGGTCCGCCGGCATGGGGGCGGGCGTCCGGGAGCCCTTGACCTCGGACGAACTGGAGACCGCCTTACGGGAGGCGGTTGCCCAGCAGGTGCTGGTGCCTGAGGAACTGGATCGGTACCGGTTCCGGCACGCACTGCTCCAAGAAGCGGTGTACTCGGATCTCCTTCCTGGTGAACGGGTTCGGTTGCACAAGACCCTCGCCGACCGGCTCAAGCCGGCGATCGATCAGCCAGGCGGGCGCGGTGTGGCCGCGGAGGTGGCGCGGCACAGCCTGGCGGCCAACGACATGCCGAGTGCGCTCAACGCATCGCTCCAGGCTGCACGGTTCGCGGCCTGCGGAAACGCCCCGGCCGAGGCACTCCAGCACTATGAACAGGCGCTCCAGCTCTGGGATGTCGTACCGGAGGACCAGCGGGCGGAAGACATCACCCGCAGCGCGGTCAGCCGCCGGGCCGCAGAGGTGGCCAGCGATGCCGGACTGCACGAGCGCGCCGTCGCGCTGGCCGCGGCGGCCACCGAGGAGGCCGAGACCGACCAGGATCCGGTGGGTGCCGCCAGGGCGCGTGCCACCCTGTCGCTGCACACGTACCTCGTCGACAAGCCGCACGAGGCGCATGAGCAGGCCATGCGCGTGATCCACGACCTCGCCGGTGACGACATGCCGTCCCCCGCCCGGGCCCTGGCCTGGTCGATGGTCGCCCGGGTTCATCTGGGGCTCGGCGAACCCCACGACGCGCTGAAGGCGGTCCTGCCGGCACTGGCGGAGGCCGAGGCGCTGGGGATGACGGCTCTCCAGGTTGACCTCTTCACCACCCAGGCGGTGGCGGAGGGCATGCTCGGGCGGGATGACGAGTCAGCGCGTTCCTATCGTCTGGCCAGGGCAGCGGCAGAGCTGGCCGACGACACGGCGGGCACGGTCCGGGTGCTCTACAACATCGCCATCAATCAACTCGACTGCGGCGATCTGGCGGCCGGCATCGAAGACCTGCTGGCCGCCATCGCGGTGGCCGATGCCAGCGGTCTGGCCGCCAGTTCTTATGCGGCGAGCGCCCGTTCGCTGCTCATCACCACGTTCTGGCGCACCGGCGACGCCGAGAGGGCGCTGAGCGTGGTCCGGCCGGACAGCGGGGCGTCGCGGCTGCCGATGGCGCTGGTCACTCATCTGCGTCTGTACGAACTGCCGGTGCTCGCGGTGCGCGATCCCGAGCAGGTGCTCCGGGCCGACGACTGGCTCGTCATCGGAGAAGATGCCTGGGAGCGGCAGGTTCTGCACTCGTCGAAGGCCGAGGCGCTGGCCTGGCTGGGTCAGTGGGAAGAGGCCGCGGTCCAGGCGAAGCTGGCGATCGAGTGCGTCCTGAGCGACGCCGAACCCTGGCATCTGGGCGGTATCGCCGTCGACACCTGCGGCGTCAGCGCTCTGGCCGACGGTGCCGTCCTGGCCCGGGAACGCGGTGACGCTGAGACCGAGCGTGCGGCGCTGGCCGGTATCGAGCCCTTGCTCTCCGACGGGCGTACCCGGGGCAGGATCGGTCTGCCGCGCCGGGGCGTCATGGGACCGGAAGGCAAGGCCTGGCTGCTACGTCTGGAACTCGAATGGGCCCGGGCTCAGGGCAAGGACGAGGCAGCCGGCTGGCTCGAGCTGGCCGAGGGGTTCGAGGGTGTCTCCGTGTACCAGGTGGCCCGGGCACGGTGGCAGGCCGCGAGGCGGCTGCTGCACGAGGGGCGTCCTGAAGAAGCGGGGGAGCAGATTCGGCAGGCACACGAGCAAGCCACGCGGCTCGGGGCCGAGCCCTTGCTCCGCGCACTCGAAAGCCTGCTGGTGGATGGGGGCCTGGCTCCTGAGCCCGAGAGCGTGTCTGTGCAGAGGGAGAGCCAGGCATCCAGGAGGGGACAGCCGGGGGAGAAGGGGCAGCCGCCAGGTGAGCCGCAGCCGCAGGGCATGTCTCAGCCACCGGGGAAGGGACAGCGACCGGGGAAGGGACAGCCACCGGGGAAGGGGCTGCCGCTGGGCGAGACCCGGCTGCCGGGCAATGCCCTGCCGTCGACGGCCAATCCGCCACCGGCGCTGACGCCGAGGGAGCGTGAGGTGATGTCGCTGGTCGCGGCCGGGCTCACGAACCGGGCCATCGGGGAACGGCTCTTCATCAGTGAGAAGACCGCCAGCGTCCACGTCTCCAACGTGCTGGCCAAACTGGATGCGTCGGGTCGTACTGAGGCAGTGGCGATCATGAGCCGATGGGGGCTGGTGGAGTGAGGCGCGAGCAGCGGGGCCGGAAACGCCAGGTCGCTCCCGCACACCTGGCGCGGGTTTAGGGTCGTGGGATGCTCGCCGCCGCATTCGTACCCAGCCCACCGTTACTCGTCCCGGCCCTCACTGGTGCGCAGGTGAGAGTGGCCGAGACCGCGGGGGCCAGTCGCTCCGGCGGCCTCGGCGGCAGCAGTGACCTCGGTGGCAGCGGCGGTCCCGGTGGCGGGGGGCCGGGGGGCACCTACCGTCCGGGCATCCACGACAGTGACGGCATGGCGGCCGGCGCGGGGCAGTCCGTCGCGGCGCTGACCGGCCCGCTGCTGGCGGCCTGCGACCAGGCCGTGTCCGGCCTGCTCACCGAGGCGCCGCAGACGCTGGTGGTGGTCGGCGCGGGGGAGCGCACGTGGCGCCATGGCCCCGAGGAGTGGGGCACCCTGGCTGGTTACGGGGTGCCGGTCGAGGCGCCCGGAGTGCATGCCGACACCAGGCCTGAGCTTCCGTTGTCCCTGACAATCGCACGCTGGCTGCTGGAGCGGGCCGGGTGGGCGGGCCGGCTCGTCCTCCAGGAGGTCGCGTTCACCGCCTCCGTACCGGACTGCCTGGAGCTGGGTCACTATCTCGACCAGCAGGCCGGTCCCGACGCCGCCTGGCTCGTGGTCGGCGACGGCAGCAACCGCCGGGGTATGCGCTCACCCGGCTACGAAGACCCGCGCGCCGAGGACTTCGACGCCGAGGTCGCCCACGCGCTCACCACGGTGGATCCTGACGCGCTCGCTTCCCTAGACCCGGTCCTGGCCGACGACCTGGGCTGCGTGGGCAGGGCCGGGTGGCAGGTCGTCGCAGGGGCCCTCGACGGGCCGGGCGCCGCCGACGCGCAGTTGCGTTACGAAGGTGCTCCCTTCGGCGTCGGATATCTGGTGGCGGACTGGCGGTTCCGGGCATGACCGCGCTGAACGGCAGCAGCGCCGGCACCGAGAGCACTACCAGCAGTACCAGCGGTGCGAGCAGTACCAGCGGTGCGAGCAGTACCAGCGGCGGGAGCAGCGCCGCGAGCGGGAGCAGCGCCGCGAGCGGGAGCAGCGCCGCGAGCGGGAGCAGCACCGGGAGCGTCAGGAGCGCTGAGGGTGTCGGCCGCGCTGAAGGTGCCGGCCGCGCCCAGGGCGCCCGGCAGGATCCGCTGATCGTCGCGGTGGTCGGCCCCACGGCCACCGGAAAGTCCGATCTGGCACTCGATCTCGCCGAGGCCCTGGACGGCGAGGTCATCAACACCGATGCCATGCAGCTCTACCGGGGCATGGACATCGGCACGGCCAAGCTGCCCGTGGCAGAACGCCGGGGCGTGCCGCACCACCTGCTCGACGTCCTCGATGTCACCGAGGAGGCCAGCCTCGCCGCGTACCAGCGCGACGCCCGTGCCGCTCGTGACGAGATCGTCTCCAGGGGAAAGGTTCCCATCCTCGTCGGGGGCTCGGGTCTGTACGTCCGGGCGGTGCTCGACCAGCTGGAGATCCCCCCGACCGACCCCCGGGTGCGACTGCGCCTGGAGCGTGAGGGGGAGCGGGCCGGGGCGGGGGAGATGCACCGCCGGCTCGCCGAGAGGGATCCGGCCGCGGCCATCGCCATCCTGCCGGGCAATCTGCGCCGGATCGTCCGGGCGCTGGAGGTCATCGAGCTGACCGGCCGTCCGTTCAGCGCCACCCTGCCCAGACCGGAGTACGACATGCCGGCCGTCCAGATCGGGCTGGAGGCGCCCCGCGACCAGCTGGACGACCGGATCGCGGCCCGGGTCGTGCGCATGTGGCATGCCGGTTTGGTCGAAGAGACGGTCCGCCTGGTGTCCGAGGGCCTGCTCGACGGCCGTACCGCTCCCCGCGCCCTCGGGTACGCCCAGGTGCTGCGCATGCTGGAGGGCAAGCTCGACGAGGTGGAGGCCCAGGTCGACACGGTGAACACCACCCGCAAGTTCGCCCGGCGTCAGGAGTCCTGGTTCCGCCGCGACCAGCGTGTCACCTGGTTGCCCCACGACGTGGCGGATCTGCGGGAGCAGGCACTCGCGGCGATCACCGGCACGCGTAGCCTTACCTCGTGACCACGTTCGTGAAAGGCCACGGCACGGAGAACGACTTCGTGCTCCTCGACGACCCCGACGGCCGCATCGACCTGACGCCCGAGCTGATCCGGCACCTCGCCGACCGGCGCGCCGGCCTGGGGGCCGACGGCGTGATCCGGGTGGTCCGCAGCGCCGCCGCCGGGCAGGATGCGCGGGCCGAGTGGTTCATGGACTACTGGAACTCGGACGGCAGCGCGGCCGAGATGTGCGGCAACGGCAGCCGGGTGTTCGTCGCCCACCTGCTGCGCCGCGGCTGGATCGAGCTGGACGACGACACCGAGGTACTCATCGCCACCCGCGGCGGCGTGATGCCCGTGCGCCGGCGCGGCGATCTGTACAGCATCGACCTCGGGGGCTGGCAGGTGGAGGGAGGGCCGGCCGCGATCGCGTCCGGTGGTGACGTCAAGGTCACGTTCCCCGGGATGCCGCCCCTGCCGGGCCTTTCCATCGCCCTCAGCAACCCCCACGTGGTGGTCGTGCTGCCCGACGTGGCCACCCTGGAGGCCCTCGACCTGACCACGCCCCCGGTCGTCGAGCCCGCCCCGCCGAACGGCACGAACGTCGAGATCGTGGTGCCCCTCCACGACCAGAGCATCCGGGCCGATCTAGGCCACCTGAGGATGCGGGTGCACGAGCGCGGATCCGGCGAGACCCGGTCCTGCGGAACCGGAACCGTCGCCGCGGCGCTCGCCGCCCGGGCCTGGGGCGGCAACCTCGCCCCCGACCACTGGCGGGTCGATGTGCCCGGCGGCACGCTCTACGTCGACGCCCAGGGCACAGCCAGCGAGGGCGACTCGGCCCAGCTGTCCGGCCCCGCGGTCATCGTGGCCGAGGGGGAACTGATCGAACCGGCGCAGCAGGGCTGAACCGAACCGGCGCAGCCCTGCGAAACCGGCGCAGCAGGGCTGAACCGCCGGAGCGACGCCGGGTCGTGCGGGCCCGGCGTCGTCCTCAAGCAGGCGTCCTCAAGCAGGAGAGGTGACGCGCAGGACGCGATACCCCTTCGCGCTCCCGGCGCGCACCACCGTCCAGCCGGACGGCAGCTGGGTCTGGAGCCAGCCGTGCAGCGAATCGGCCCCGAGGTTGCGCTGCACCACCAGGTGGGCGGACGCCTCGGGCAGCAGCCGGGGCAGCCAGTGCAGCAGCATCGAGTGCAGCTCGGCCTTGCCCACCCGGATCGGAGGGTTCGACCAGATCGCGGAGAACCGCACGTCGTCGGGCACCTGGCCGGGCAGCGCCGCGGTCACCCGTGACGCCCCGGCGCGGCGGGCGTTGAGGGTCGTGAGCTCCAGGGCGAGCTCGTTCACGTCCACCGCCCACACCTTCGCCGCGGGCGACAGCAGAGCCTGGGTCAGGGTGATCGGGCCCCAGCCGCAGCCGAGGTCGAGCAGGTCGCCCTCCGGTGGCGGGGGCGGCACCTCGCGCAGGAGCACGCGGGTACCGAGGTCGATGCGGTCGCCGCTGAACACCCCACCGGCGGTGGTGACGGTGAGCTCACGCCCGGCCAGGGTGATCTCGACCTCCCGCCGGGCGGACGACTCTTTCGGCGTACGGAAGTAGTGGGCGCCGGGCTCGGGCGCCTCTGAGGATTCGCTGGTCATCGCGTGAACAGGGTAGGCCCACCGGCGGGTGCTCCCGACCGGTGCCGTCACCCGCCCGGGAATCCCAGTAGCCACCTGCGATGTTGACATGCCAGGCTGGATGTCGTAAGTCCAGCCGTACCGAACAACGGAGGATGCCCTGAGTATCAAGGATCGCAGCACTACCGACCGCAGCGAGGCCGTCGAGCGGATCCTCTCCCGGCAGGGGACCGCCCTCGCCGAGGGCAGCACCCGCTGGGGCGAGCACGACGGTGACCAGACCGACCTGGCCGACCGCCAGGCCCTGCGCCGCGTCACCGGGCTGTCGACCGAACTCGAGGATGTCACCGAGGTCGAGTACCGGCAGCTACGCCTCGAGAAGGTCGTGCTGGCCGGGGTCTGGACCACCGGAACCGGCGCCGACGCGGAGAACTCCATCCGCGAGCTGGCCGCACTGGCCGAGACCGCGGGCTCGCAGGTTCTCGACGGCGTGATGCAGCGCCGCCAGTCCCCCGACCCGGGCACCTACCTGGGCCGCGGCAAGGCCGACGAACTGCGCGGCATCGTCGACGCCAGCGGCGCCGACACGGTGATCTGCGACGGCGAGCTGTCGCCCTCGCAGCGTCGTGGCCTGGAAGACGTGGTGAAGGTCAAGGTCATCGACCGCACCGCCCTCATCCTCGACATCTTCGCCCAGCACGCCAAGTCCAAGGAGGGCAAGGCACAGGTCGAGCTGGCGCAGTACGAGTACCTGCTGCCCCGCCTGCGTGGCTGGGGTGAGTCGATGTCCCGTCAGGCCGGTGGCCAGGTGGGCGCCGGTAACGGCATGGGCTCGCGTGGTCCCGGTGAGACGAAGATCGAGCTGGACCGGCGGCGCATCCGCTCCAAGATGGCCAAGCTGCGGCGCGAGATCGCCGAGATGAAGACGGCCCGGGTCACCATGCGCGACTCCCGGCGCCGTAACGCGGTGCCCAGCGTCGCCATCGCCGGCTACACCAACGCCGGCAAGTCCAGCCTGCTCAACCGGCTCACCGGCGCCGGCGTGCTGGTGGAGAACGCGCTGTTCGCCACCCTGGACCCGACCATCCGCCGGGCCTCCACCCCGGACGGGCGGGAGTTCACCCTGGCCGACACCGTGGGTTTCGTGCGCAGCCTGCCCACCCAGCTGGTCGAGGCGTTCCGCTCCACGCTGGAGGAGGTCAGCAACTCCGACCTGCTGCTGCACGTGGTCGACGGCAGCCACCCCGATCCGGAGGGCCAGATCAGCGCCGTCCGCTCGGTGCTGGCCGAGCTGCGCGGCGAGGTGCCCCAAGAGATCGTCGTGATCAACAAGAGCGACGTCGCCGACCCGGAGGTGATCGACCGGCTGCTGCTGCGGGAGCCGCGGGTGATCGCGGTGTCCGCCCACACCGGCGAGGGCATCGACAAGCTGCTCGACCTGATCACCGACGAGCTGCCCCGGCCCGACGTCACGGTCGAGGTGCTCGTGCCCTACGACCGGGGCGACCTGGTGAGCAAGATCCACGAGCGCGGCGAGATCGTGTCGTCCGAGCACGTGGCCGAGGGCACCCGGATCACCGCCCGGGTGAGCGCCCCGATGGCTCACCTGCTGGCGTCGTTCCGTCAGGAGACGCCGGTGCCGTAAGCAGCGCCGGCGTCACCGAAACCACGCATCCGCCGTCCGGGCGCGGGTTCACCACCAGGTCGTGCGCCAGCCGCGCGACCAGGTAGAGCCCGCGCCCGCGCTCGCTCAGCAGGTCGTCGGGCAGCCGCGGCACCAGCCGCCCGTGCGGGCCGAGCAGGTCGGGGCGGTGGCCGAACCCCGGGCCGCCGTCGCTCACGGCCAGGCGCGGGCGCGGTCCGGCCCAGCTCAGTGTCACCCGGGCCGGCCCGGACGTGTGGGCGACGGCGTTGTTCAGCAGCTCGGCCACCACCAGCTCCGCGGCGTCCAGGTCGCCGGTGCAGGTGGCCCTCAGGGCGGTGATCACCTGACGCCGCACCACCGGGACCCGTTGCGGGTCGCCGGGTTCCAGCACCCAGGTGAGCAGTGGGGTGACCGTGGGTTCCGTCCGCCTGCTCATCGCACCGTCCCGCTGCACGTCCCGGCGATTTCACCGGCTAGGACAAAGGTGCAGTACGAGGGCGCTTTGCAGGGGGCGGAACGGCACATTCAAGTCTTTGGCCGACTGCCCATTAGGCTGGTCCGATGGCTTTCCCCCGCGATCCCGAGCAGGACGATCGGATCGAGCAGGGGGTTTCCACCTCCGGCGAGTCCCCCGACGGCTCTCCGGAGCCGGAGAACGAAGAAATTGTGGACGACGCGGAGCCCGCGCGGGCCTCACGTCGTCCACAAGACCCTGAGGCCAGGCCGAAGAAGACCGGCGGCCGCCGGCGCAAGGTGACCGACCTGCTGTCGGCCGCGGTGGCGGAGATCGGCGGTGTGCCCCGGGACGGCCAGGTGCAGATGGCCGAGGCCGTGGACGAGGCCGTCAACTCCCGCAAACACCTTCTGGTGCAGGCCGGTACGGGCACCGGCAAGTCGCTGGGCTATCTGGTGCCGGCAGCGAAGAAAGCGGTCAGTTCCGAGCGGCCGGTGGTGATCTCGACGGCCACCCTGGCCCTCCAGGCACAGATCGTGGAGCGGGACCTGCCCCGGCTGGCCGGCGCGCTGACCGGAAAGCTCGGCCGCTCGCCCAGCTGGCAGCTGGTGAAGGGCCGCCGCAACTACGTCTGCGTGCACAAGCTCGCGGGCGGGTTCCCCGACGAGGACACGCTTTTCGACGCTCCCGCCGAGCTGCCGGTGGCCGACCAGACCGACCGCGGCGTGAGCCACCCGCAGCCGGTCACCGGCGTCACCTACAGCGCGGCCGCGGGCAAGCTCGGCCGTGAGGTGGTCAGGCTGCGCGAGTGGGCGGAGACCACCCGCACCGGCGACCGCGACGAGCTGGTCCCCGGGGTGTCGGAGAAGGCCTGGCGCCAGGTCTCGGTGAGCGCCCACGAGTGTCTCGGCGCCTCGCGCTGCCCGATGGCGGGGGAGTGCCACGTCGAGATCGCCCGCGAACGAGCCCGTGACGTCGACATTGTGGTGACGAATCACGCTCTGGTGGCGATCGATTCGTTCGAGGGGCGGCAGATGCTGCCCGAGCACGACGTGCTGGTGCTGGACGAGGCGCACGAGTTCGCCGATCGGGTCACCTCGGTCACCACCGACGAGATGACGCCCGCGATGGTCGAGTCCGCGGCCCGGGGCGCACGCCGCGTCGGTGTCGGCGACACCACCATGCTGGAGGTGGCCGGCGAGACGCTGGAGGCCGTGCTGGAGGGCATGCCGGCCGGCCGGCTGGAGAACGGCGTGCCGGAGGGCCTGCACGCGGCGATCAGCCAGATCCGTGACACCGCCCGCGCCGTCACCTCGTCGATCCAGCAGCTGTCGAAAGACGAGAAGGGCGGTGACGGCGACGGCGCGCTCCAGGTGGCGCGGGCCGCGGTCAGCGAGGTCTTCGACGTGGCCGAGCGGTTCATCCAGGCCGCCGCGCAGGCGCAGGCCTACGACGTGATCTGGGTGTCCCGGTCGCGGCGTCCGGACGGGGGCGAACGGGTGAGCCTGCACGTGGCCCCGCTGTCGGTGGCCGGGCTGCTGCGGGAGCGGTTGTTCGAGGGCCGCACCGTGGTGCTCACCTCGGCCACGCTGACGATCGGCGGCAACTTCGACTCGGCCGCCGGATCGGTCGGGCTCGGCGGTGACGACGCCCCGGAGTGGACCGGCCTCGACGTCGGCAGCCCGTTCGACTACCCCCGGCAGGGCATCCTCTACCTGGCCAAGCACCTGCCCCAGCCGGGCCGCGACGGCACCTCGACCCAGGCCATGGACGAGCTGGAAGAGCTGATCAAGGCCTCGGGCGGGCGCACGCTGGGGCTGTTCTCGTCACGCCGCGCCGCCGAGGCCGCGGCCGAGCAGCTGCGCGAGCGGCTCGACGTGCCGATCCTGTGTCAGGGCGACGACAGCATGAACACGCTGGTCAAGGAGTTCGCCGCGGATCCGCGCACCTGCCTGTTCGGCACGCTGACGCTCTGGCAGGGCGTCGACGTGCCAGGCCCCTCGTGCCAGCTGGTGGTGGTGGACCGGATCCCGTTCCCGCGGCCCGACGACCCGCTGGCCTCCGCGCGGCAGCGGGCCGTGGCGAAGGCGGGCGGCAACGGCTTCATGTCGGTCGCGGCCACCCATGCGGCCCTGCGCCTGGCCCAGGGCGTCGGCCGGCTGATCCGCTCGTCCGGCGACAAGGGCGTGGTGGCCGTGCTCGACCCGCGCCTGGCCACCGCGCGGTACGGCGGTTTCCTGCGGGCCTCGCTGCCGCCGTTCTGGACCACCACCGACAAGCAGGTGGTGCTGAAGGCCCTGCGGCGGATCGACGAGGCCGCGGGCGACTGAGGCCGCGGGCGACTGAGGCCCGGCGACTGGGCAGCGGCTACTGGGGCAGCGGCGACTGGGGCCGCCGGGTCTGCGCTGCGCGGCTCAGGCGCGCAGCGAGATCCGCACGGCACTGGTCAGGTCGGCCACGGTGTGGACGCCGTCGAGAAAGTCGTCGGGGAAGGTCGCGTCGAGTGCCTCGCCCATCGCGGTGAGCAGGGCGGGACGCGAGAAGTCGTCCAGCTGGAGCGTGAAGCGCTCCTCGCCGGTCAGGTCGCCGGCGGGCACCCGCAACTGGCGGGCGACGACGGCGCGGACGGTCGTGTCGAGCTCGACGACCGTGAGGTCCAGCGCGGGATCGGACACAGCTCGATCCTTCCTCTCCGGCCGGCACCGGTGAACGGGCCGGGTCGGTGTCTTTCCTGGTGGTGATGCCGCTGTGAAGCTGTTTGCGGGCGCGTAGCCAGAGCGAAACATGGATGACGCCCGGAGGACAGTAGCGCGACGCTGAACCCGCACGGCAATCGTGCTGGGCCAAACCGCTGAACCGGGCCGGTGAGATGTCGGACACCGCCCTCGTGGGGAACCACCCGGGCATGACGGAGCCGGTTCCGCGAGAACACGGAACCGGCTCGGGACATCCACTCAGACCCGGCGCATGACCGCGACCACGCGGCCCAGGATCGTGGCGTCGTTACCCGGGATGGGCTGGTACGCGTCGTTGTGGGGCAGCAGCCAGATGTCGCCGCCCTTGCGCTTGAACGTCTTGACCGTGGCCTCGCCGTCGATCATGGCGGCCACCACCTCGCCGTTCTCGGCCACCGGCTGACGCCGCACCGCGACCAGGTCGCCGTCGCAGATCGCCGCGTCGATCATCGAGTCACCGACGACCTTCAGCAGGAACAGCTCGCCGTCGCCGACCAGCTGCCGGGGCAGGGCGAACACGTCTTCCACCGCCTGCTCGGCCAGGATCGGGCCACCGGCGGCGATGCGGCCGACGAGCGGCACGTAGGAAGGCGAGGGCTGGGCCGAGCCGCCCGCGCGCTCGTCGGCCAGGGACCGGCCCGCACGCTGCTGCGCCGGCACCCGCTCGCCCGGCATGATCACCTCGATCGCGCGCGGCCGGTTCGGGTCGCGGCGGACGAAGCCCTTCTTCTCCAGGCTGGACAGCTGGTGGGCCACGCTGCTCGGGCTGGTCAGGCCCACGGCCTCACCGATCTCCCGCATGGTGGGCGGGTAGCCACGCCGGTCGACGGTCTCCCGGATGGTCTCCAGCACACGTCGCTGGCGAACGGTCAGCCCGTCGCCGTCGGGTGGCCCGTCGGGGAGCGTGCGCACCGTAGCGCCCCCCTTGTCCGGTACCGCGGCGCCGGCGGTCGGATCGGTAGCCATCTGAACACCTCCATGACCCTGTGCCCGGCGGTTCGCCGAACACGATCACCGTAGGGAAGGGCGGCGACACTTTCAAACAAGTGTTCGAACGTGTCGCGAATTACCGGCGGGTCGGTGGTAGACATTGGACAGGCGTTCGATCGAACCTGTGTTCGATAGCTGGTCGGGCGCCCGGGGGTACCGGCCGAGAATCAAGCCGCTGATTGGAGTCAGAGGGATGAGCCTGACGACTGCTTCGCCGTCCGCCCGGCAGCGCCACGCACGGCGGGTGGGCACCGTGCGTTCCCGGCGTTCCGGCGATGCCTGCCGGCCCCGGTTGCGGGTGGTGCGGGAATGGGAAAGGGTCCCGAAGCCGGTCGAAAGCCCGAAATGGGTCCTTCCGTTACGAGCTCTGAAGGTGCGCACCTTCGGGACGATTTTTCGAGTGGCACCCACGTCGGGCATGATGCATCGTGTGACGGTTGAGGTTCCGGTGTCGCACTCGGCCGGTACGCAGGAAAATGTCCGTGGTCTTCGCCGGGCGCGGGGTCTTCACCCCGTGAAAGCGGCAGGTCGCGTGCCTCTCCAGCGTCGCCGGGCGGTGTCCCGCCCGGCAGGTGCCAAGCCCGCGGACCGGCTCTCCTCCCGTCCCGTGCGGCATCACTCTCCGCAGATCCTCCCGCCCCTGCGTCTCACCCGGCGCGGTCGCATCGTCTTCCGGGCCGGTGGGCTGCTGGCCGCCACCGTGGCGGTGCTCGCCGGGGTGCTCCTGCTGAACCGTCCCGCCGAGGCCGGCTCCGAGGCCCATGAGGTCTCGATGAACTTCCACGTGGTGCTGCCGGGCGAGACGCTCTGGGGCATCGCGGGCGACATCGCCCCCGAGTCCGACCCGCGTGACACGGTCGCCGACATCGTCGACCTCAACGCGCTCCCCGGCCCGGCCGTCAACGCCGGTCAGCGCATCGCCCTTCCGGGCAAATAATGCGCAGTATGTTCGGCCGGTGACGTTCGGTCGCCACTAGATGTAGCGACGGTAGGCCCACCGAGGCCCGGCCGTGTCGCTCTCGCCACACCAATTTCGGCTGCCACCTGCGGCGTGTCTCATGATCGTCCGGAATCCGGACGCTCATCGGCATGTGCGCTGGGTAGCTCTATAGTTGCGCGGGGTAGTCACCCACTTGGCCCAGTCGCCGGGGCAATGATGCAGGTCGGGCACGCGGCCCCAGCTGGACCGGGTATGTTGCCCGGCGGCCCGAGCGCCTGACGGGCCGATGGATCACGGTCGGCCGGTGATGTCCAGAACCTCTGCGTGGCGGACTCGCCGCAGCCCCTGCGGGGCTGGGCGCAGCTTGCATCGCGTCGGCTGCCGTCCTAGCGTTACCCCTAGATGTAGTAGTTACATACCTGTAAGCCAGCCACATCTAGTCAACGGTTACCCACACGCTGAAGTCACCCATGGCACAGCCGTGTGTCCGCGAGTCTCCCGGGAGGAGTCGCCATGAACTGCCCGTTCTGCCGTAACGCCGATTCTCGGGTGGTCGACTCGCGTAGCACCGATGACGGCGCCGCTATCCGCCGCCGGCGGCAGTGCCCCGAGTGCGGGCGGCGTTTCAGCACGCTGGAGACCGCCAGCCTGACCGTGGTCAAGCGGTCGGGTGCCACCGAGCCGTTCAGTCGGGGCAAGATCATGTCCGGCGTGCGCAAGGCCTGCCAGGGCCGGCCGGTGAGCGAGGACGATCTCGCCCGGCTGGCGCAGAAGGTCGAGGAGGCGATCCGGGCCACCGGGTGCGCCGAGATCGAGGCGCACGAGGTGGGTCTGACCATCCTGGTGCCGCTGCGTGAGCTCGACGAGGTCGCGTACCTCCGCTTCGCCAGTGTGTACCAGGCGTTCGACTCGCTCGAGGACTTCGAGTCGGCCATCACCGTGCTCCGCGCCGAGCGGGAGCTTCAGCCGGGCCCTCCGCCCGCGTCGAGCGCCACCTGACCCATCGCCGTCACCGGGCAGGGGAAGGCACGGTGACGGCGGTGCACAGCACAGCAAAAGCACCATCACGCAATTCAATTCAGTTAAGAGACAGGCACGGGGTACAGCCACGTGTCCGAAGCGCCACGCAACTAAGGGGAACGGACGAATGACGGAGACCGTCTCAGGCCAGTCGGGCCAGGGGTCGCGCAAGACGCGGAATGGGGCGCCGCAGGTGCGTCGCACCGGTCTGAAGATCGACCGCGTCTACAGCACGGCGGGGGTCCACCCCTACGACCAGGTCACCTGGGAGCGGCGGGACGTCGTCCAGACGAACTGGAAGTCGGGTGAGACGATCTTCGAGCAGAAGGGCGTCGAGTTCCCGGACTTCTGGAGCCTGAACGCCTCCACGATCGTCACCACCAAGTACTTCCGCGGCGCCGTCGGTTCCGACAGCCGCGAGGCCAGCCTCAAGCAGCTCATCGACCGGGTCGTGCTGACCTACACCAAGGCCGGCCGCGACAACGGCTACTTCCTCACCGAGGAAGACGCCGAGGTGTTCGAGCACGAGCTCACCTGGATGCTGCTCAACCAGGTCTTCGCCTTCAACTCGCCGGTCTGGTTCAACGTCGGCACCAGCGCCCCGCAGCAGGTCAGCGCGTGCTTCATCCTGTCGGTCGACGATTCGATGGACTCGATCCTGAACTGGTACAAGGAAGAGGGTTTCATCTTCAAGGGCGGCTCCGGCGCCGGCCTGAACCTCTCCCGCATCCGTTCTTCCAAGGAGCTGCTGAACAGCGGCGGCACGGCCTCCGGCCCGGTGTCGTTCATGCGCGGCGCCGACGCCTCCGCGGGAACCATCAAGTCCGGTGGCGCCACCCGGCGCGCGGCGAAGATGGTCGTCCTCGACGTCGACCACCCGGACATCGAGGAGTTCATCGAGACCAAGTCGCGCGAGGAGAACAAGATCCGCGCGCTCCGCGACGCCGGTTTCGACATGGACCTGGGCGGCCGCGACATCAGCAGCGTCCAGTACCAGAACGCCAACAACTCGGTCCGGGTCACCGACGAGTTCATGCGGGCCGTGGAGTTCGGTGAGCAGTTCGGCCTGACCAGCCGCACCACCGGCGAGGTGATCGAGTACGTCGACGCCAAGGCCCTGTTCGACAAGATGGCCGTGGCCGCGTGGGAGTGCGCCGACCCGGGTATCCAGTACGACGGCGTCATCAACGACTGGCACACCACGCCCGAGTCGGGCCGGATCACCGCCAGCAACCCGTGTTCCGAGTACATGCACCTGGACAACTCCAGCTGCAACCTGGCCTCGCTGAACCTGCTGAAGTTCGTCAAGGACGACGGCTCGTTCGACGTGGAGAAGTTCACCAAGGCCGTCGAGATCGTCATCACCGCGATGGACATCTCGATCTGCTTCGCCGACTTCCCGACCGAGGCGATCACCGAGACCACCCGCGCCTACCGCCAGCTCGGCATCGGCTACGCCAACCTCGGCGCCCTGCTGATGGAGTCCGGCCTGGGCTACGACTCCGAGGGTGGCCGCGCGCTGGCCGCCTCGATCACCTCGCTGATGACCGGTGCGGCCTACCGCCGCTCGGCCGAGCTCGCCGGTGTGGTCGGCCCGTACGACGGCTTCGCCCGCAACGCCGAGGCGCACCGCCGGGTCATGCGCAAGCACGCCGCCGCGAACGACACCATCCGCACCATGCACCCGATGGACATCGCCGTGCAGCGCGCCGCCACCCAGGAGTGGGAGGCGTCGCTCAAGATCGGTGAGAAGAACGGCTGGCGCAACGCGCAGGCCTCGCTGCTCGCGCCCACCGGCACCATCGGCTTCATGATGGACTGCGACACCACCGGCATCGAGCCGGACTTCTCGCTGGTCAAGTTCAAGAAGCTGGTCGGCGGCGGCTCGATGCAGATCGTCAACCAGACCATCCCGCGCGCGCTGCGCAAGCTCGGCTACGCCGAGGAGACGGTCGAGGCGATCGTCGAGTTCATCTCCGAGAAGGGCCACGTCATCGACGCCCCCGGCCTCAAGCCGGAGCACTACGAGGTGTTCGACTGCGCCATGGGCCAGCGGGCGATCGCCCCGATGGGCCACGTGCGGATGATGGCGGCCACCCAGCCGTTCCTGTCCGGCGCCATCTCCAAGACGGTCAACCTGCCGGAGACGGCGACGGTCGAGAACATCGCCGACGTCTACTTCCAGGGCTGGAAGCTGGGCCTGAAGGCGCTGGCCGTGTACCGCGACAACTGCAAGGTGGGCCAGCCGCTCTCCGACGCCAAGGCCACCAAGACCGAGGTGCCCACCGCGGCCACGGTCGAGAAGGTCGTGGAGAAGGTCGTCGAGTACCGCCCGACCCGCAAGCGCCTGCCGAAGTCCCGTCCGTCGATCACCACCCGCTTCACCGTGGGCGGCGCCAAGGGCTACATGACGGCCGGCTCCTACCCCGACGACGGCCTGGGCGAGGTCTTCATCAAGCTCGGCAAGCAGGGTTCCACCCTGGCCGGGATGATGGACTCGTTCTCGGTCGCGATCAGCATCGCGCTCCAGTACGGCGTGCCGCTGGAGACCTACGTCGAGAAGTTCACCAACCTGCGCTTCGAGCCGGCCGGCCTGACCGACGACCCGGACGTGCGGATGAGCTCCAGCATCATGGACTACGTGTTCCGCCGCCTGGCGCTGGACCACCTGTCCTTCGAGGAGCGCTCGGCGCTGGGCATCTACTCGGCCGACGAGCGGGCCCGCGAGCTGGCCACCGGCTCCTACCTGCCGGCCGAGGACGACGCCGAGGACGTGGAGGAGGAGCTGGAGACCCTGGCCCAGTCCGCGCCGTCGGAGAAGGCCGAGAAGTCGGAGAAGGCCGAGGCCAGCCAGCCGCTGACCACGGGCAACGCGACCAGCCAGCTGCCGGTGGTGAACGTCGACGGCGCCGCCACGGCGAAGTCCGCGCCGACCGCCGTGCACTCGTCGGCCGAGCTGTTCGAGGCCATGCAGGGCCGTACGTCCGACGCGCCGATGTGCTTCACCTGCGGCACCAAGATGCGCCCGGCCGGTTCCTGCTACGTCTGCGAGGGCTGTGGCAGCACCTCGGGTTGCAGCTGACCTGATGATGCCCGGGGGTGATCCCGGGTGAGAACGACGGGACGGCGCCGGGTCGTGAAAGACCCGGCGCCGTCCCGTGTTTGACCGTATTCGACGCGGGGACTAGCTCCTGGCCGCCGCCGCGAACATCACCGACACCGCCGCCGCACCCGGGTCCTGCACGTCGGCCAGGTGCTCCGCGGGCACGTAGGCCGAGCGGCCGGCCCGGGCCGAGGTCATCGAGGCGGTGCGCACCGCCGCCGCCTCGGCGGCTTGGGCCGCGTCCGCCGGTGAGCCACCCTCCAGCAGCACGGCGACCGCCGGGATCAGTGCGTCGAGCATCGTCCGGTCGCCCTCGGCCGCGCCACCGTAGGTCTGCATCGCGTCGATACCCGCCCGCAGCGCCCGGGCCACGGAAACCCCTTCGGCGGAGGCACTTCCGGCGGCGGCGAAGAACACCGAGCCGAGCACGCCGCTGGATCCGCCCATGCTCGTGGCCAGGATCCCGGACAGGGCGCTGAACAGGGCCGGACGCTCGGCCAGGGGCAGGTCGTCGAGTACCGCCAGCACCCGGTGGGCGGCGGTGGCGAAGGTCGAGCCGGTGTCGCCGTCGCCGACGTAGGAGTCCAGGGTGTTCAGCGTCTCCTCGGCGTCGATCACGGCCTGGCTGACGGCCGTCAGCAGGTCACGCACCGCCGGATCGGAAGAGGGTGTGAACGAGGGGGTTTCGATCGAGGGCAGGTCGGCCACCGTCAGGCCGCCGACCGGCAGCGCCCCCGGCCAGGCGAGGTGCGGTGCGACCGGCGCCCGCAGCAGGCCGGACAGTTCCTCGTCGATCGGCAGGGCGGACACCGAGAAGCCCTGCGCCGAAAGGGAAGTCATCAGCGGGGCCGGGCCGGTGAGCAGCTCGGCGCGGGAACCCAGTGCGGTGCCGAGCAGGTCGCGCAGCACGATGCCGAGTTCGAGCGATGCCACCCCACCGAGGTTGTTGAGCAGGAGAGCGACCGGTCCGTCACCCACGCCCGCACCCACGGAGTCCGCGATCGAGGACACCAGCGTGGCGGCGTCCCCCAGTTGGACGGTCTGCGCGCCGGGTTCACCGTGGATGCCGAGACCGAGCTCGGCCGTGCCGGTCTCGACCCGCTCGGTGTAGGGGCGGCCCGGGATGGCGACGCCGGTGAGCGAGACGCCGAGCGTCTTCACCCCGGAGGCCACCCGGGCGGCGACGGCGTGCACCTGCTCCAGCGAGGCCCCCGACTCGGCCAGCGCGCCGGCGCTCTTGTGCACGAACAGGGTGCCGGCCAGGCCGCGGGGCTGGGGCGCGCCGGGCAGCGCCACGTCGTCGCCGACCACGACCATCTCGACGGATCTGCCCAGCGCGCGGGCCCGTTCGACGGCGAGGCCGAAGTTCAGCCGGTCGCCGGTGTAGTTCTTCACGATCACCAGACAGCCCGGTTCACCGGTGACGGCCAGAATGGCGGCCAGCACCGCGTCGACGCTCGGCGAGGCGAAGATCTCGCCGCACACCGCCGCGGTCAGCATGCCCTGGCCGACGAACCCGGCATGGGCCGGTTCGTGCCCGGCGCCGCCACCGGAGACCACCGCCACCCGGTCCCGGGTCCAGTCGGTGCGGACGACGACCTTGATGTCGGGATAGCCGTCGAGCCGGGCGAGCTTGCCGCCCGAGGCCCGGACCAGGCCGTCTACCGAATCCTGCACAGCGCTGTCGACATCGTTGACGAGGTGGCTCATGGTCAGAGAGTAACGGTGCATCACTCGCACCCGGCCGCCGGACGATGGGCCGGAAGGATCACACGGGTCTCGTGCATCACCCTGACGGCGGGCCACGTCTGTACGGTGGCGCGTCCCGACGACAGCAGGAGACACATCATGGGCGACAGTACGTTCCTGGACGACTTCGGCATCTTCGGGGTGGTCGTGGTCGGTGGCATGGCCCTGATCCTGCTGCTCGTCGTGCTGGGGTTCGCGACGGCGGTCGTCAAGGGCCTGGGGCAGTGGACCCGCAACAACAACTCGCCGGTCGAGGTGGTCGACGCCGTGCTGCTGACCAGGCGCACCGAGCACCGGCACAGCCAGGACAGCTCCAGCACCGCCTACTACGTCACCTTCGAGCACTCCGCCCACCGTCGCACCGAGTTCCTGGTCAGCGGCCACCAATGGGGGACGCTGGTGGAGGGCGACCGCGGTCGTCTCACCTTCCAGGGCACCCGGTTCCAGGGGTTCGACCGGGTGCCCCAGGACCGGTGACGATTCTCATCTAGCTTTGCCCGGTGGACCGTCGCCAGCTGGAGTACTTCCTCGCCGTCGCCGAGTGCGGGAGCTTCACCCGGGCCGCGTCGGCCCTGACGATCGCGCAGCCCAGCCTGTCGCACGCGATCGGGCTGCTGGAGCGCGAACTGGGTTCCCCGCTGTTCGAGCGACTGGGGCGCGGGGTGCGGCTCACCGCCGCCGGCCAGGCCCTGCTGCTGCCCGCCCGCCGCACGGTTCGCTCGTTCCAGCTGGCCGCGACCGCGGTGCGCAGCGTCACCGACGTCGGGTTCGGGCGGCTCACGATCATCTCGAACACCCTGTGGGCGATCGAGCCGCTGGTGCAGATCATCGGCCGGTTCCGGCAGGCCCACCCGGCGGTGCAGTTCAGTGTGGGTGACCCGGTGCGGCGGTCCGAGGTGCTGGACGCGGTCCGCTCGGGCGACGCCGACTTCGGGCTGATCGACGGCACGCCCCCGGCCGGGCTGCTCGACAGCCACTGGCTGGTGGAGCATCGGCTGGTGGCCGTGCTGCCGCCGGAGGCGCTGCCCGGCCGGACCACGGTGAGCGTGTCCGAGCTGGTGCCGCTGGGGCTGATCTGCACCCTGCGCGGCACCGCGCTGCGGGAACTGCTGGGGGCCGAGCTGGAGGTGGCGGGCGAGTCGTCGGATATCGCCGTGGAGACCGCGCACCTGGCCTCGGTGATCCCGCTGGTGCTGGCCGGGGCGGGTGCGGCGCTGCTGCCGGAGGGACTGGCCGAGGACGCCGCCCGGCGTGGGGCCCGGGTGCTGCCGCTGCTGCGGCCGACGGTGGCGGCGGTGCACCTGATCTGGCGGCGCCGCGGTCTCAGCAGTCCTGGGGAGCACTTTCGTGACCTCGCCGCGACCATGTTCGGCGAGTCATAGACTGCGTCTATCGGTACGAGAGGGAACGCGTCTTCGTCGCCGGGATCTGGCTATCGACGGGTTCGCACGGGGCTGCCACGATCAGGACAGCGCGGAGAGAGCGGCCTTTCACTGTAGAACACCGAGCCGTCACATGTAAATGCCTGGAGTGGGCATTGTTTCGTGTGTGTGAAAACCTCTCTCCGGACCGGGATCGTTCTGTGGTCGGGAGGTGGTCGAAAGATGCTGCTGTACCCAGGTTTTGGGCGTCATCGTCGCGGCCTGTCGATCGGTGACCCGTCGATCACGGCCGGTGATTCGATTGGCCTGGGCCGGGTGACATCACCCACTCCGGGCCCGGACGGCCTGGCCGGAGCCCCTGGCGCGCGGTGCTCCGGAGCCCGGGTCCATTGCCTCGGCGCACTGTGGTAACGGGCCGCCTGAATGGGCCTCACGGCGCGATTCCTGGCAAGGTGGTGCGTCCCGAACCGTGCGTCGCAGACGAAGCGAGCAGACGTGAGTCAAGCGTGGAGTCAGGCGTCATCCGGACGTGAGGCAGGCGTGAGCGACCGGCCCGGCACAGGAACTTTCGGCGCCGCATGCACGGCCCGTAGCGGAAATTGGCCCGGTGGGCCGGTTTCTGCCCCGACGACGGCATCAGCAGTACCGGCAGAAGGAGAATCAGGATGAGGCCTCCGGGCAGACGACGCAGTCTGAGGCTGCTGGCACTAGGACTCTGCGTCACCGTGGCGGCGGTGACCGCGGGCTGCTCCAGCGCCGAGGACAAGGGCGACTTCGCCCTGATCGGCGGCGGGGGCGGCGGTGAGGACGGCTCCGAGTCGGTCACGCTGATCCAGCAGCCCTGGGTCGACCTCCAGGTGGAGAACGAGATCAGCAAGCAGATCCTCGAGGACCTGGGCTACTCGGTGAAGGTCAACGAGGTCTCGGTGGAGCTCGGCGCGCAGGCCGTCTCGACCGGCGACGCCGACGCCTACCTGGGCAACTGGTGGCCCTCGCAGGAGCCCACCTACGGCGACCTGATCGACTCCGGCGACGTGGTGGTCGACAGCACCATCCTCGAGGGCACCGAGTACGCGCCCGCCGTGCCGGGTGACGTGGCGCAGCGGCTGGGCATCTCGTCGCTGGCCGACCTGGCCGAGCACGGTGACGAGTTCGGCCACAAGATCTACGGCATCGAGGCCGGCTCGCCGGGCAACGAGACGATCCAGGACGCGATCGACGACGACGCCTACGGCCTGGGCGACTGGAAGCTGGTCGAGAGCGGCACCGCGGCGATGCTCGCGCAGGTCGAGAAGGCGGAGAAGGCCGGGGACGCCATCGTGTTCCTGGGCTGGAGCCCGCACTGGATGACCGTGCAGTTCAAGGCCACGTTCCTGGAAGACCCGGACAAGGTCTGGGGCGGCGCGGGCACGATCCGCACGGTGTCGCGCAAGGGCTGGTCGGACGACAACCCGAACATCGCCACATTCCTGAAGAACCTCACGTTCACCACGGACGAGGCCGGGCAGTTCTACTACGACCACGACAAGGAGTCGAAGTCGCTGAGCGACATCGCGGCGGCGTGGATCGAGGCCAACCCGGACCAGGTGAGTGCCTTCCTCGAAGGCGTGAAATCCAGCGACGGACAGGACGCGGAGTCGGTGATCGTCAAATGATCGAGGGCAAAGGACTGAGCAAGGCCTACGGGCTGAGTGCCGGGGCGGCGAAAAGGGCTCTGGCGGACGATGATCCGGCCGCGGCGGTGGCGAAGGCCGGCGGCTACCTCGGCGCGCACGACGTGAACTTCACCATCGAGACCGGTGAGATGTTCGTCGTGATGGGCCTTTCCGGTTCGGGCAAGTCCACCGTGCTGCGCATGATCAACCGCCTCAACGAGCCGAGCGCCGGTGAGCTGCTGATCGACGGCGAGAACATCGTCGGGGTGCCCGATTCCCGGCTGCGGCAGATCCGGAACCAGAAGATCGGCATGGTCTTCCAGCACTTCTCGCTGTTCCCGCACCGCACGGTGCTGGAGAACGCGGCCTACGGGCTGAAGGTGCGTGGTGTGTCGAAGAGCGAGCGGTTCGAGAAGGCCGACGCCGCGCTGAACCGGGTGGGTCTGTCGGGCCGCGGCTCGAAGTACCCGCACGAGCTGTCGGGCGGTATGCGCCAGCGGGTCGGCCTGGCCCGGGCACTGGCTGTGGACCCGCCGATTCTGCTGATGGACGAGCCGTTCTCGGCCCTCGACCCGCTGATCCGCCGCGACATGCAAGACCTGCTCATGCAGTTGCAGGCCGAGGACCGGCGCACCACGGTGTTCGTCACGCACGATCTGAACGAGGCGATGCGGATCGGCGACCGGATCATGGTGATGCGCGACGGCAGGGTGGTGCAGGTCGGGGCCGGCGTCGAGATCGTCGCCCGGCCCGCCGACGACTACGTCAGCGAGTTCGTGGCCGACGTCGACCGGGCCCGGGTGCTCACCGCCGCCGACCTGGTGCGTCCCGCGCTGCTCACCTTCCGGGTGGGCGAGGAGCCGCGCGCGGCGCTCACCCGCCTGGCCGACAACGAGGCCACCGGCGCGTTCGTGCTGGAAGACGACGGGCACCTGCTCGGCGTGGTCACCGACACCCATCTGCACGACGCGATCACGCGAGGCCAGAAAGACCTGGCCCGGGCGGTCACCAAGGACTACCACGCGGTGAAGCCGGACGCCGTGATCGGTGACTTCATGCACCTGGCCGGCCGCCAGGTCGTGCCGGTCACCGTGGTGGACGAGGGCGGCAAGCTGGCCGGCGTCGTGCCCCGCGCGGCCATCCTGTCCAGTCTGTCGAGCGTTCCCGAGGCCCGCGAGGAGGCCGCCGTCCATGCCTGACCTCAAGATCGGCCAGTACGGTGAGGACGTCATCGACTGGCTCACCGACCATCTCGACGGGTTCTTCGACTGGCTCACCACGGTGCTGAGCCACCTGCTGCGCTGGACCTACGACATCGTGGCGGGCCTCCAGCCGCTGCCGATGACCGTGGTGTTCGGCGTGATCGCGCTGGTGATCACCCGGCGCATCGGCCTGACCGTGCTGCTCGTGGTGGGCCTGCTGCTGGTCGACTCGATGGACCTGTGGTACGAGACGATGCAGAGCCTGGCCACCGTGCTGCTGGCCACCGCGGTGGCGCTGCTGATCGGCATTCCGGTGGGCATCTGGTCGGCGTTCAACCCGGTGGTGCGGGCGATCGTCGCGCCGGTGCTCGACTTCATGCAGACCGTGCCGACTTTCGTGTACCTGCTGCCGACGGTGCTGTTCTTCGGCATCGGCGCGGTGCCGGGCATGATCGCCACGGTGGTGTTCGCGGCCCCGCCCGCGGTGCGCCTGACCCAGCTCGGTATCCGCCAGGTGGACGGCGAAACCGTGGAGGCTTCGGCCGCTTTCGGTGCCTCGCGCTGGGAGGTCCTGCGGGAGGTGCAGCTTCCGCTGGCCATGCCGTCGATCATGGCGGGTGTCAACCAGGTGATCATGCTGGCGCTGTCGATGGTCGTCGTCGCCGGTCTGGTCGGCGGTGAGGGCCTGGGCGGCATCGTGGTCTCGGCCGTGCAGAGCCTCCAGATCGGTGCCTCGATCGAGGGCGGTCTGGCCGTGGTCGTGCTGGCGATCTACCTCGACCGGGTCTCCGCCGCGCTCGGCGGTCAGGGCCGGGGCAACCCGTCCTGGTGGCCGAGGCGCCGGAGCGCCGAAGGGCTCGAGCAGGCCCAGGGCCAGCCCGCCGAGGCCCGTGAACTGGCTGCCGCGAGCTGATTTTCGTGGCCCACGAATGAGGGACGCCCTCCAGCCCGCGGGCTGGAGGGCGTCCCTCATTCCGGGGTGGCCCCTACCGGCCGATCGGCTGGCGGGTGGTGCGGTTCATTCGCCTCCGGCCACCACGAGCCCGTTCTCGTAGGCGAAGACCACGGCCTGCACCCGGTCGCGCAGGCCGAGTTTCAGGAGCAGGCTGCTGACGTGGCTCTTCACCGTGGCCTCGGTGACGTGGAGCCAGGCACCGATCTCGGCATTCGAGAGGCCCTGGGCCAGCAGGCGCAGGGTCTCGTGCTCGCGGGCCGTCAGCTTGCCGGCCCGGTCGGAGGCGACGATCCGCGTTCGCCGTCTGTTCGTCGTCCTCAATGGTCTTGCTCAGGGAGGAGACTCGGGACGTGACGGATTTTGGGAACGAGGAGATACCGCTGGCCGGCGCGGTGACGAATGCCGGCCGGGTGTTCCGGGTGGGTGACACGGTGCGGCGGCCGTGGGGCGCGCACAGCGCCGGTGTGCAGGCCGTGCTGGCCCGGCTGGACGAGAAAGCGCCGGGAACGGCGCCCCGGCCGCTGGGACGGGACGGGCAGGGGCGCGAGGTGGTCAGCTGGATTCCGGGTGATGTCGCCCTGCCGCCGTTCCCGGACTGGTCCCTCACCGACGACTACCTGGCCTCGCTCGGGCGGTTGCTGCGCCGGGTGCACGACGCGCTGGACGGCTGGATGCCTCCTGCGGAGGTGGTGTGGAACCCGGGGTTCGCCGATCCGCAGGGCGGCCCGCTGATCGTGCACACCGATGTCTGCCCGGAGAACGTGGTCGCCCGCAACGGCCTGGCGACCGGGCTGCTCGACTGGGAGTTCGCCGCCCCGGGACGGCGGGTGTGGGACGTCGCGAGCACGGCCCGGCTGTGCGTTCCCTTCACCCATCCCAGCCGTCGCGACCCGGCGACGGCACGGTTCGGTGAGCACGAGATCCGGCGCCGGCTGGGGATTCTGCTCGACGGGTACGGCCTGTCGGACGACGGCCGTTCGGCGTTGCCCGCCGTGCTCGACGAACGGCGGCGGGCAGGGGAACGTTTCGTGCTGGGCCGGGTGGCGGCGGGCGACGAGGCCTTCGCGCACTGGGGCACGGACACGGGCCGCGCCCGGCTGGCGGCCGAGAGAGACTGGGTCGCGGGGTTGCCCGCGGACCTGGCGACACAGAAGGAGCACGGATGGGCCGGCCGAGGATCGACGGGCTGAGGGTGATGGAACTCGGGTCGCCGGGCGCGATGCGGGCGGAGCCGAACGCGCTGGTGCCGGCCGGGGTCAAGCAGGGCACTGCCGGGCTGAACGCGCCTGGCCTTCCCTGACGGGCCGGCAACGTCGTGACCGGAGGAATCTGGGCAAGCCGGTCATGCCGACGTAGTGTGAGGGCGCGGGGGCTCAGGGTGCGGGAGGTCGCGGATGAAGACGTCGGCGTGGGTGTGGGTCGGATGCGGTGTCGGGTTGCTGATCGCGGCGGGGCTCGCGTTCTCCGGCGACCTCTATCCGGCGGTGATCATGCTGATTCTGGTCAGCGCGGTGCTGATCGGCTACCGCGTGCGCTGACGAGACGGGCGCCGGCGGGTCAGAAGAACACCGGTGCCAGCAGGGCCAGCAGCACCAGCACCAGGCCGGCGGCCCCCAGCCGCATGATCTGGGTGCGCTGCTCCTCGGTGGGCACCTCACCACGGCGGGACTGCCTCACCGCGGTGATCACGACGCGCAGCGTCAGCCCCAGCACCACGACGGCGGCCACCAGGATGACGATCAGGACCACGGCTTCCACGCCGGTCACTGTACAAGTGCCCAGGGGGCGAGGATCCCGGTGTAGGCCTTGGCCGGCGGCAGGGCGAACTCGCCCTGCTTGCCGGTGGCCAGCCGCAGGCGCACCAGCGACTCGGCGAACACCGTCGCGGCCGCCACGCCGTCCACCACCGGCACCCCGAGAGTGGCCGAGATGCCGGAGCAGAGATCGGCCATGCCGGCGCAACCCAGCACGATCGCGTCCGAGCCGTCGGTCTCCAGCGCCCGGCGGCACCGCTCGGTGATCACCGCGCGCGCGGCCGGATCGGTCTCCAGTGCCAGCACCGGGATCTCGCAGCTGTGCACACCCCGGCAGCGCTCGCCGAAACCGTAGGCGTGGGCCAGGTCACGGGCCCGGCCGGTGGTGCGGGCCAGCGTGGTGACCACGCTGAACCCGCGCCCGAGGAACGCGGCGGCGTGCATCGCGGCCTCGGCGATCCCGATCACCGGGGCGCTCGCCAGCTCCCGGGCCGCGTCCAGGCCAGGATCGCCGAAACAGGCCACCACGTGGGCGGAAGCACCCTCGCGCCGGATCTCCGCGAGCAGGCCGGGCACCGCCAGCGCCTCGTCGTAGTGACTCTCGATCGACGCCGGGCCGGTGGCCGGGTTCACCGCCTCGACCACCGTGCCGGGCCCGGCCACCGTACGGGCGGCCCGGCCGATCGACGCGGTCATCGAGGCGGTGGTGTTCGGGTTGATCACCCGGATCAGCACGGTGGTCAGAGGGCCCGGCGGGTGACCGACCCGGCCCGCCCGGCGATCAGGCAGTACGCCGCGAATGCCAGCCCGCAGCCGATGAACCAGCTGTAGTCGCTGATCCAGGTGCCCGAACCGGTGATCGACGGCACCAGCACCGAGGCGATCGACACCACTCCGGCGATCGCCGTGGAGTACACCGCGTCCGGGTTGTAACCGCCCGAGTACCAGTATTTTCCGGTCTCCGACATGGTGTACAGGTCGTCCACCACCAACTGCTGGCGGCGCACCAGGTAGTAGTCCGCGATCAGCACCCCGAACAGCGGGCCGATCAGGGCGCCGAGCACACCCAGCGTGTACTGGATGGCGTCGGCGTTGTCGTACCAGTTCCACGGCGTCAGGACGACCGAGCCCACGGCGGCGATCATGCCGCCGGTGCGCCAGCTGATCCGCTGCGGGTCGACGTTGGAGAAGTCGAACGCGGGGGAGATGAAGTTGGCCACGATGTTGATGCCGATCGTGGCGGTGGTGAAGGTCAGGGCGCCGAGCACGATGGCGAAGGTGTTGTCGATGCGCGACACGGTCTCGACCGGGTCGGTGATCAGCTCGCCGAACACCGGCAGGGTGGCGGCGGCGGTGAGCACGGTGAGGATCGAGAAGACGAAGAAGTTGACCGGCAGGCCGAGCAGGTTGCCGCGCTTCACCGCGTCGAAACTACGGCCGTAGCGCGAGAAGTCGCCGAAGTTCAGCATCGGGCCGGAGAAGTAGGAGACGACCAGGGCGATCGCCGAGAGCATGGTGGTGACCACACTCCAGCCGGTCAGGTTCTCCGACGACAGGTTCAGCGACACGTGCCAGTCCGACTTCCACAGCAGGTAGCCGCAGAGCGCGAACATCACCACGTAGACGGCCGGGCCGCAGAAGTCGATGAATCGCCGGATGCTCTCCATGCCCATCCAGAACACGCCCGCCTGGAGCACCCAGAGCAGCGCGTAGGTGCCCCAGCCCAGGTAGGACAGGCCGAGGAAGCTGTGGGTCCCGGTGGGTCCGTAGGCGGCCAGGCCGTCGAACAGCCGCACCAGCACCACGTCGAGGGCGGCCGAGGCCAGGTAGGTCTGGATGCCGTACCAGGCCACCGCGATCGAGCCGCGGATGATCGCCGGGATGTTGGCGCCTTTCACACCGAACGGCGCCCGGCAGATCACCGGGTACGGAACCCCGGACACCTGGCTGGGTTTCGCCACCAGGTTGCAGAAGAACTGGACGATGAGGATGCCCGCCACCAGGCTGACGAGCACCTGCCAGGAGGTCAGGCCGAGAGCGAAAAGGCTTCCCGCGGTAACGTATCCGCCGACGCTGTGCACGTCGGACATCCAGAACGCGAAGATGTTGTAGGTGCCCCACTTCTGCTCGGCCAGCGGCGCGAGGTCGTCGTTGGTCAGGCGCGGGTCGTACCCGTCCTTGATCAGGGGCGTCCCGGCCGGGTGGTCGGGGGTCAGGTGCAGGATGTCGTCAGCCATGAGGGCACTCCCGGCGGGCCGAGGGGTCTGGGGGCCCTTACGACGCTAGGTCGCGATTGTTGCTCCGGGATGACGCGGTTCATATATCTTCCGGATCCGCCAGCAACCCGGCGCGTTCCGGCAGGGTGCCGATCACGTTCTCCAGCCGCCGGTGGTGCCCGGCGGCCACCTCCAGCAGGGTGTCCGCGTCCCGGTCGATGAAGGCCTGGAGCATGGTGGTGTGCTCGCCGTGCAGTTCGGCGCGCTCGGTGTCGGGCAGCCAGCGCATCGGCTGGAACGGCTCGGTCACGTTCCACGCCGACTCGAACATCCGCATCAGCCGCCGCATCCGGCAGGGGGCGATCAGGGCGAGGTGGAAGTGCCGGCTCTCCCGGTGGTAACCGCGCGGGTCCCAGTCGGTCTGGAGGTTCTCCAGGGCGGCGTGCGCCCGGCGGGCCGCGGCGACGTCGGCCGGGGTCGCCATCTCGACCGCCGCCCGCAGCGCGGCGGACTCCAGCACCCCGCGCACCAGGTAGATCTCGGCCAGCTCGCGGCGGGTCAGCCGGGCCACCACGTAGCCGGCGTTCGGCCGGTGCGTCACCAGGTTCTCGCCGACCAGCGTCTTCAGCGCCTCACGCACCGGGATCGGGCTGACCCCGAACAGCGCGGCCACCTCGGCGAGCGGGATCAGGGTGCCGGGCGGCGCACCACCCTCCAGGATCACCCGGCGCAGCTCGTCGAGGATCACCTGCTGCGGGCTGCCGGTGCGGCGCGGCTCCAGCCGGTCGAGCAGCACCGAACGCCGTCCCTGGCTCATCCGTGCACGGTAGCGGGGTGGCGGGTGGCCGGGGTGGTGCGTAACGAGCCATTAATCATGGACGACGAGGAGCCCGCTCCCGGCACGGCCGTGATCACGGGGACGTCGAGGTGATCAGCGCGTCACCCAGGTCGGAACGGCGGTACAGCACCGAGCGGCCCGACCGGTCCGAGGTGAGCAGGCCCCCCGCGCGCAGGGCCCGCAGGTGCTGGTTGACGGCGGCCGGGGTGGTGCCGTGCCGGGCGGCGAGCTCGGTGGAGGAGGCCGGCACCGACAGCTCGGCCAGCAGCCCGGCCCGGGGCCGGCCGATCAGCGCGGCCAGCGCCGCCGGGGTGACCGGCCGGGCCGGCTGCCACAGCGTGCCCACCCCCCGGGCCGCGTAGATCACCAGCGGGTCCTCGTCCGGCGAGATCGGCGTCATCGTGCCGCTGGTGAACACCGACGGCACCAGGGTGAGGCCGCGCCCGGCGGTGTCCCGGGTGAATCCGCCGGTGCTGCTGCGGCGCACCTCCAGCACCCCGTCGCGCAGCCGGATCCGCTCGGACAGGCCGGCGAACATCCGGGCCGACCCGTGCCGCACGATCTCCCGGCCGCGGTAGGCCACGTCGGCCTCCAGCAGCTGCCGCAGGCGGGGCCAGTACGGTTCGAGGCAGGCGTCCCAGTAGTCGCGCAGGGCCCGCACCACCCGGCGCTGCACGGTGGCGGGCCGCCCGGTCAGCACGGACGGCAGGCCCCGGGGGTGCAGCACGGCGATGTCGGCCAGCAGCACGCGCGGCGGCACGGTGCCGATCACGTCGAGCTGCTCGTGGATCTGGGTGAGCGGCAGCTGCGGGTGCGGGGTGAGCAGGTCGGGCACCCACAGCAGGTCGTTGGTGAGGGCGAGCAGCATCTCCTCGTCCAGCCCGGCCCGGCGCCCCTGCACCTCCTGACACCAGCGCAGGTGCAGCGGGAACCGGCCGGGATCGCGGAAAGCCTTGAGTGAGAGCGACATCTCGTGCAGTGGCGAGATGGCGAAACGGACCTCGGTGAGGTCGGCGGGGGCCAGCACGTAGCGCGCGAACATGAAGCGCAACGCTATATCTTTTCCTCCCCCGGCCTCAGGTCTGACAGAACCGGTGGTATGCACTCCGTCCTGTTCCCCCGGCATCCCGTGATCCGGGCCCTCACTCTCTCGACGATGGCCTCGGCCCTGGCCAAAGGTGTCTTCTACACCGTCAGCGCGCTCTATTTCACCCGTGTGGCCGGGCTTTCCGCCACCATGGTCGGCCTCGGCCTGACCGTCGCGGGCGGGGCCGGGGTGGCCGGGTCGTTCCTCACCGGGCGGTTGTGCGACGTGTTCGGGGCGGGCCGGGTGCTGCTGGTCTCCAGCGGTGGGGTGGCCGTGGCGCTGCTGCTCTACCCCGCCGCCCGCACTCCGCCGGTGTTCACCGTGATCGCCTGCGCCGCGGTCGGTCTCCAGGCGGCGCAGTCCACGGCCCGCACCACGGTGATGGCGGTGGCCTTCCCCGGGCCGGACCGGGTGGCGGTGCGGGCCCGGATCCGGGTGGTGGTGAACGTGTTCATCGGCCTCGGCTCGGTGCTGGCCGGGGCGGCCCTGCTGATCGGGACGGCACCGGCCTACACCACGGCGGTGGTCGCGGTCGGCCTGCTGAACGCCGTCTCCTGTGTGCCGTTGTGGCTCCTGCGGGACATTGGCTCGCGGCCCCGCGAGGACGTCGCACCGCTGCCCGAGGGCGGCTCGCCGCTGCGCGACCCGCGCTACCTGCTGGTGACGGCCCTGAACGGGGTGATGGCCATGCACTTCGGCCTCACCTCGGTGGGCATCCCGCTCTGGGTGGCCGCCCGCACGCAGGCACCGACCGTGGTGGTCTCGGTGCTGCTGGTGCTGAACACGGTGCTGGTGGCGCTGCTCCAGGTGCGGGTGTCACGGGGCACCGACGACATCCCGACCGCTGCCCGGGCCGTCGGCACGGCCGGGCTGCTGCTCGCGCTGGCCTGCGCGTTGTACGCCGCCGCGGCACTGGCCGGGCCGGCCGTGGCGGTGCTCGTGCTGGTGCTCGGGGCAGTGGCCCACGCGTTCGCCGAGATGCGGGGCGAGGCGGGCAGCTGGGGTCTGGCCTTCGAGCTGGCCGACCCGCGGCGCCCGGGCGCCTACCAGGGGGTCAGCCAGACCGGCTACGCGCTCGGTGGCATGCTGGCGCCGCTGGTGGTGACGGCGACCGCGATCCGGCACGGCTCGCTCGGCTGGGCGCTGCTGGCGGTGCTGTTCGTGGCGGCGGGTGGCCTGACGATGCTGGTCACCGCATCGGCGCGGCGTCCGGTGGCGATAGTGGAGGAGACGGCGGGGTGAGTCACTTCATCATGCTGGTGATCGGCGACGACATCCATGCGCTGATCGCGCTGTACGACGAAAAGGTCGAGGTGGCACCGTATCTGGACGGCGGCGAGCCCTCCACCTGGAATCCGCTGTCGCGCTGGGACTCCTGGACATCCTGCCGCTGCTGGCCGGCGGCGTGTCGTCCCGGGCGCGCAGGGCCGAGATCGACTGGGATGCCTGGGAGGGCGAGCCACGGGCTTTCGGCGTGGTGGACGCCTCGGGCTGGTTCGACCGGGAGGTGGCCTACCCGCGCGATGCGGAGGTGCCGCCCGATCCCGGGGTCCCGGCCCCGGACCGGGCGCCCGGGGAGTTCCGGGCACAGTTCTGGGAACGCGTGGCGGCAGCCCCGGACGACGCGCTGATCACGGTCGTCGGCTGTCACTACTGAACTCGCCACCACTGAGCTCGCCGCTGCTCGGCCGATGTGCCGCTGCTGAAGTCCGGGCCGGCCTCAGAACAGACTCATCTGCCCGGCCTCGGCCAGGGCGGCGGCCCGTTGCGCGGCCCGGCCGCCCAGTGGGCGGGGCAGGGTGATCACCCGGTCCCTGGGCTCGCCGCGCCGGCGCGGGCCCTGCCCGTACACCCGCTCGCCGTACCACGACGGCGGCTCGGCCCCGGTGAGCGACCACAGCGAGCCGCCGAGGCGGATGTCGCGGGCGCGCAGCGTGTCTTGCAGGCGCTGCTGGTCGAGCGGCAGCACCATCGTGGCGATCTTCGGGATGCGCAGGTCGCGCCGCATCTCCATGAGGTGCTGGTTGCGGGCCACGTTGGCCCGGGCCTCGTCGCCGGCCAGCGCGGTGGTGGCGGCCGGGCCGATCAGCGCGGCCACGTCGGCCTCGCGTCCCTCGTCGAGCGCCCCGTAGACCTTCTCGACCGAGTCGAACTCGGTGAGCAGCCTGGCCGCGCGCTTGGGGCCGATGCCGAACGCGCCGGGCAGGTTGTCGGAGGCGTCGCCGCGCAGTGCGGCGAAGTCCTTGTACTGGTCGGGCCGCACGCCGTACTGGGTCTGCAACCCCTCCGGGTCGATCAGCGGCGAGCCGTCGATGCCGCCGTTCATCACCCGCAGCACCGAGGTGGTGTCGTCGACCAGGGCGAACATGTCGCGGTCGCTGGTGACCACGGTGGTGCGCCAGCCCTGCTTGCGGGCGGCGCGCGCGGACGAGGCCATCACGTCGTCCGCCTCGTAGCCCTTCGGCACCACCACGGTCACGCCCGCCGCGGCCAGGAAACCGGGGGCGGCGTCGAGCTGGAGGCTGAGGTCTTCGGGCTTCTCCGGACGGTGCGCCTTGTACCCGTCGTAGTCCCCGCGCCGCACCGACTCACCGGCCGAGCAGTCGAAGCCGACCACCAGGGCGTCGGGCCGCAACCGGGCCGAGGCCGTGGCGAGAAAGCTGACCAGGCCCTTCAGGGCCCAGACCGGGGCGCCGCCGGTATCGCGCAGATCGCCCTGGGCCATCGCGTGATGAGCGCGGTGCAGGAGGCTGTTGCCGTCGACAGCCAGCAGCAGGGGAACGGGCACGCGCTCCAGGATGCCCCGAGAACCGCCGTCCGCGCGAGCCGCTCGACCGGATTCGCGGCCAGAATCTCGAACTGCTGTTCGAGGAATGTGGGCCACGTCACCAGTTGCCCCGGGGAACGGACGCGGTGTCCCTTCGGGCAGGATCGCAAAAAGCCTGGATATGGTGTGCTGGTGAGTGAACCGCAGTGGCTGAGTGACGACGAGCAGGGGGCGTGGCGCAAGCTGGCCGCGGTCTTCACCCTGCTACCGGCCTCGCTCGACGCCCAGTTGCAGCATGACGCCTCGCTCACGCACTTCGCCTACTTCGCCCTGGCCATGCTGTCCGAGGCGCCCGACAGAGCCCTGCGGATGAGTGAGCTGGCGGCCCGCTCCAGCAGCTCGCCCAGCCGGCTGTCGCACACCATCAGCCGGCTGGAGAACCGCGGCTACGTGCGTCGCACCCGGGCCGCCGAGGACGGCCGCGGCCAGGTGGCCCAGATGACCGACGAGGGCTTCGCCGCGCTGGTCGAGATGGCACCCGGGCACGTGAACGCGGTGCGGCACTTCGTGTTCGACGCGCTCAGCCCCGAGCAGGTCGGGCAGCTGGAAGAGATCTGCTCGGCGATCCTGGCCAAGGTCGACCCGGACGGCACGCTGGTGCCGCCGCCACCTCCCGGCAGCGGCAGCACCAGCACCTGCTGAGACGCCGAGTCCTCAGGCCAGGTCGGCGATCGCCTTGCGCACCCGCTGTTCCGACACCGGGTAGGCGGTCTTCAGCCCGCCCCCGAACAGGCCCACCCGCAGCTCCTCCAGCATCCAGCGCACGCCGATCACGTCGTCGTCGCGCCGCCGGGAGGGCGGCAGCTTGGCCACCGCTGCCTGGAACTCGGCCCGCACCGCCAGCACCTGCTCCTGGAGTCCCCGGTCGCGCTGGTGGCGGTCGGGCAGCCTCTCCAGTCGGCGCTGGATCGCCTGGAGGTAGCGCACCAGGTCGGGCAGCTTGCCGGCGCCGGTCGCGGTGACGAACCCCGGGAACACCAGCGCCGCCAGTTGCGAGCGCAGGTCGGTCAGGCCGGGCAGCAGCGCCGGGCTCGACGTCGACTTCAGTCCCAGCTCGATCTCCCGGGCCAGACCCAGAACGGTGGACGTCGTCACCAGCACCCCGGTCACGGTCGGGTGGATCTCCTGCCGGACCTCCAAGAGTAGCCGCTCGAACCCGGCGCGGTCCCAGGCCGGGCCGCCGGCCCGGTCGACCAGGTCGTCGACCGCGGCGCCGAGACAGTCGTCGAACAGGTCCGACGGCGTCTTGTGCGGGGCCTGCGCCAGCGCCAGCTTCTGCCGGTTGCTGAGCCGGGCCAGCACACTCTTCGCCGGCGAGGCGGTGTTCAGCACGATCAGCCGCCGGGTGCCGGCCCGCATCGAGCGCCGCTGGTCGCCCTGGTCGTCGAGCACCTTCAGATCGACGTGGGTGCCGCGGTCGACCAGGGCCGGGTAACCCTGCACGGTCAGCCCGGCCGTGCGGTGCTCCACCGAGCGCGGCACCGGCGTGGCCGGGAAGCTGGTCAGGCCGGTCGCCTCGACCTGCGACACGGCGGACGAGATCTCCTTGCGCAGGCGGGGTTTCAGCTTCTCCCGGAGCGCGGTCAGGTTCTTGCCCTCGGCCAGCCGGGCGCCCTTGTCGTCTTCCACCCGGAACGTGACCTTCAGGTGGTCGGGCACCTTGGACAGGTCCCACGAGCCCTCCGGCACGTCCACGCCGGTGACCTCGTACAGCTCGTCCTCCAGGGCCGGGAACAGCGGCTCGGAGCCCGGTTCGGTGTCGGCCAGCCGCTCCAGCACCGCCCGCGCCCGGTCCGGCGCCGGGCTCAGGCCCTTGCGGATCGGCTTGGGCAGCGACCGGATCAGCTCGGTGACCAGCTCCTGGCGCAGGCCCGGGATCTGCCACTCGAAGTCCTGCTCACGCACCTGGTTGAGGGCCGTGAGCGGCAGGTGCACGGTGACGCCGTCGGCGGCCGTGCCCGGCTCGAACTGGTACGTCACCCGCAACCGCAGGTCCCCGACCGGCCACAGCGCCGGGTAGTCCTCGGCCGAGACCTTCGGGGCCTGCGGCGCGAACAGCATGGACGTCCAGAAGCTCAGCTGGTCGGGCCGGTCCCGCCGGGCCTTCTTCCACCACGAGTCGAAGTGCGCCACCGACACCACGTCGGCGGGGATCCGCTGGTCGTAGAAGTCGAACAGAGCCTGGTCGTCCACCACGATGTCGCGCCGGCGGACCTTGTCCTCGAGCGACCCGACGTCGTCCAGCAGTTTGCGGTTCTCGTGGAAGAACTGGTGGTTCGTGCGCCACTCGCCCTCCACCAGGGCGTGCCGGATGAACAGCTCGCGCGACACCTCCGGGTCGATCCGCCCGTAGCCGACGGTGCGCCCGGTGACCACCGGAATGCCGTACAGCGTCACGCGTTCCGTGGCCACCGCCGAGCCGCGTTTCTTCTCCCAGCGCGGTTCGCTGTAGTGCCGCTTGACCAGGTGCCCACCGAGCCGCTCGATCCACAGCGGGTCGATGCGCGCGGCGGTGCGGCCCCACAGCCGGCTGGTCTCGACCAGCTCGCCCACCATCACCCAGCGCGGGGTGCTGCGGAACAGCGCGGAGCCGGGCTGGATCGCGAACTTCGCGCTGCGGGCGCCGAGATACTCGCGAGTCTCGCCCTCTTTCAGGCCGACCTGCGACAGCAGGCCGGAAAGCAGCGAGAGATGCACCTTTTCGGCCGTCGCGTCGGAAACCGGCTCGACGGCGTCCTCATGTTCCTCGACGTCGACCGCTTCCGGATCGAAACTGGACGTCGCGCGTCCACCCGCCACCCGGATCCCGGCCCCGCGCAGCACCTGACGCAACTGGCCGTGCAGGTCCTGCCACTCCCGGATGCGCTGGCTGTGCAGGAACTCGTCGCGGCACATCCGGCGGAAACGCCCGGAGCCGTACTCCTTCTGCTTGCCGACGACGTAGTTCCAGAGGTTCACGTACGACAGGAAGTCGGAGCGCTGGTCCTTGAACCGGGCGTGCGACTGGTCGGCCTGGGCCTGCTTGTCGGTCGGCCGCTCCCGCGGGTCCTGGATCGACAGCGCCGACACGATCACCAGAACGTCTGCCAGGCAACCGTTCCGGTCGGCCTCCACCAGCATCCGGGCCAGGCGCGGGTCGACCGGCAGCTGGGCCAGGGTACGGCCCATGCCGGTGAGCCGTTTGCGCTGCTCGGTCTGCTCCGGGTCGATGGCGCCGAGCTCGTTCAGCAGCGCCGTGCCGTCCTTGATCTGGCGCGGGTCCGGCGGCTCCAGGAACGGGAACCGCTCCACCTCACCCAGATTCAGCGACGTCATCTGGAGGATGACGGCCGCCAGGTTGGTGCGCAGGATCTCCGGGTCGGTGAACTCCGGCCGGCTGTCGAAGTCCTCCTCGCTGTAGAGGCGGATGCAGATGCCGTCGGAGAGCCGCCCGCACCGGCCCTTGCGCTGGTTGGCCGAGGCCTGCGACACCTTCTCGATCGGCAGGCGCTGCACCTTGGTGCGGAAGCTGTAGCGGCTGATCCGGGCCGTGCCCGGATCGATCACGTACCTGATACCCGGCACGGTGAGCGATGTCTCGGCCACATTGGTGGCCAGCACGATGCGCCGGCCGGAGTGCGGCGAGAACACCCGGTGCTGCTCGGCGGCGGACAGCCGGGCGTACAGCGGCACGACCTCGGTCGAGGGACCGACGTGCCGGTTCAGCGCCTCGGCGGCGTCGCGGATCTCGCGCTCGCCGCTGAAGAACACCAGCACGTCGCCCGGGCCCTCGGCCTCCAGCTCGTCGACCGCCTCGATCACCGCCTCGATCGGGTCGCGGGTGATCTCGGTGGTGTTGCCCTCCTCGTCGGTCTCCTCCACCAGCACCAGCGGGCGGTAGCGGACCTCGACCGGGTAGGTGCGGCCCGACACCTCGACGATCGGCGCGTCGTCGAAATGCCGCGAGAACGCCTCCGGGTCGATGGTGGCGGAGGTGATGACGACCTTCAGGTCGGGACGCCGGGGGAGCAGCTGCTTGAGGTAACCGAGCAGGAAGTCGATGGTGAGGCTGCGCTCGTGCGCCTCGTCGATGATGATCGTGTCGTAGCGGGACAGCAGCCGGTCGCGCTGGATCTCGGCCAGCAGGATGCCGTCGGTCATCAGCTTGACCAGCGTGGAGTCGCTCACCTGGTCGGTGAAACGCACTGCGTAGCCGATGGTCTCGCCGAGCTGGCCGCCGACCTCCTCGGTGATCCGCTCGGCCACCGAGCGGGCCGCCAGCCGCCGGGGCTGGGTGTGCCCGATCATGCCGCGCACGCCCCGGCCCAGTTCCAGGCAGATCTTCGGCAGCTGGGTGGTCTTGCCCGAGCCGGTCTCGCCCGCGACGATCACCACCTGGTGCTCGGCGATCGTCTTCAGCAGGTCCTCGCGCCGGCGGCTGACCGGCAGCTGGTCCGGATAGGTGAGCGCCGGCACGGACGCGCGCCGGGACTCAACCCGGGCGGTCGCGCTGCCGATCTCCCGCTCGATCCGGGCCAGCTCGGCCGTCTTCTCGTCCTCGGTGCGGCGCCGGGCGTGCTGCACCGAGTCGAGCTGCCGGCCCAGCCGGCGGGCGTCACTCAGCGACACGCCGTCCAGGGAACTGCGTAGCTCGTTGACAGCTGAAATCCAGGTTTCTGTGCTCATACCCGCGAAATCCTCGACACGACAGCAGAAGTTGCGTGGCGCACAGCTTCCGTCACTACTATTTGCACCTTCAACGACCTCACGGGAGGATCAACCATGACTGCAACCCTCCGCAGCACCGGAGAGACGCAGACTGCTTCCGCGACCACCCCGACGCCCGAGGGCGGCGGCTTCAGCCGCCGCCGCGCCATCGCGGTGTGCTCGTTCAGCCTGCTCGGCGCGGCCGGCCTGGCCGCCTGCGGAGGCGGGAGCGACGACGATACTGCCTCGGGCACCTCGTCGAGCAGCTCGTCCGACACCGGAACCGGCACCGACGCGACCACCGGCAGCTCCTCCGAGGGCGGCCAGGTGATCGCCAAGGTGTCGGACATCGCCGAGGGCGACGCCGCCAGTTACACGCTCGACGGTGACCCGCTGATCGTGGCGATGCCGGAGGCAGACGAGCCGGTGGCCTTCTCCGCGGTCTGCCCGCATCAGGGCGCGACCGTGCAGGTGCAGGGCGACGAGCTGGTGTGCCCGCTGCACCAGTCGAAGTTCGAGAAGCTGACGGGCAAGTTCATCTCCGGGCCGGCGAACGCGTCGCTCACCGAGGTTCAGGTCGAGGTCAGCGACGGCAACATCGTCACGGCCTGACCGATTCCCGCACCGGTGGGCATCGTCTGAGCTTCGCCGCCGGGGCCCGATGAGTCAACCGACTTATCGGGCCCCGGCTCGTGCGTGCACCACCGAGCTGATCTCGATCGTGCCCCGCGGCCGGGTGTCACTCTCCGCCGAGGTGAGCGTGCCCGAGCCGTCCACGGCGGTGGCGGTCAGCTCCCACTCGTACTGCCCGACCGGCAGCCGGCGCCCGCTGCCCGAACGCCCGTCCCAGCTGACGCCGCGCAGGTCACCGGCCACCCGGAAGGTGCGCACCACCCGGCCCGACGGGGCCAGCACGCGCAGCCTGGCCCCCCGCACCGGCCGGGTCACGTCGAACTGCGGCTGCCACTTGTCGAACTCGCCGTCGCCGTTCGGGGTGAACCCGAGCGGGGCCGCGGCCGAGACCATCCGGGGCCGCAGGTCCACCGCGAACGGCAGCCGGTCGACGACCACCCGGCCCGCCCCCGCCGTGGTCCGCACACGCCGCGCCACCAGGCTGCCGTCCAGCGAGAACGCACCGGTGGCGCCGGGCAGCACGACCGGCGCCGAGTCCGGGTCGGAGAGGTCCAGCAGGGTCAGGGCCTCGCCGTCGCGCCAGGCCAGCACCCCCTCGCGCAGGGTCAGGCCGGTGATCGGGGAGGCGGGCGAACCGACGATCAGGCCCAGCCCGGTGTCCACCTCACGCTGCTCACCGGTGCGCAGGTTCTGCACGGTGACGCGGCTCGCGTCGCAGTTGGCCCAGGCCGCCGTCCCGGCCCAGACCGCCACCTCGGGCGCCCGCTCGCAGGCCCGGGTGTCGAGCCGGATCGGCAGGGCCCGCTCGGCGTTCACCGACCAGACCCCGGCCAGGTCGTTCCCGTCCGCGTCCTGCCCGCCCGCGGGCACCGAGTAGACCACCTCGGAGCCGTACAGCGCGTCCTGCCCGGCCACCGCCGCGGCGCCCGGCTCGCTCCACAGCAGCTCTCCGTCCGGGCGGAACACCTGACCGCCGACCAGCGTGTAGGCGCCGGAGACGGCCGGGGAGCGGTCGTCCACGAAGCGCTCCTGCCCACCGACCTCGACCGGACGCTGGGCGATCACCGCCGTGGTGCGCCCGCCGTCGAGCAGCTGCCACTGGCGTGGCACACCGGGTGCGGCCAGCACGCCACGGCCCGCCGAGAAGGCGATCGGAACCATGGACGGCGAACCGCCCGCGCGCTGCCCGAGCGCGGTCGAGGGGCCCAGGGAGATCGTGCCGCCGCCGGTGACCACGGGGGCACCGAACACCGCGGAACGCCGCACGGACTGGTCGGTGTAGTGGATCGAGCCGGCCGAGAGGGCGAACGAGCTCACCGGGTAGCGGGCGGCGGGGACGTCGGCGACCTTCGTCACCGAGCGGCCCTGCACCACGTAGACCGCCGGCCGGGCGCCGCCCGACACGGTGTAGAGCCGGTCGCCGACGGCGTCCAGGCCGGAGTCCGCGGTCACCCCGGCGGGCAGGGTCACCCGGTGGACGACGCGGGAGCCGGCCTGCTCGTGCTCCAGCACCCAGCGGCCGCGGTAGGTGGTGAACCGGGCCGAGACCTCGGCGAACCGCAGCCAGCGTCCTCGGGGGGCCGCGGTCGGCAGCCCGCCGGGCTCGATCTGCGTGTAGGGCGTGGTTGCCGCCCCGCCCTGTGGTCGCTCACGCACCGCCAGCGAGCGGGCCCGGTCCGCCGTCACGTCCCGGCCGCCGGCCAGGTCGATCCGCTTCTCCTGCGGGTAGGCGGCCTTCTCACCGCCCAGCTCGTACCAGGCCAGGACCGGCCCGGCCACGCTCAGCCGGATCAGCGAGTCCGGCCGCGTGCCCACCCCGGCTCCCGGCCGGGCGGTGAGGCGCAGGGTACCGTCACGGCTGGTCAGGGCCCCGGTGTAGACGGTCGGCGCGGCCCCGCTCCCGGCCGGCGCCCCCTGCCAGATCGCTACCCCCTCCTCCGACGCCCCGATCAGCCGGACCGGGGTGGACGCCGGGTGCCCGGCCAGTGGCAGCGTGGCGGGGGGCCGCACGGTGCGTTCGACCAGCGCCTGGGCCCGGGTACGCACCGGCTCGCCGGTCCCGCCCGGTGGGCTGACCGCCCCGGTCAGCAGGAGGGAGAGCGCCATCGCACCGGGCAACAGCCAGCTACGGGGGACGAATGATCGGGAGGGTGCGGCTTCTGGGGGCGCTGTCGGTGGGGGCGCGGTGTGGGAGGGCGCGGTGCGGGAGGGGGCTGCGTGTGGGGGCGCGGTGTGGGAGGGCGCTGTGTGTGGAGTCTCGGTGTGGGAGGGCGCTGTGTGGGGGGACGCGGTGTGGAGGGATGAGGTGTGGGAGGGCTCGGTGGGAGAGGTCTCGATGTGGGGGGAGGGCTCGGTGTGCGGGACGCGGAGGTGGACGTCCGTGGCAGAGGCGGGAGGGACGGCCGCGCTGGCGGAAGATCCTGGGGGGATCGGGTTTTCCGGTGTGACGGTGATTCCCGGCGTGACGGCGAGGTGTCCGGCGAGATCGACGGTGACGTCTCCGGCGACGTCCCCGTCGGTGCCTCGGGTGACGTCCTCGGTGGCTACCGCGACGGCGTCTGCGCCGACACCTGCGCCGGCCTCCCCACCGAGCTCCCCGGCGGTGTCCGCACCGACGTCCCCGACGACGTCCCCGGTGTCGCCCTGCACCTCCAGGTCCGGCGCGGTGCGCTGACGGACGGTCAGCCCCGCCTCACCCACTGGCCTCGTCGTCATCCGGGCATCGTGCCCGGCGTCGGCGGGGGGATGCACGCATCTGGGCCCGTGGGCCCGCGCGGGCCCCGGCCGGGGGGAGCGGGCCGCGCGCGGAAGGGCCGTCGCCGTCCACAATTGGCCGGGACGCGCCGGATCTGGTGGTGCCCGCCCCCTTCGTCGCGACCGGCACCACCCTGCGGCTCAGCCGATCTCGACCGTCCCGCTCGCGGTCAGCCGGCGGCCGGTGGTGTCGCGGGCGGTCAGCGTCCACCGGTACGGGCCCTTCGGCGCCTTCCGGCCGGTGCTGGTGCGGCCGGTCCAGACCAGCCGGATCGAGCCGTCCGTCACCTTTTTCGTGGTCAGGGTGCGGGCCGGCACACCACTGCGGGCCGAGACGAACCGCAGCGACGCGGTGCTCAGCGGCGCGGTGGTGTCGAACTGCGCGGTCCAGGTGTCGTTCCTGCCGTCGCCGTCCGGGGTGAAGCCGAGCCGGGCCTGCCGGCCGGTCAGCAATAGCGACGGGCGGGAGGTGAACGGCAACGGCTCGACCTGGAGAACCGTGGCCGGCACGGCGTTCTCGCGGTGCACCTCACGCACCACGCTGCGGCCGTCGATCACCATCCGCCGGGTCTGCCCGTCCAGCCGCACCGGGCTGCTGCCGGCCTTCGACAGGTCGAGCAGGTACGCCCGGCCGTCCGCCACCCAGCCCAGCGCGGTGCCGTGCATCGTCAGCCCGAGGTCCGCCGGGGCGCCGGTGAGACCGCTCGGCACCGAGCGCGGCGTGCCGCCACCGGTCACCCGGCCGATCGTCACGGTACGCGCGTCGCAACTGGACCAGGCCGAGAGCCCGCCCCAGACGGCGGTTTCCGGCGCCCGGTCGCAGCCGGCCTCGGAGTGCAGCCGGTACGGTTCGGGGTTCTCCGTGTCCACCGACCAGACCTCGCCCGCACCCCGGTCCGCCAGCTGACCGTAGACCAGGCGCGACCCGAAGAGCGCGTCCTGCCCGGCCTGCCGGGCGGCGTCCGGCTCGGTGTGCACCACGGCGCCGTCGCTGCGGTACACCAGTCCGCTGAGCAGCACGTAGGCCCCCGAGACCAGCGGTGTGCCGGGCCGGTGCACCAGCCCGCCGCTGCCGTCCGGCACCGGTGTCTGCTCCACCGCCACACCGGTCTTCCGATTGCGGTCCAGCAGGTCCCAGGTGATCAGGTGCTTCTGGCTGGGCACCGCGCCGCGCCCGGCGTCGAACGACATCTGCGGGTTCTGCTCACCCCGGGTCAGGTCACGCAGCCATACCGGGTCGGCGCTCTCCGCGGCCACGGCCGGGGTGCCGTCGGCGTCGTTCACCCGCCGGGTCCACAGCGCCAGCCGGTCCGGCTCGGCCCCGGTCCGGTCGAGGTAGCGCAGCACACCCTGGTCGAACGCCCAGTTCGTCACCTCCCGCTCGGGCCGCGGCAGGGCGGCCACCCGTTCCGCCGTCCGCCCGGTCGCGGGCACCCGGTACACCCCGGCCACCGACGCGGAACCGCCTGAGGCCGTGTAGAAGTCGTCGTCCAGTGCGTCCAGGCCGGAGCTGCCCGGCGGTACCGCCACGTCGGTGACCCGGCCCCTGCGCACCAGCCGCAGGCCCGTCACCGGGCCCTCGGCGGAGCGGGCCGTCAGGTAGCCGATCGTGCCGTCACCGGCGATCCGCGGGTTCAGCACCCGCACGCCGTCCGCGGCCGCCCTCGCGCTCGCCGGGGTGCCGCCGGAGCGGGCCGCGCTCCACACGTCGCCGCCGTCGGTGAACCAGGCGATCCGTTCGGCGGACAGCGCGACCTGCTGGATGCGTTCGTCGCCGCGGGTGATCCGGCGGCTCTGCCCGGAGGCCAGGTCGATCAGGTCGAGCGCGAAAGGCCCGGACGGGTGCCAGTTCGTGTCGCCGGGCAGGTACTCCTGGTAGGCCACCAGCAGGCCGTCGGCGGCCGCGTCCAGCGCCACCAGCTGCCGGGCGTCCGGGCTCCACACCGTGCGGCTGCTCCCGCTCAGCGGGTGGTAGACGATCGGGCTGCTCAGGTACGAGGGCAGCTCGGTCACCAGCCAGCCGTCGGCGAACTCCGGGCTGCCCGGCCTCTCACCGGGCACGTCGGTGGTGTCCAGCCCGGTCAGGATGTCCAGCCGGTGCGGCACGTCCCAGCCGTCGGCGGTGCCGGGGGCGGTCGACGTCGGCTCGCTGTAGGCCAGCGTGGTGCCGGTCAGGGCGACGCCGACGGCCCGGGCCGCGGCCTGCGGGCGGGGCACCAGCGGCTTGCCCCAGGCCCCGGAGAACACGGTGCGCCCGGCCGCCGGGTCGGCGTCCGGCTCGCCCTGGCTCACCGCCAGGCCGGCCGGCGAGACCCCGAGCAGCGTCACCGGGGCGACGCCGGTGTGCAGCGGGATCCGGATCGGGGCGTCGTCGGCGCGGGCCCGCAGCGCGGCCGGGCCCAGGCTGGTGGCGGGCAGCAGCGCCACGGCCACCAGCAGCTGCACGGCCCGGCGCCGGCGGTTCGGCCGGGGTCTGGGCGAGGGCGAGGAGGGTTCGGCGGGGGAGGGGAGAGCGGGCGAGGAGGACATGCGGATCCCGGGGACGCGAGGCGGAGGCCCGCGGGCAGGGGATACCGGCACGCCGCCGTTCCCCCTCCACGCGCAGCGGTGACGCCGCCGAGCTTGCTCCCTCGACCGGGGCAAACGCATGTCGCCGTCTCGGGGGACGGCCCGGACGGCGACATGCGAGAGAAGGACGGGACGGGCGCGCGGCCCGTCGTCGTCCACCGATCAGTCGGCGGGCTCCTCGTCGGTGCTGAACAGCGAGGTGACCGAACCGTCTTCGAACACCTCGTGGATCGCCTGGGCGATCAGCGGGGCGATCGAGAGCACGGTGAAGTTCGGCAGCAGCCGGTCGGCCGGGATCGGCAGCGTGTTGGTGAGTACGATCTCGGTGGCCCCGCACTCACGCAGCCGGTCGATCGCCGGGTCGGACAGGATGCCGTGGGTGGCGGCGATGATCACGTCTTTCGCGCCGGCCTCGAACAGCTTCGTGGCCGCCTTGGTGATCGTGCCACCGGTGTCGATCATGTCGTCGACCAGCACACAGGTGCGGCCCTCGACGTCACCGACCACCCGGTTGGTGACGACCTGGTTGGGCATGCGCGGGTCGCGGGTCTTGTGGATGAAGGCCAGCGGCGCACCCCCCAGCCGGTCGGCCCAGCGCTCGGCCACCCGGACGCGACCGGAGTCCGGCGCGACCACGGTGATCTGCTCCCCCTTGTACTTCTCCGCCACGTGGTCGGCGAGCAGCCGCATGGCGAACAGGTGGTCGACCGGGCCGTCGAAGAAGCCCTGGGTCTGGTCGGTGTGCAGGTCGACCGTCATCAGACGGTCGGCGCCGGCCGTGTGCAGCAGGTCGGCGATCAGCCGGGCCGAGATCGGCTCGCGGCCCTTGTGCTTCTTGTCCTGCCGGGCGTACGGGTAGAACGGGAGCACGACGGTGATCCGGTCGGCCGAGGCACGCTTGAGCGCGTCGACCATGATCAGGGTCTCCATCACCCAGGTGTTGATGCCCGCGCCGCACGACTGCACCACGAAGGCGTCCGCACCTCGCACCGACTCCTCGAACCGGACGAAGATCTCGCCGTTGGCGAACTCGTAGGCCGACTGGGGCGTCAGGCTCACGTCGAGATACTTGACGATCTCCTCGGCCAGCTCAGGGTATGCACGACCGGAGAAGACCTGGAGCGTCTTCCGGCTCTGTATCGAAACAGTGTTCACCAGTGGTACCTCTCGCGGGGGTGTTGCCGCCATGTTCCCAGACTTTTCGTCCGACAGGCTTTTGGGGGATTGAAGCACCCACTCTCCTGGCCGACGGTGAATCGACGAAGACCGCATGCGGCCCCTCCGGCTCGGGGAGGGGGTGCCGAGTCGGTATGGCTGCTTTCGAGGGGGCTACATGTCCGCATTCGTACAGTTGGGACGCGTGGAGGCCGGCCTTCCCCCGGCGGTCGTCGACGAGGACGACGTCCCCCACGATCGTCTGGTCTTCGTGCGCAAGATCTTTCCGGGTAGCGCTGGTCACGTCTGGCAGGCGCTGGTCAGCCCGGAGGGCACGCAGATCTGGCTCGGTCAGGGCGCCGTGCTGCTGGGAAGTGGCCAGGGTTACCTCAACGAGGAGGGCGACGGCGGGATCGTGCGCAGCTTTCACCCGCTGGAGCAGCTGCGGCTCACCTGGCACTCCGGCCTGGACCAGGACACCAGCCTGGTGGAGATCGACCTCACGCCGGTGGCCGGCGGAACCCGGCTGCGCCTGTGGCACGAGGGCCTCCAGGCAGCCCTGCGGCAGACGATGCAGGACCAGTGGGAGCACCGGCTCGACGACTTCGGTCGCGTCTGCCTCTGAGCGCGCCGTCCCCGGCCGGGTGCAGATCACCCGGCCGGGGTAAGGCGATGGCACCAACGGTGGACGACGAGGGGCCCGCTCACGGGTTCCAGCTGAGCATCAGCCAGCCGCCGGCCACGATCGAGATCACCGAGACCGCGAAGAACACGCACACCCAGAACAGCCCGGGCACGTGACTCAGCCAGGCCAGCTGGTCGGCGTCCGAGGTCACCGGCGGCCCGCCCCGCCGCCCGCTGCCCTGGGCCCGCCGCGAGCGCTGGAGCTCGATCACCGCGCGCAGCCCACCGATCAGCAGCAGCCAGGTGACCGCGCAGGCGAAGCCGAGGGCGGTGCGGTCGTTGCCCCAGACGATCACCGCGACCGCCGCGGCCCCGGTGCCCACCACGGTGAGCAGACCGAACGCGTTGCGGATCTGGGTGAGCAGGATCGCCAGCAGCCCGACCACGATCCAGAGCAGCCACTGGATCCGGTCCAGCCCGATCAGCGCCGCCAGCCCGACGCCGATCAGTGAGGGCGCCGGGTAGCCGGCGACGGCGGTGAAGATCATGCCCAGGCCCCGCGGCTTGCCCCGGGAGAGCGTGACGCCGGAGGTGTCGGAGTGCAGCTTGATGCCGGCCAGTTCCCGGCCCATCAGCAGCGCCGCCACCGCGTGCCCGCCCTCGTGCGCGATGGTGACCACGTTGCGCAGCACGTGCCAGGTGGTGCGCTCGCCGGTGAGCACGACCGCGGCGACCAGTAACACGATGACCAGCACGCGTTCGTCGCCGAGCGAGTCCCAGGAGAGGTTGTCCCAGGAGAGGTTGTCCCAGGAGAGATCCGTGGTGTCCACCGCTGACATCCCGCCAAGGGTAGGGGTCAACGCTGAGGAAGCAGGCGGCGGTCCGGCAGGTGGTCGTCGACCGGCCCGAAGGCCGGATCGTCCAGCCCGGCACGGCGCACCGGATCGGCCTCCGGCCGGTAGATCGTGTGCACGATCATGGCGCAGATCACCACCACGATCAGGTCGCGCAGCACCACCACGGTGAGGAAGTACTCGGACGAGTTGCCGCGGGCCGGGTCTTGCAGGCCGAGGAAGTAGCCCAGCCTCGGGTACCAGAGGTAGGCGTCCAGCCCCATCCAGATCAGCAGCGGGATCACCCGGGGCAGGGCCAGCACGGCCAGCGGCACCAGCCACAGCGAGTACTGCGGGCTCCACACCTTGTTCGTCAGCAGGAACGCGGCGACCACCAGGAACAGCAGGGACGCCAACCGGGGACGACGCGGGGCGGTCAGGCCGATCACCCCGATCACCAGGCACAGCACCAGGAACGCGATCAGCGAGAAGGCGTTCAGCTTCTCCGGCGACTGGCCGGAGTACAGCGGTCCGTCGAACCCCTGCCAGCTGGTGAACGTGGTGAGCGCGTTGTAGATCGAGTCGTGGTCGGCCGGGCGGGTCGAGTTCAGCCGGAAGAACTCCCACCAGCCGCGCGGGTAGAGCAGGGCGAACGGGGCGTTGACCACCACCCAGGCGGCGGCCGTGGCCAGCGTGGCCCGCACCCACGGCCGCATCGTGCCGGAGCGCCAGCAGAGGATCAGCAGCGGGCCGAGCACGAACAGCGGGTACAGCTTGGCTGCCGCGCCCACGCCCAGCAGCAGCCCGGCCAGCACCGGCCGGCGGCGGGCCCAGGCCAGCATGCCGCCCGAGCACAGGGCCACGGCCAGGGTGTCGAAGTTGGTGAACGCGTGCACGAACACCAGTGGCGACAGCGCCATCAGCGCCACGTGCCACTTCTTCGCCGCCAGCGGGATGGTGCAGGCCACGGCCACCAGCCAGGAGACGGCCAGCACGATCGCCATGATCGTGAAGTAGACGACGACCTCGGGCCGGGTGTCGCCGGTGGTCGCGACCCAGGCCTTCGTCACCTTCATCACGCCGTACTGGAGCAGCCCGGTGACGACCGGGTACTCCATGGCCCGCACCGTGCCGTCGGCATCGGTCCAGGTGGTCTTGTAGGGCAGCGAACCGTCTTGCAGATGGTCCACGCCGTACAACGGGATCGTGTCCGAGTAGCAGTGCAGCGAGTACTGCCGGGCGTCCCGCCAGTCGAGTGCCTCCTGACCGGAGGCCAGGCGGTAGGTGTCGACGCAGGGCGCCTTGGCGATCCACCCACCGGCCAGGCCGACTCCGGCCAGCAGCATCAGGACCAGCCACACCCGCAGCCCACGATCGGCAAGTCTGCTGGTCATCGTGCTCATCGCGGGGACTCTACCGACATGCCCCATGGGGGAGAATTACGACGCGAGATCGGTCAGGAACTTCTTCACCAGAGGCACCGCGGTCTCGGCTCCGAAACCGCCGTCCTCCACCACCACGGCGAACGCGATGTCGCCCTGGTAGCCGGTGAACCAGGCGTGGGTCTTGGGCGGGTTGTCGCTGCCGAACTCCGCCGTACCCGTCTTGCCGGCGACCGCCCCGCCCGGCACGTTCTTGAGTGCGGTGGCCGTGCCGTTCGTCACTACGCCGCGCATCAGCGAGCGCAGCGTCTTCACTGCCGTGGCGTCCAGTTTCACGTCGTCGACCGAGCCCACCGCGGCGCTCGCCGAGCCGGTGGAGCTGCCCGAGTCGTCGGCGCTGTCGTCAGCGTCCTCGTCGTCCGTGCTGTCGTCACCGGTCGTGCCGTTCAGCACCAGCGTGGGGGCGTGGTAGGTGCCGGAGGCGACCGCCGCCGAGGCCCCGGCCACGGCCAGCGGGCTGGCCAGCACCTTGCTCTGGCCGATCATCGAGGCGGCGTGCTCCACCGCGTCGCCGTCGGTGGGCACCGAGCCCAGGAAGGCGGTGACGCCGGTGGCGTTCGGCTGGCCGTACCCGATCGACTTGGCCGCCTTCGCCAGCTCGCCCTGGTCGATCAGCTTGGCGCTGCCGACGAACGCGGTGTTGCAGGAGTGCGCGAAGTCCACGGAGAACTTCACCGCGCCGAACTCCTCGTCCTCGGAGTTGCTGAACGTGCGGCCGCCCACGCTGATCGTCTTGGGGCAGTTCACGGTCTTGTCCGCCGTCATCCCGCCGTACTCCAGCAGGCCCAGCGTGGAGGCGATCTTGAAGGTCGAGCCCGGCGGGTACTGGCCGAGCAGGGCCCGGTTGTAGCTGTTGCCGTTCGAGCCGCCGCCGTTCGCGATGGCCAGCACGTTGCCGGTATTCGTGTCGATCGCCACCATCCCGGCCAGCTTCTTCGAGGTGGCCAGGGCCTTGTCGGCGGCCTTCTGGATGTCTTCGTCGAGGGTGATCTTCAGGTCCTCGCCGGCCGCGGCCTCGGCCCGGTAGAGCTCCTTGCCCGGGTCGGCGCCCGCGCCCTTGGCCGGGACCGCGGTGACCACCACGCCCGGCGTGCCGGACAGCTGCTCGTCGTAGGTGCGCTGGAGGCCGGACAGGCCGGTCTCGTCGCCGGCCTGCACCCGGCCGCCGGACTCCTCGACGATGTCGGCGGTGGCGGCTCCGACCGTGCCGATCAGCGGCCGGGCGAAGTCGGAGGTGGGGGCCAGGGACAGCTGCTTCTCCTGGAACACCGCGCCGGAGATCGGCTGGAGCTTGCTCTTCAGCTGGTCGTAGGCGGCCTTGCGCAGGGTGATCGCGTCCACGAAGGTGTCGGCGGAGGCTGCCTTCACCCGCTTCAGCAGAGCGGCGCCGTCCACCCCCACCACGCTGGCGACCTGGTTGACGCTGTTCTCGACGTTGTCGGCGGCCGACTTCTGGATGCCGACCACGACCACGTCACGGTCTTCGACCAGCACCTTGTCGTCGGCGCCGAGAATGCGCCCGCGCGAGCCGGTCAGCGTGTCGGCCTCCAGCGTGGCACCGGCGTACTCGCCGGTGAGGTCGGGGTGCACCAGCGACGAGCTGTACTGCGGCAGCCAGGCGTCCTCCTGCTCGGCCAGCGTCAGCGTGGTGTCGTACTCCCACTTCTGGTCGCCGGCCAGCGTCCAGGTGACGTGCAGCGGCACGGTCGCGGTGGTGCCGTCCTCGGCCTGGGCCGGCTCGCCGACGGTGACCGCGGTGGGCTTGTCGGTCTTCTCGCTCGTCAGGCCGGCCGTGAGGGTCTGGATCGACCCGGCCGGGTCCTTGGCCTTGCCGGTGGCGAAGCCCAGCGAGCCGAGCGTGCCGCCGGTCCAGGCCCGGCCGAACGCCTCGGCCGCGGTCTTCTGTGCCGCGCTGTGGTCCTGATCGCGTAACAGGTACAGGGCCGCACCCCCTGCCCCCGCAACGACCAGCACGGCCACCAGGACGTAGATCAGCACGCGACGGTTCACGATGCCCGACGGTAGCGGCCGAGCCGGGCCTGCGGTACGAAGGGGACGTGCCCTCCCTGATCCTCGGTCCTGTCCTACGGCACGTAGGCCCCTCTCACGCCACTGTCTGGGTCGAGGTGGACACCCGCTGTGAGGTGTCCGTGCTCGGCGCCCAGGAGACGACCTTCGAGGTCAGCGGCCATCACTACGCCCTGGTGCAGGTGACCGGCCTGCCCGAGGGGGCGGTGCTGGACTATGACGTGCGTCTCAACGGTGACCTGGTGTGGCCACCGGTGCGAGATTCGGAACAGTCTCGTACGCCCGGCGTGTCGGAATCCGGTTCCCCGAGTTCGTCCGGTCCCTCGGCACTTTCACAGTCGGGTCACAGGTCCCGGCGGGTCACTGGGCTCCCGTCGTCCACCATTCGGACGCTGGAACCCGGGCGCGCCCAGCGGATCGCCTTCGGCTCGTGCCGGGTGCCCACACAGCGCACGGTGGAGGGGCGCCGGAAGTACGGGGTGGACGCCCTGGAGGCCTATGCCGTGCGGATCGCCACCGATCCGGACGGGGGCAGGCCGGACCTGATGGTCATGCTCGGCGACCAGGTCTACGCCGACGAGACCACCGAGCTCACCCGGCAGCGCATCGCCACCCGTCGCGACCTGTCGCAGCCGCCGGGCGGTGAGGTGGCCGACTTCGAGGAGTACACCTGGCTCTACCACGAGTCCTGGAGCGACCCGCAGATCCGCTGGCTGATGTCCACCGTGCCGACCGCGATGATCTTCGACGACCACGACGTGCACGACGACTGGAACACCTCGCGCTCCTGGCGGGCCGACGTGAAGAAGACGTCGTGGTGGTCCGAGCGCATCCTCGGCGGCCTGGTGTCGTACTGGGTGTACCAGCACATCGGCAACCTCTCGCCGGACGAGCTGGCCGACGACGCGGTGTACCAGCGGGTGCGGGCGCTGGCGGCGGAGGGTGAGGACGCGGCGCCGTACCTGCGCGAGTTCGCCGCCATGGCCGACGCCGAGGCCGACGGCGGCAAGGGCTACCGCTGGTCGTTCTGGCGCGACCTGGGGAACACCCGGCTGGTCGTGATCGACTCCCGGTGCGGGCGCATGCTCGACGGCGGCACCCGCTCGATGCTGTCGGACGCCGAGTTCGACTGGGTGTCCGACCGGGTCATCGGCGACTACGACCACCTGCTGATCGGTACCTCGCTGCCCTGGCTGATGGCTCCGGCCGTACACCAGGTGGAGGCGTGGAGCGAGCACCTGGCCGAGGGGCCCGGCCGGCTGCGGTCCGGATTCGGCGAGAAGCTGCGCCGGGCGGCCGATCTGGAGCACTGGCCGGCGTTCCACGACTCGTTCGACCGGCTGGCCCGGCTGATCGCCGACGTGGCCGCGGGCGAACGCGGCTCGCGGGCGCCGGCCACGGTCTGCGTGCTGTCCGGCGACGTGCACCACAGCTACGTCTGCGAGGCCGACGTGACCCCGCTGATGGGGACGGTGCCCGCCGAGCCCTCGAAGGTGTACCAGCTGACCTGCTCGCCGGTGCACAACACGATCCCGGGCGTGATGCGCCTGGCGTTCAGCGTGTCCTGGACGCGTCCGGTCACCCGGCTCGCCCGGGTGCTGTTCACCCGTCCCCGCACCATTCCCGAGACCCTGATGCGCTGGTGGGTGGTCGGCGGGCCGCTGTTCGGCAACGCCATCTCCACCCTGGTGCTGGAGGGGCGCGCCGCCCGGGTGGTGCTGGAGTCCACCCGCGCCGCCGAGCCCCTGCCTCCGCGCAACCGCCTCACCGTGGCCACGCCCGGGCACGAGCCGGACAATCAGTGGGCGCTGACCGAGGACGACTGGGACCCGGCCCGCTACCCCCTGGATGTCGAGGTGGCGCGGGATCTTTCGCAGGATGCGGGGGCGGGGTAGGCCGGGTCTCGCGGCGGGGGCGGGCTTCCTCCCGCTGCGGGCCCAGCCGCCCTTGATCTGCTGGATCTGCTGATCTGCTCGATCCGTGACGCCGGCGCCCTCGGCCGTATCGGCGCCACCTGCCCGCTCACCTACTAGACGTCGATCGGCACCAGAAGGCCGGATCTCCCCGTGACGGCGGGCTTGCGTCCCTGCGGTCGGGTGCTTGCGTCACTCCACCTCGGGGGCTTGCGCCTCTCGGCCCCGGCGAGCCCGCGTTCCTTCGTGCCTGTGGGCCGGCGTTCCCTCCTGGCTGGTGAGCCGACTTTCCTCCTGACTGGTGAGCTGACCTCACTTCCGGCCGGTGAGCCGATTTCCCTCCTGGCTGGTGAGCCGATTTCCCTCCCGGCTGGTGAGGTGACTTCCCTCCCGGCTGGTGAGGCGACTTCGCGTCGCGTCCGGGGGTCGGCTGGGCTCCGGGCCGGCGGGTCGGCGTCCCTCTCCGTCTGCGGGGCGGCGTCCCTTCCAGGCCGGTGGACAGGTTGCCCTCCGGACCGGTGGACAGGTTGCCCTCCAGGCCGGTCCGCCGGCGCCCTCCAGGTCTGCGCCCTCCGCCCCGCCGGATCCGATGCCGGTGGGCTCTCCCGCCCATGACGAGCGGGCGCCCGCCCCACATTCCCCCTGGGAACCCTATCGACAGCGATACGTTAGCGATATATCGTCAACGTATCGATAGAAGGGGGACGGCGATGAAGAAGCGCCGATCAGAAGTTCTGGGAGCCGGTCTTCGGGCCGTGGCTCACCGACGGACGACAGCTCGGAAGGAGCAGCAGATGCGCACGCAGGAGAACGAGCAGACGCAGGAGTACAACCACGACGGACCGGCCTGGGGTTCCCCGGACGGGTCCGGCGACGGTGAGCGGCCGGGCCGCGGAGGCGGTGGCCGCCGGGGCCGTGGCCGGTTCAGCCCCGATCGTGAAGGCCGTGAAGGTCGTGAGGGCAGGCCGGAGTTCGGTCACCGTCGCCACGGCCACCGGCACGGCCCGGGTTCCGGGCGGGGCCCTGGCTTCGGTCCTGGCTTCGGCCCTGGGTTCGGGCCGGGCTTCGGGCCTCGGGCCGCTCGCGGCGGGATCGACCCGAACGACTTCCCGGAGGACGACGACCACCGTGACGAGTTCCGCGGGGGCGGTCCGTTCCCCGGCGGACGGCGGGGTTTCGGCCGGTTCGGTCCGGGCGGTTTCGGCCCCGGTGGGTTCGGTCCGGGTGGGTTCGGTCCGGGCGGTTTCGGCCGTGGGGGCTGGGGTCCCGGCGGTGACGGACCGGGCCGGGGCGGCGGTCGGGGCCGGGGAGGGCGTCGTCCCCGGGGCAACGTCCGCGCCGCGATCCTCGCCCTGCTGGACGAGGAGCCGCGTCAGGGCTACCACGGCTACGCGATCATGAACGAGCTGACCAAGCGCAGCGGCGGTCTGTGGCGCCCCAGCCCGGGGTCGGTCTACCCGGTGCTCCAGCAGTTGCAGGACGAGGGGCTGGTCAAGGCGGAGGACGCCGAGGGGGGCCGCAAGGTCTTCTCGATCACCGACGCCGGGCACGAGACGGTCGGGCAGAACCCGGCGGAGCACACCGAGCCCTGGTCGATGGCCGGGCCCGGGCAGCGTCAGCGGGTCATGACCCTGTTCGAGGGCATGGGCGCGCTGGGGCAGGCGACGCAGCAGATCGCCCAGCTGGGTTCCGACGAGCAGGTCGAGCGGGCCCGTGAGGCGCTCGACGAGGCCCGCCGCCGGATCTACCGCATCCTGGCCGAGGACGAGCCGGTCCCGCCCACGACGCCGGCGCCGGAGTCGGCGCCGGGTGAGAAGGGCGACGCGGAGTAGTGCGGGGCGACGGTGCGCCCGGACGCCCGGCCGGGTGGTCCGGACGCTCCAGGGCGGGAGGTCGCACATCGGTGGAACGCACCGGTGTGTGACCTTCCGTGACCGCACGGTGAGCCGGGCGCACGCCGACCGCGCCGGAACGGCCTGTTCGCTGAGAGTGGACACCGAATCGGGGATTCAGCGACGGGCCGGTAGCGTTATACGCGCCGGGTGCCCGTTTCTGAGCGTCGATGCCTGAGTCGACGCCGTCGCGGAACGGGCCGGAACGAGCACAATGCGCGACGGTGGTAGCCGCGCCCGGCGATGGAGGAGGACGCTCGTGCTGGATCCCAGGGATCTGTACACGCTCGCCGAGGAGCAGCCCGAAGAGGGAACGCTCGAACGCCCCGTGCTGGTGCACGCTCTCGGCGGTTTCATCGACGCGGGCAACGCCGGCCGGCTGGCCGGGGAGCACCTGCTCAGCTCGCTCGACCACAAGGTCGTCGCGACGTTCGACGTGGACCAGTTGTACGACTACCGCGCGCGCCGCCCTCCCATGACGTTCATGGAGAACCACTGGGAGAGCTACGAAGCGCCGCAGCTCGTGCTCGAAGAGGTCAAAGACGTGCAGGGCCAGGGGTTCCTGATGCTGACCGGCCCGGAGCCGGACATCCAGTGGGAGCGGTTCGTGGCGGCGGTGACCCAGCTGGTCGAGCACTACGACGTGCGGCTCACCCTGGGCATCCACGCGATCCCGATGGCCGTGCCGCACACCCGGCCCTCCGGGATGACGGCGCACGCCACCCGCAAGAACCTCATCGACATCAAGAACGTGTGGCAGGGCAACGTGCAGGTGCCGGGCAACGTGGCCGGTCTGCTGGAGCTGCGGCTGGGCCAGGCCGGCAAGGACGCGGCGGGCTTCGCCGTGCACGTGCCGCACTACCTCACCCAGGCCGAGTTCCCCGACGCCGCGGTCGCCCTGGTCGACGCGGTCGCCGACGCCTCCGACCTGACCCTGCCCACCGGCACCCTGATCGAGGCGGGCATCGAGACCCGGGCCGCGATCGAGGAGCAGGTGGCCGGGCAGCCCGAGGTGGCGGCAGTGGTCAGCGCCCTGGAGCAGCAGTACGACGCCTACGTGGCGGGCGAGGCCAACGCCCTGCCGCTCGCGGACCGCACGGGTGAGCTGCCCACGGCCGACGAGCTGGGTGCCGAGCTGGAGCGCTTCCTGGCCGAGGAGAACGAGCGCAAGGGCCGCGGGGACGCCTAGAGCGGGTTGGTCACATCGGGGTCGATCCGTGTGACCGACCGCGACAACACTGGGTACGCTGCCGATGTTCGGTGATTTCCGGAATACGGGGAGTTCGCGATGAGCATCGACAGCACATGGATCAAGGCGAGCGGCGCTGACAACAGCGACGAGTTCGTCGAAATGCGGCGCAACGGCGAGATGATCGAGGTGCGCTACTCCAAGCAGGGCGAGACCGGCGACGTGCTCTCGTTCACTCCCGGTGAGTGGGACGCGTGGCTCGACGGCGCGAAGAAGGGCGAGTTCGACCACCTCGTGTAGTCGGCTCGCCGCTCGTCGTCGGTGGCCAATGGTGGACGACGCTGAGCTCCTGACCCGCTCGGCGCCGTCCCGTTCGCTGCCCGGTCAGTTTTTCGGCCCGGCCGGCTGTCTGCGCGGCCACAGCTGGAGCGTGCTGCTCCGGCTGAACGCCACCAGGGTGATCATCAGCACCGACAGGCCGAAGAAGTACCCGCCGACCACGTCGGTCAGGTAGTGCACGCCGAGCCCGAGCCGGTCGAGCGCCACGAACACCGGGAACAGCAGGGCTGCCAGCCACAGGGCCACGCGCCCGCCGGTGCCGCGAACCGACCGGCCGTCGGAGGGCAGCCGCACGTGGTGGCGCAGACTTGGCTCCAGCAGCACCAGCACGATGCCCGCGAACATCACGGCGTTGGTGGTGTGGCCCGACGGGAAGCTCGACCCCGAGGCCAGGTAGATCGGGTCGGGCAGGTCCGGGCGGGTGCGGTCGACCAGCAGCTTGATCAGCGGATTGAGCACGCCACCGATCACCAGGGTGGCCGCCATCCAGGCCACGGCCCGGCGCGCCCCGCGCCGCCAGAGCAGCACGGCCAGCACCAGGAACACGGCGCGGATCACGAACGGTTCCGTGAGATGCCCGATCACAGTGAGCACGTCGCCCAGCAGCGGCCGGTCCAGCACGTAGCCGTGCAGGCCGGTGGACACGTCCTGGTCGATCTCCGGCACCTCGGGCAGCACCGTGGCCACCAGCACCAGGATCAGCACGAACCCGCCGAGCAGCGTGGTGCCGAGGAACAGCAGCAGCCCGGCGAGGACCAGCCGGCCCTCGTGCTCGGGCGGGGCGTCATCGGTCAGATCGTGCGAAGTGATGTGCCCGGCCTCCCGCACCCCGGCTGTTCCGCCCGTGATCGCCCCGGTCTCGTCGTCGCGCGTCAACCCTGCTCCGTTCCCTCGGACCCGTGCGCCGTGACGGCGCCGTCTTCCTCTTCGACCACGTGATGGGCCCGCACCGTCGTGATGGTGTCGGCCTGCGCCGCGGGCTTGTCCGGCCGGTGGGCCAGCACCCGGGCGAACCGCAGGGCCAGGCCGGCCGGGTAGCGCGGCGAGCGCTGCACCCCGTCGAAGGCGATCTCGACCACCAGCTCGGGACGCACGTGCACGACCCACGTCGACTCCCGCTCGGCCAGCTCGCGTAATCGCTCGGTCTGCCAGGCCAGCATCTGGTCGGTCAGGCCCTTGAAGGTCTTGCCGAGCATGACGAATCCGCCCGGCGGCCCGTACTCGCCCTCCGGGTCACGGGCACCCAGATGCAGGTTGGACAGCCTGCCGGTGCGCCGCCCGTGCCCCCACTCGGCCGCGAGCACCACCAGGTCGAGCGTGATGCGTGGCTTGACCTTGACCCAGCCCGCCCCGCGCCGGCCCATGGTGTAGGTCGCGGCCAGCGACTTGACCACCACACCCTCGTGGCCCCGGGCCAGCGTGTCGGCCGAGAACGCCTGCGCGCGGGCCACTTCGGCGGCGTCGGAGGGGTCTTCGACCAGGTGCCGGGGGACGACGAGGTGCGGCGCCGCCGCCTCCAGCCGGGCGCGCCGGGCGGAGCCCGGCAGGTCGATCAGGTCGTCGCCGTCGACGTGCAGCGTGTCGAACAGCGTGAGGCTGAGAGGTGTGGCGGCGCGGCCCTTCTCGACGTCGCGCCGGGCCACCCGGGCCGAGGTGACCTGGAACGGTGCGGGCCGGCCGGTGGCCGTGGTGGCGAGCACCTCGCCGTCCATGATCGTGGTGCCGGCGGTGAGACCCCTGGCCGCCTCGACCACTTCGGGCACCCGGGCGGTGATGTCGTCGAGGGTGCGGGTGAACACGGCCACCTCGTCGCCCTGCCGGTGGATCTGCACACGCACCCCGTCGAGCTTCCACTCCACGCCCGCCGGGCCGGTTTTCGCCAGCGCGGCGTCGAGCTCGGGGGCGGGCGCGGCCAGCATCGGTGCCAGGGCCCGGCCGACGGAGAGCTGGAACGCGGCCAGGGCGCTCGCACCGCCCTCCAGCGCGGCGGCGGCCACGTCGGGCAGGTCGCCGTGCACGGCGAGGGCCCGGCGCACCGAGGCCAGGGGAACCGCGGCGGCCGAGGCCACGGCGTCGACCAGCAGCCCGGCGGCGGCGCCCTGCCGCAGCTCGCCGGAGATCAGGCCGGTGAGCAGGCGCTGCTCGGGCGCGGTGGCGGTGGCCAGCAGCGACGTGACGATGATCTGCCGTTCGGTGGCCGAGCCCGGCCCGGTCAGCAGCGAGGCCCGGGCCAGGGCGTCGTCGACCTCGCGCACCGTGAGCGTGGGCTGCTGCGCGGGCGGGGGAGCCGACCGCAGCGACGCCCAGCCCAGACCGGTGCGGCGCTGGAAGGTGCGCCCCGAGAGCCAGGCCGCGACCACCGGCGCATCGGCGCCCGGCCCCGCCGCGGCCTGCCGCAGACAGGTTGCCAGCAGCGCGATCTTGTCGCGCCGGGCGGAGGCGGCGGCCACGGCCTCGGAGGCCGCGGCGATCTCGGAGAGGAGCACGGCACTACTCTGCCCGCGACCACCGACAACAACACTTCGACCTGATCACCCGGGGTGGATCGATGTGGCGGTCACTCCTCCCGGACGGTGCCCACCCCGTTCTCTGCCGACACGCTCAGGCGCCTCGTCACCCGCACCGCCTCCAGCATGCGCCGGTCGTGCGAGACCAGCAGCAGCGTGCCGCCGAACGACTCCAGCGCCTGCTCCAGCTGCTCGATGGCCGGCAGGTCGAGGTGGTTGGTGGGCTCGTCGAGCACCAGCAGGTTGACCCCGCGGGCCTGGAGCAGCGCCAGCCCGGCCCGGGTGCGCTCACCGGGCGAGAGGGTGCCGGCCGGTCGCAGCACGTGCCGCGCGCCGAGACCGAACTTGGCCAGCAGGGTGCGCACCTCGGCGTCCGGCCAGTCCGGCACGTGCGCGCCGAGGGCCTGCGCCACCGTGGCCTCACCGGTGAAGGCCGAGCGGGCCTGGTCGATCTCGCCGACCACCACGCCCGAACCCAGCGAGGCCCGTCCGGAGGCCGGCTCGACGCGTCCCAGGAGCAGGGAGAGCAGAGTGCTCTTGCCCGAGCCGTTGGGACCGGTGATCGCGATCCGGTCGGCCCAGTCGATCTGCAAGGTGACGGGCCCGAGGCGGAAGTCGCCGCGCTCGACCACCGCGCCGTCCACCGTTGCCACCACGGCGCCGGAGCGGGCGGCGGTGGCGATCTCGAACTGGAGGGTCCACTCCTTGCGTGGCTCCTCGACCACCTCCAGCCGCTCGATCATGCGCTGCGTCTGACGGGCCTTCGCCGCCTGCTTCTCGGCCGACTCGGCCCGGAAGGCGGGCACGAACTTGTCGTTGTCGGTCTTCTTGCGCCGGGCGTTGCGCACGCCCTTGTCCATCCAGCTGCGCTGGGTGTGGGCGCGTTCCTCCAGCCCGGCCTTGGTGTCGGCGTAGTCCTCGTAGGCCTCGCGGGCGTGCCGCCGGGCCACCTCACGCTCCTCGAGGTAGGCCTCGTAACCACCGCCGTACACGCTGACCTGCTGCTGGGCCAGGTCGAGCTCGACCACCCGGGTCACCGTGCGGGCCAGGAACTCCCGGTCGTGACTCACCACCACGACTCCGGGGCGCAGGTCGGTGACGAAACGCTCCAGCCGGGCCAGGCCGTCCAGGTCGAGGTCGTTCGTCGGCTCGTCGAGCAGGATGACGTCGTAGCGGCTGAGCAGCAGCGAGGCCAGACCGGCCCGGGCGGCCTGGCCACCGGACAGCGAGCTCATCGTCGTCCCCAGGCCGCCGACCAGACCGGAACGCAACCCGATCTCGTCGGTGACCTGCTCGGCCCGCTCGTCGAAGTCGGCCGCGCCGAGCGCGAGCCAGCGCTCCAGCGCCACCGAATAGGCGTCGCCGTCACCGCCGTTCGCGAGTTCCTCGGTGGCGGAGTCGAGCTCGGCCTGGGCCCGGGTGATGCCGCAGCGCCGGGAGAGGAACTCCAGCACGGTCTCACCCGGGCGCCGCTCGTGCTCCTGCGGCAGGTAGCCGACGGTGGCCTGCTCCGGGCTCAGCGAGACCTTGCCGTTCTCGGCATCGTCAAGCCCGGCAAGGATTTTCAGCAGGGTGGACTTGCCCGCCCCGTTGGCCCCGACCAGGCCGACCACGTCGCCGGGGGCGACCACCAGGTCGAGACCGGTGAACAGCTGACGGTCGCCGTGCCCGGCGGCGATATCGCGGGCGAGCAGTGTTGCGGACATGGGGAGAAGACTCGTGCATCCCCGCCCCTCAGCTCAAATGGGTTACGCCCAGACCACCGGCACGGCCCGCGGGTCGTCGGAGGAGACGACCTCCTTGCCCAGCGGGGCCAGGGCGACCAGGGCGAGCTTGATGTTGGCCCAGCCGAACGGGATGCCGACGATGGTGACGCACAGGGCGATGCCGGTGACCACGTGCCCGATCGCGATCCACAGACCGGCGAGCAGGAACCAGAGCACGTTGCCGATGAGCGACGGCGTGCCGGCGTCGTGCTGCGCCACGATGGTGCGGCCGAACGGCCAGAGCACGAACCCGGCCAGGCGGAACGACGCGATCCCGAACGGGATGGTGACGATCAGCACGCACATCAGCAGCCCGGCCAGGGCATAACCGACGGCCAGCCAGAAACCGGCCAGCACGAACCAGATGACGTTGAGGACGAACCGGATCAGACCCACAGCACTACCTCTCGAACAATGACGAAACGCCCACCGGCCCTGGAGACGTTCCCGGGCCGGTGGGCGTTGCACCGGAGTTCTGCCGGCAGTTCTAGTGGCTGGTGCTGACCGGCTTGCCCTTCTCCTGGCCGATCGCGCCGAGCAGCTCGCCGAACCAGGCCTGCCCGGTGTCGAACGGCTTGCCGCCCCTGATCCGCGGGAACTCGATCGCCCGGAGCCGGTTGTCCTGCTCCTCGTCGTGGCCGATCACGCCGCTGACCCGGGCCAGCGCGCTCTCCACGGCCAGGTCCACCATGCCCTTGATCAGGCGCAGGTCCTCGCTGTTCGCGGCGGCGGCGCGGGAGAAGTAGCCGCTCTTCTGCACCAGCACCTTCTCCGCGCCGAGCTTCTCGGCGAACTGCTGGGCGAACCACTGGCCGGGGTTGATCGTGTCCAGCTTCACGTGGCCGAACGCGTCCTTGGCGGGCTCCTCGCCGCGGGCGGTCATCTCCGCCACGATCGAGTCCACGCCGGCGCCCTCGGACAAGAAGATGTTGACCGCGCCGGTCGCGTCCATCTGCGCCCGCAGCCGGGTGGCCTCGGCCTCGATGTCGATGTCGAGCTCCGGCACGAACACGGCGTGCACGTCCCAGGTGTTCTGCTCGTTGCCGAACCCGGCGTACTGCTGGGTGGTGACCCACTCGCGGTACTTGGCGGCGGTGGCGGCGGTCAGCCAGCCGCAGTTGCGGCCCATCACCTCGTGCACGATGAGCATGCGCAGGTTCGAGGAGTGCTCGGCGATCACGTTGCGGGCGAACACGGCGCCCTGCTCGGCCGCCGTCCAGGCACCGAGGCTCTGGCGGATCGGCACCACGTCGTTGTCGATCGTCTTGGGCAGGCCGACCACGGTCAGCTCGTAGCCGTTCTCGTGCAGGTACGCGGCGAGGTCGGCGGCGGTGGTGTTGGTGTCGTCACCACCGATGGTGTGCAGCACCTGCACGCCGTCCTTGGTCAGCTGCTCGGCGGCGACCTTGAGCGGGTCCTGGCCCTCCTTCACCAGGCCGCGCCTGACGCAGTCGGCGACGTTGGTCAGCTTGACCCGGCTGTTGCCGATCGGGCTGCCGCCGAAGTTGTGCAGCAGCGGCGCCTTCTCGCGGATCTCGGGGGTGACGTCGAGGTGGTCGCCGGCGAGCAGGCCGGCGTAGCCGTTGCGGTAGCCGATGATCTCGACCTCGGGGGCGATCTCGGTGTAGCGCTCGATCAGGCCCCCGACCGAGGAGGACAGGCAGGGGGCCAGACCACCTGCGGTGAGCAGTGCGACACGACGAACGGACATGGCTGGCTCCCGTGCGGAACGACGGTGGATTTCTGCCGGTAACCCTAGCCGGGACGGGCGGGACCGCCGGGCTACGGGTGTCTGACGGCGGACACGTGCCGCAGTGGTGCGATAGCGAATCGTGACAATAGTCTCAGGAGAACTCTTCGCCGAGGTGAAACACGTCCGCATACTTTGTCGTTTATCGGCGGGTGAGGCACCGATTCTGACCTCGGGTGACGAAACGCCCGGGCAGAAGCGGGCGTCGCACAGGCGTGAGCGGAATACTACGGAACGCCCGGTACGTCGCACTGTGCGTGGCGTCCGGTCCGGATGCCTGACAGCCACAGGAGGTGGGCCCCATGAGTTCGTCCGACGCCCACCAGGCGCCGCCCTTCTTCGGCACCGGTCTGGTGCCCCTGGCCGGCTCGGTGACGGGCGCACACCTGCGGTGGACCTCCGCCGCGGTGCTGGCGGCCCGGCCCGACTGGGTGGTGCGGGCCCAGGACGGTTTCGCCGAGGACGTGCTGGCCGAGGTCGAGGAGGCGCTGCGCGCCGGCCCCGAGCCGTGCGCCCGGACCGCCGCCCTCTACGTGCAGGCGCTGTGCCTGATGACGCTCGGCGAGACGCCGATCGCGGTGATGGTCACCCGTGAGCTGATCGCCCTGTGCCGCAGCACCGGTCATGTCGCCGCCACGGTGCAGGCCCGGTGCCTGCTGGTCGAGCTGCTGCGCCGGGAGGGGCAGCTGGAGCAGGCGGTCGAGCAGCTGGCCCACGCCGCCGCGGCCGACCTGGACGACCTGCACGATCCCGAGGTGCAGCTGGCCCTGGGCGCGCTGGCCTCGGCGCACCGGCTGATCGGGGTCACCGAGGGCGTGCGCGAGATCCACCGGCGGCTCGACGGAGTGGAGCAGAACCTGCCCCGCCACCAGCGCGTCGCCCGGCTCAGCAACCTGGCCTTCGAGCACGCCGAGCGCGGGGTGCGGGCCGCGCACCGGCCACCGTTCGCCGCCGATCACGACCAGCTCGACGAGGCGGTCGCCACGATCGCCCGGGCGGTGGAGGCCGACGCCGGTCTGACCTTCCGGGTGGTCGGGCTGGAGTGCGAGGTGCTCACGGCGCTGTCGGTCGCGATGCTCGGCGACGCCTCGCAGGCGCTCGACCGGCTCACCGGCATCCCCGGCGTGCTGGAGCGCGGGCCGGAGGCGGCCTCGGCCCAGGTGTTCTGGGCGATCGGCATGATTCGCGCGCTGGTGCGGCTGGACCGGGCCGGCGAGGGTGCGGCCCTCGGCGCGCGGGCGCTGGCCGTGGTGCGTGACCACGTCATCGACTCCGAGCGGCAGGCCCTGGCGCACGAGGTGATGCTGGCCGAGCACCCCCGGGTGGCCGACCCGGGCAGCGGCACGGTCGAGTACTTGTCGCTCGCCGGGCGGCGGGAGGACGAGACCTCCACCCTGCTCGACGCGCTCTTCCGGGCCCGGGTCGATCTGCTGCGTGGCGCCGACGAGCGCAAGGTGCTGGCCCGCGCGGCCCGGCTGGACCCGCTGACCAACCTGGTGAACCGGCGCGGCGGTGCCGACGCGATCGCCGAGGCCGCCTCGCTGCCGGCGGGTGAGCCGGTCGCCCTGCTGCTCATCGACCTGGACGGGTTCAAGGAGGTCAACGACTCACAGGGACACCTGGCGGGAGACGTGGTGCTCCAGCAGGTTTCCGCCGCGCTGCGCACGGCCGCGCGTCTGGAGGACGTGGTGGCGCGCTGGGGCGGTGACGAGTTCGTGGTGATCGCGCTGCTCGAGGAGGGGCGTGCGGTGGCCCTGGCCGAACGGCTGCTGGAGACCGTCCGCACCTGCCCGCAGTCGGGCGGCGCCCGGGTCACGGCGAGTATCGGGGTGGCCGTGCGGACCGCCCCGGTGGACGAGCCGGAGTGGCTGCGTCGTGCCGACGAGGCGATGTACACGGCGAAGCGGGCGGGCGGCGACTCCGCGGTGGTCGGCTAGCCGCGTCAGAAATGGTGGACGACGAGGAGCCCGGCCGGGCTCCTCGTCGTCCACCATTTTTCGTGGGCCCCGCCGGGTGGGCCGGGAGCCCACCACCCTTTGGGGGGATCTAGCCGTCCTGCCCCGGCGACGACGACTGGGTCATGGACACGGCCCGTCGGGAGCCGTCGGTGGCTGCCCTGGCACCGGCCGGCGCGCACCACGCATCCTCCTTCCTGACGATCGTCCTCACCCTCTGCCTGACCGCGCTGCTGGGCATGTCGATGGTGTTCGCCTCCGACCCGACCGGCCGCTGGCTGCGGGGCGGCGGCGGGGCGATGCACCCGGCCCTGCCGCAGGACGCGTCCCGGGTGCCGCTGGCGTCACCGGCCCCCGCCCCGTCCGGAACCGGTGGCTACAAGCTGCTGGAGTATCAGGACGACGGCTCGGGCGACCCGGTGCGCTGGGACCCCTGCCGGCCGGTGCACTACGTGGTGCGGACCGCCGGGACGCCGCCCGGTGGGCAACTGGCGATCGACCGGGCGGTGGACCGGGTGCAGCGGATCACCGGGCTGCGCTTCACCTTCGACGGCCCGACCGGCGAGGCGCCGATCGTGGACCGCCCGGCCCAGGACCGCGAGCGCTACGGCAACCGCTGGTCCCCGGTGCTGGTGGCATGGACCGACCCGGCCGAGTACCCGCACATGAAGGGGTTCGCCGGGCTGGGTGGGCCGGACACCGTGTCCGGGGCGTCGCCGGGCAGCCGGCGGTACGTCAGCGGCGTGGTCTACCTGAACCGGGAGCACCTGTCGGAGGTGGCGACCTGGGGTGACGGGCAGGCCCGGATCGACGCCGTGGTGCTGCACGAGTTCGGTCACGTGCTCGGGCTCGACCACGTGGACGACCCGGGGGAGCTGATGTACCGCACGCCGACCGCCCAGTCGCACACGGACGGGTTCGAGGTGGGTGACCGGCGCGGGCTCGCGGCCCTGTCCGGCGGTCCCTGCTTCCGCGACTTCTGAATCGTGCTTTCCACAGTCGGCAGGACGCCCGGCTTTTCCACAGAGGGGGTCGGAAGCCCCTGGGGGGAGCGGGTTCCGGGGGATGGTCGGGGCATGTTCTCCTCCTCCTCATCCTCCGGGCTCGCGGTGAACGCGGCCGGGCCGGCCGACCTGGTCGCCGCCGTCTGGTACACCCTCGGCTTCCGGCCGCTCAACAGTCTGGTGCTGGTCGCGGTGCACGGCCCGCGCGGGCGGGTCGGGGCGATGCTGCGGGTCGACCTGACACCGGCCTGGTTCGGGCCCGCCGGTGTGGCGGGGGTGGTCGACGCCGCGATCGAGGCGCTGACCGGCCCGGCGGCACCGGCCTTCGACGTCACCCCGGAGCACCCCGATCGACCGGATCGCCCCGATAGCACGGATCGCCCGGATCACGACGGCGAGCCGCAGGCCCGGGTGATCGCCGTGGTGGCGGCGCCCGACGCGCTGGCGGCCGAACCGCCGCCGGTGGTGCGGGCTTTGCCGCAGCGCCTGCTGCGGGCAGGGGTCAGGCTGTACGACGTCATCGGCGTCACGCCCACCGCCTTCCGCTCGCTCTCCTGCCCCGACCACGACTGCTGTCCACCCGGCGGCCGGCCGCTGAGCGAGATCGAGAACAGCGCGGTGGCCGTGGCCCACGTGCTGCGTGGTGACCGGCTGGCCGACGGTGAGGCCGACCTGATCGCCGACGTCGGGCACCCGGCCTCCGGCGACCCGGCCGAGGGCGGCCCGACCGACGACGACCCGCCCGGTGACGTGTGGGCGCGGATGCCCGCGGAAGAGGCGGAACGGGCCCGGCGCCGCTGGTGGCGCACCTGGAACGCGCTGCTCGGGCACGCCGAGGGCTGGAGCGCCGATCAGCTGGAGTTCGCGCCCCTGCACGACCAGTACCTGCGCGACGCGGTTTTCGTGCGGCTGGCCGCGGTGCCCGGCTCCACCCGCATGCGGCTCCTGCGCCAGTTGCTGGCCGGGCAGACCCCGCCCGACCTGACCACGCTCTGGGAGCCGTTGTTCAGCGGTCTGCCCGACCGAGACCTGGTGGGCCGGGGAGAGGAGGTCCTGGCCGCGCTGGCCCGGCGCGGCACGCCCGCCGAACGCGGCCCGGTGCTGGCCGTGCTCGCTCTGCTGGCCTGGTACCGGGGCAATGGGGTGCGCACCCGGCTGCTGATCGAGCGGCTGCGTCTGGAGAACCCGGGCCCCTCCACGGTCCTGCCGCGGCTGGCCGGTCTGGTCGAGATGCTGTGCGCCACAGGCATTGCGCCGCCCTGGGTGGAGGCCCGTACCGAGGCCGGTCCCGGTGCCCGCACCGATGCCCGCACCGAGGAGGGGACGGCGTGAGGGTCCAGATTCTGAGACGGTCTGGGCAACCCCGGCTTGCTCAATTACTGTGCAGTGCAGGTCATGAGTACCAGCGACAAGCCCCGGCTTGCTGGTCGGCAACCCTCGTTCCGCGGTGGGGTGCCCCGGGTGATGACCAGGCCGTCGCGTCAGCGACAGCAAGCGCGGTCGACACCGGTCGACCCGTCTCAAAGGCATGGGACACACCTGTGCCCCTGAGTCTGGAGGAGTGCGGATGAGCACCGGCTGGTCCTTCGAAACCCGGCAGATCCACGCGGGGCAGACCCCCGATCAGGTGACCGGCGCGCGGGCGCTGCCGATCTACCAGACCACCTCGTACGTCTTCGACAACACCGAGCACGCGGCGAACCTGTTCGGGCTCAAGGAGTTCGGGAACATCTACACCCGGCTCAACAACCCCACCACCGACGTGGTGGAGAAGCGCCTGGCCGACCTGGAGGGCGGGGTCGGCGCACTGCTGGTGGCGTCCGGGCAGTCGGCCGAGACGCTCGCGCTGCTGAACGTGGCCGAGGCCGGCGACCACGTGGTGGCCAGCCCGAGCCTCTACGGCGGCACCTACAACCTGTTCCACTACACCTTCCCCAAGCTGGGCATCAAGGTCAGCTTCGTCGAAGACCCCGACGACCTGGCCTCCTGGCGGGCGGCGGCCCGGCCGAACACCAAGGCGTTCTTCGCCGAGACCATCTCCAACCCCAAGCAGGACGTGCTCGACATCGAGGGCGTGGCCGGGGTGGCGCACGAGGTGGGCGTTCCGCTGATCGTCGACAACACGGTCGCCACGCCCTATCTCATCCGCCCGCTGGAGTGGGGCGCCGACGTGGTCGTGCACTCCGCCACCAAATACATCGGCGGGCACGGCGGGGCGATCGCCGGGGTGATCGTCGACGGCGGAAAGTTCGACTATGCCGCCCAGCCGGAGCGTTTCCCCGGTTTCAACCAGCCGGACGCCAGTTACCACGGTCTGGTCTACGGCCGTGACCTCGGCGTCGGCAGCCCGCTCGGGGCCAACCTGTCCTACATCCTCAAGGCCCGCGTGCAGCTGCTGCGCGACCTCGGGCCGGCGGCGTCGCCGTTCAACGCCTGGGTCATCGCCCAGGGACTGGAGACGCTCAGCCTGCGGGTGGAGCGGCACGTGCAGAACGCCCAGGCGGTGGCCGTCTGGCTGGAGAGCCGCGACGAGGTGCTGTCGGTGGCCTACGCGGGCCTGCCCAGCAGTCCCTGGTACGAGCTGGGCAGGAAGTACGCCCCGAACGGCACCGGTGCCGTCGTGGCGTTCGAGATCCGGGGCGGGGTGGAGGCCGGTCGCCGCTTCGTCGACTCCCTCGAGCTGCACAGCCTGGTCGCCAACATCGGCGACGTGCGCAGCCTCGTGATCCACCCGGCCAGCACCACGCACAGCCAGCTCACCGAGGAGGAACAGCGGGCCACCGGTGTCACGCCGGGGCTGGTCCGCCTGTCGGTCGGGCTGGAGAACATCACGGACATCCTTGCCGACCTCGAGGCCGGATTCCGGGCGATCAAGGTCGGCTGAATGAGTACGCAGCAAGAGGTTTCCCGTCCCGCCGTGCCGCCGGCCTCCGGCGCCTGGCGGGCCGGGGACCCCGCTGGCGGGCGATGTTTCGTCCGGATCGGCGACGTTCCGCTGGAACGCGGCGGCCGCCTCGACAACGTCGAGATGGCCTACGAGACCTGGGGCACGTTGTCGCCCACGGGCGACAACGCGGTGCTGGTCTGTCACGCCCTCACCGGTGACAGCCACGTCAGCGGTGACGCCGGTCCGGGACATCCCACACCGGGCTGGTGGAACGGCCTGATCGGGCCGGGCCGCGAGCTCGACACCGACCGCTGGTTCGTGGTGGCGCCGAACGTGCTCGGTGGCTGTCAGGGCAGCACCGGGCCGTCCAGCCCGGCCCCCGACGGGCGTCCCTACGGCAGCCGGTTCCCCTACCTCACCGTGCGCGACCAGGTCACCGCCGAGGTGGCGCTGACCGACGCCCTCGGCATCGACCACTGGGCCCTGGTGGTCGGTGGCTCGATGGGTGGCATGCGGGCCCTGGAGTGGGCGGTCATGCAGCCCGACCGGGTGGAGCGGCTGTTCGTGCTGGCCTCCACCGCCGCGGCCACCGGCGACCAGATCGCCTGGTGCTCGCCGCAACTGATGGCGATCCGCTGCGACGCGAACTTCCGCGGCGGCGACTACTACGACGCCGGCCCGGGCCAGGGCCCGCACAACGGCCTCGGCGTGGCCCGCCGGATCGCGCACACCACCTACCGGTCCGAGGCCGAGATCAACCTGCGCTTCGGCCGTCTGCCGCAGCAGGGCGAGAACCCGCTCGGCGGGGGCGGCCGCTTCGCCGTCGAGTCGTACCTCGACCACCACGCCGACAAGCTGGTGCACCGCTTCGACGCGAACTCGTACCTGGTGCTCTCCCAGACGATGAACTCGCACGACGTCGGCCGCGGCCGGGGTGGCGTGGCCGCCGCGCTGGGCCGGGTCACCGCCCGCACGGCCGTGGCCGCCATCTCCAGCGACCGGCTGTACCCGCCCGAGCAGAACGCCGAGATCGTGGCCGGCATCCCGGACTGCGTGCCGCTGCGGGTCATCGACTCGCCCTACGGCCACGACGGATTCCTGGTCGAGGTGGAACGCGTGGGCGAGATCCTGGTCGAGCTGCTGGGCGAGCCCGCGGAGCGGGAGCTCGTCAGCAGCTGAGGGGTGCGGCGAGCCGTGCGCGCACCGGCTACGAGTCGGCCGGGTCCGTCACCCGGGCCAGCTCCTCCGTGACGGCCACACGCAGCCGGGGCCAGGTGGCGGCGAACGCCGAGTGCAACAGCCGGCCGGTCACGTCGTCCAGATCCACCCACTCCAGGGCGTCGCTCTCCGGCGTCACGTCGCCGACGGTGAGCACCGGGTCGGCCAGCCCGATCACATAGGTGTAGGCCCAGTCGCCGTGATCGGTGCCGACCAGCTCCCGCACGACCGTTACCAGATCGGGGTCGACCTCGGCCTCTTCCTGGGCCTCCCGCAGGGCCGCCTCGGCTAAAGTCTCGTGACTGTCCCTGGCGCCACCGACCAGACCCCAGGTTCCACCCTCGTGCGTCCAGGCGGCACGCAACTGAAGCAAGATCTGCGGGCGGGGTTCCGTCCGTATCAGGGCCAGGCCGGCCGCACCGTAGCGGCCCCAGTGCCGACGGCCGCATCCGCAGTGCACCCATCCGTTGCCATCGCCGCCGGCCATGGGGTTCACCGTACGTTGCCGGTGTCCCCCGGGTGGCCGGTGGGGTAACGTCCCGGCAGGAGGTTCCTATGCCAGTACTGGTCGGATTTGTGCCCACGACCGAGGGGCGGGCCGCGTTGCGCCGCGCGGTCGAGGAGTGCCGCCTGCGTGGCACCCGCCTGATCGTGGTCAGTTCCGAGCAGCAGCCGGCCGAGACCTACGGGGCCCGCCGTCCGGCGCTCGAGGCGTCCGAGGCCGAGGTCCGGGCGATCTGCGCCGAGATGGGCCTCACCGGGCCCGAGCTCGACATCCGCTGGATCCGCGACGCCTACGAGCCCGCCGACGACGTGCTCGCCGTGGCCGAGGAGACCTCCGCCGAGCTGATCGTCATCGGCCTGCGGCGTCGCACCGGGGTGGGCAAGCGCATCCTCGGCGGCAGCGCCCAGCGCATCCTGCTCGACTCCTCCTGCCCGGTGCTGGCGGTCAAGGTCGACCAGCGCACCCCGCTCGACGACTCCGGCCACGACGGCGAGGTGTACACGCTGAGCGTGAGCAGCATCGACGAGCGGCAGGGCATCCGGTGACCCGGATCCGCCTGGCGCAGCAGACCGCGGCCGACGAACTGCTCAGCCACGACCCGTTCGCCCTGCTCACCGGCATGTTGCTCGACCAGCAGGTGCCGATGGAGAAGGCGTTCGCCGGTCCCCGGCTGATCGCCGACCGGCTGGGCAGCCACGATCTCGACCCGAAGCTGGTGGCGGCCACCGCCCCCGACCGTTTCACCGAGCTGATGACCGGCCCGCCGGCCGTGCACCGTTACCCGAAGTCGATGGGCGCCCGCGTGCAAGACCTGGCCCGCGCTGTGGTCGAGCAGTACGACGGTGACGCCTCGGCGATCTGGCGCGACGTCACCACCGGGCCCGTGCTGTACAAGCGGCTCAACGCCCTGCCGGGCTATGGCCCGCAGAAGGCCAGGATCTTCGTCGCCCTGCTGGCCAAGCAGCTGGGCGTTACGCCGGAGGGGTGGCAGAAGGCCTCCGGCGACTACGGCCTGCAAGGTTTCCGTTCCGTTGCCGACGTGGTGGACGATGACTCGCTGCTGAAGGTGCGCGAGTACAAGAAGTCGGTCAAAGCGGCGGCCAAGGAGGCAAAGAAGTGAGCGGGGAGTAGTCACAGGAACGTCACAGCACGGGCACCTGCCGCAATTCAGGTGGTCAGGCACGTCGCAGGCCGTACCCTGGAGGGTGCGGCGGCTTCTTCATGCTGGCCGCAGGTGTGCAACAATGAACAGTTGACTGGGCTGGACTCTCACCATCACCGGCGCTAACTGGGCATCATCGGGGCCCTTCCTGCGTTGAGTAACAGGGTCGCTCACTCACCCATCAGACCTAGTTTCAAGCCGTAGTAGGCAGCGCAGCGTGGTTCGCCCGCGCGAGCTCGCTGGCTCACGACGAAAGGTAGTCCGTGTCGTCGGTTCCGTCCCCCCGGCCTCTCCCGCCCGAGTTCGGTCACCCCGCGCTCCAAGAGCTGCTTCGCCTCGGTTCCAGCCGAGGCTCTGTTGACGCTGCCGCCGTGCGGGTCGCCTGCGAGGAGGCGGCCGTCCCGATGGCGCGCATGCGTCCCGTCCTCCGGGCCCTCGACGACGCCGGGGTCGTGATCGAGGTGCCGCAGGAGGCCAAGACCTCCCGCCGCGCCGTCGCGGCCACCGCGTCCCGGGTGTCCTCGGCCACCGCCAAGACCCCGAAGGCCCAGCCGGTCACCACGACCACCACGGCCACGGCCACGGTGGGCGCCACGGCCGGTGCCGCCGCAGGTGACACCGTGACCGAGGCGAAGCCGGCCAAGCCGAAGCCCGCCAAGAAGGCCACGGCCAAGAAGGCCGTCGCCAAGAAGACCGCCAAGCCCAAGGAGTCGGGCGCCGACGGCGACGACACCGAGGACGGCGACATCGAGGACGGCGAGATCGCCGAGGGCGACCTCGAGGACGTCGAGGTCGACGACACCGAGGACGGCGACTCCGACGAGAGCGGCTCCGACGACGACTCGGACGACGAGACCGAGGAGTCCACCGAGGTCGCGGCCAAGGACGGTGCCGCCCCGGCCGCCGCCGTCGCGCCGAAGAAGGAGGAGGAGGGCGCGTTCGTCCTCTCCAACAACGACGACGACGACGCCCCCGCGCAGCAGGTCATGACGGCGGGTGCGACCGCCGACCCGATCAAGGACTACCTGAAGCAGATCGGTAAGGTCGCGCTGCTCAACGCCGAGCAGGAGGTCGAGCTCGCCAAGCGCATCGAGGCCGGCCTGTTCGCCGAGGAGCGGCTGAACTCCGGCGAGAAGATGGAGCCCCGCAACCGCCGCGAGATGCAGTGGATCGCGGAGGACGGCCGCCGTGCCAAGAACCACCTGCTCGAGGCCAACCTGCGCCTCGTCGTGTCGCTGGCCAAGCGCTACACCGGCCGCGGCATGCAGTTCCTGGACCTGATCCAGGAGGGCAACCTGGGTCTGATCCGCGCGGTCGAGAAGTTCGACTACACCAAGGGCTACAAGTTCTCCACGTACGCCACCTGGTGGATCCGTCAGGCCATCACCCGCGCCATGGCCGACCAGGCCCGCACCATCCGCATCCCGGTGCACATGGTCGAGGTCATCAACAAGCTGGCCCGGGTGCAGCGCCAGATGCTCCAGGACCTGGGCCGCGAGCCCACCCCGGAGGAGCTGGCCAAGGAACTCGACATGACCCCCGAGAAGGTCATCGAGGTCCAGAAGTACGGCCGCGAGCCGATCTCGCTGCACACGCCGCTGGGTGAAGACGGCGACAGCGAGTTCGGTGACCTGATCGAAGACTCCGAGGCGGTCGTCCCGGCCGACGCGGTGTCGTTCACGCTGCTCCAGGAGCAGCTGCACTCGGTGCTCGACACGCTGTCCGAGCGTGAGGCCGGCGTGGTGTCGATGCGCTTCGGTCTCACCGACGGCCAGCCGAAGACGCTCGACGAGATCGGCAAGGTCTACGGCGTCACCCGTGAGCGCATCCGGCAGATCGAGAGCAAGACCATGTCGAAGCTCCGGCACCCGAGCCGCTCCCAGGTGCTGCGCGACTACCTGGACTGATCCGGCAACGGCAAAACCCCCGATCCCGCACAGGGATCGGGGGTTTTCCGTGTTTCGGGAGGCTCAGGCGGCCCGCATGAACGGGCGCAGTTCCAGGTCGAGCACGAACTGCCGCCGCGCGATCACCAGCAGCACCGCGCCCGCGCACATGCCCAGGGCCATCACGAACCAGGCCACCGGGTAGCCGGCCGCCCCGGCGACCAGGCCGAACCCCAGCGGGCCGAAACCACCCCCCGGCGAACGCGCCGGCCTGCACCACGGCGGCGGCATGGTCGGAGCGGTCCCGGCCGAGCCGGGTGACGGCGAAGAACAGCAGGCCGGGCCACGACCAGCCGATGGCCAGCCCGATCAGCCCCCCGACGACCACGGCCGGTATCCCACCCAGGGCCAGGATGCCCAGGCCGACAGCGCCCAGCGCCATCTGCCAGGTGACGACGGGCAGGTTGCGGCCGGCTCGCCGGTCTCCGGAGGCGGCGGTGACGACGCGCCCGGCGATCGCCAGTGCGCTGCCGACGGCGACGAAGAACCCGGCCACGGTGGTCGGCATCCCGGCCAGGTGGGCCCACTGCGGCAGGAGGGCGACCAGCGAGGTGGCGGCCCCGATGGCGATGCACATGGCCGCCGCGGTCAGCAGCAGCGGCAGCCGCGGCGCGGCCTCCGGGTGGCGCGGGCGACCGGGGTGATACGGGCGACCGGGGTGATACGGGCGACCGGAGCGGCCAGGTTGGCCGGTGTACCCAGGTTGGCCGAGGCGGTCAGGTCGGCCGAGACAGCGGGGGTGACCGGGGTGACCGGGGTCGGTCGGGTCACCGGTCGCGGTGGTCACCTCCGGGTCCGAGGGCGATTTCATGGGGGACGACGGGGAGCGCGGGATCCGCGTGGCGCCGGCCAGCAGCACGAGCGCCGCCACGGCCAGCGCGCCGTAGCTCCAGCGCCAGCCCAGGCTCAGGCCCGACAGCGGGCACCGCCAGTCCGGCCAGCAGGGCAGCGGCCGGGGAGCGGACTGCTTCACGCCGAACCCGAAACCCTGCCGGCCGGCCGGGATGCTCGCCGCCATGCTGAAGTTCACGGCCAGCTGGAGCACACCGTTGACCAGCCCGGCGGCCCTGGAGTCGGTCGATCTGGCCCGGGCCGCCGGTGAGCCCTTCATCACCTTCTGGCCCCGGGCGGAACTCCTGCTGCTCACCGAACAGCTCTGCCGGCAGGCCGGTTTCACCCTGTCCGTGGCGGTTCGGACGGGGGAGGTGGCCACCGCCCGGGCACTGGTGGCGGCGGGGCTCGGGGTGGCCGTGGTGCCGCAGCCGATGACCGGCACGCCGGGTGCGGTGCACGTGCCGCTCGACGACCCGGAGGCGGAGCGTTCCATCGGCGTGGCCTGGCCCACGCTGAACCGCGAGGGACAGCTCAGCCCCGCCGTCGAGCGTTTCCTGGCCTTCCTGAGAGAGTAATCGCAGCCCTGTCCGCGTGCCCGGTGTACGAACAGGTGTCCGGACGGTGGACAATGCGGGCATGGCCCGTCGTTCATCCACACCCCCGCCGCCTGAGGACTTCACCGAGCGGATCGTCGACATCGACGTCGAGCAGGAGATGCAGGGGGCGTTCCTCGAGTACGCCTACTCCGTCATCTACTCCCGCGCCCTGCCCGACGCGCGGGACGGGCTGAAGCCGGTGCAGCGACGGATCATCTACACGATGCAGGACATGGGCCTGCGGCCCGAGCGCCCGCACGTGAAGTCGTCGCGGGTGGTCGGCGACGTGATGGGCAAGCTGCACCCGCACGGCGACACCGCGATCTACGACGCGCTGGTGCGCCTGGCGCAGGGCTTCACCATGCGGGCCCCGCTGGTGGACGGGCACGGCAACTTCGGCTCGCTGGACGACGGCCCGGCGGCGGCGCGGTACACCGAGGCCCGGCCGGCCCCGCTGACCACCGAGCTGACCAACGGCCTCGACGAGGACACGGTCGACTTCGTCCCGAACTACGACAACAGCCTGAGCCAGCCCGAGGTGCTGCCGGCGTCCTTCCCGAACCTGCTGGTGAACGGCGCCAGCGGCATCGCGGTCGGGATGGCCACGAACATGGCGCCGCACAACCTGATCGAGGTGATCGCGGCGGCCCGGCACCTGCTGATGCACCCGAACGCCACCCTCGAAGACCTGATGCGTTTCGTGCCCGGGCCCGACCTGCCCACCGGCGGCCGCATCATCGGGCTCGACGGCATCCGCGACGCCTACGTCGGCGGCCGCGGCAGTTTCAAGACCCGGGCCACCGTCACCATCGAGAACGTCACCGCCCGCAAGCAGGGCGTCGTGGTCACCGAGCTGCCCTACCTGGTCGGGCCGGAGAAGGTGATCGGCAAGATCAAGGAGCTCGTGCAGGCCAAGAAGCTCCAGGGCATCTCCGACGTGGTCGACCTGTCCGACCGCACCCAGGGCCTGCGCCTGGTGATCGAGATCAAGGCCGGCTTCAACCCCGACGCCGTGCTCGAGCACCTCTACCGGCTCACGCCGCTGGAGGAGTCGTTCGGCATCAACAACGTGGCGCTGGTCGATGGTCAGCCGCGCACCCTGGGCCTGCACGAGATGCTCAGCGTCTACGTCAACCACCGCATCGACGTGGTGCGCCGCCGCACCGGCTTCCGCCGCGCCAAGCGCCAGGACCGTCTGCACCTGGTCGAGGGTCTGCTCGTCGCGATCGTCGACATCGACGAGGTCATCCGCATCATCCGCTCCAGCGACGACACCGCGATGGCCCGGGAGCGGCTGGTGGCGGCGTTCGAGCTGACCCAGGTGCAGACCGACTACATCCTGGAGATGCCGCTGCGCCGGCTCACCAAGTTCTCCAAGATCGAGCTGGAGAGCGAGAAGTCGGAGCTGGAGGGCGAGATCGCCGAGCTCGACAAGATCCTCGGCGACGACAAGGTGCTGCGCCGGCTGATCTCGTCCGAGCTGGCGCAGGTGGCCAAGACCTACGGCACCCCGCGCCGCACCGTGCTGCTGGAGGGCTCGGGCGTCACCGTGAAGTCGGCCTCGGCCACACCGCTGGAGGTGGCCGACGCACCCTGCTGGGTGCTGCTGTCGAGCACCGGCCTGCTGGCGCGCACCACCAACACCGAGCCGCTCATCCCGCTCGACCCGAACCACCGGCAGGCCCACGACCTGCTGGTCTCGGCCGTGCGCACCAGCGTGCGCGGTGAGGTCGCGGCGATCACCAGCTTCGGCCGGATGATCCGGGTGCCGGTGGTCGACATGCCCGCGCTGCCGCCCACCTCGAACGCCCCGGCGCTGTCCGGCGGCGCCCCGGCCACCGAGTTCGTCACCCTGGCCAAGGGCGAGCGGCTGCTCGCGCTGACCTCGCTGAACACCGAGACGGCCGGCCTGGCGCTGGGCACGCTCAAGGGTGTGGTCAAGCGCGTGGTGATCGACTACCCGGCCAACAAGGACGAGTGGGAGATCATCGGCCTGCGCGACGGTGACGAGGTGGTCGGCGTGGTCGAGCTGCCCACCGACGAGGCCGAGCTGGTGTTCATCAGCTCCGAGGCCCAGCTGCTCCGCTTCAGCGCGAAACTGGTTCGCCCGCAGGGCCGTCCGGCCGGTGGCATGGCCGGTATCAACCTGCCCGGCGGGGCCCGGGTGGTCTGGTTCGGCGCCGTCGACCTGAGCGTGAAAGACGGCGAGTGGGGCAATGTCGTGGTCACCGTGTCCGGTTCCAGCTCGGCCCTGCCCGGCACCCAGACCGGCGCGGCCAAGGTCACGCCGTTCGCCGAGTACCCGGCCAAGGGCCGTGCCACCGGCGGGGTGCGCTGCCACCGGTTCGTCAAGGGCGAAGACACCCTGCTGCTGGCCTGGGCGGGCCCGGCGCCGGCCGTCGCCGCGTCGTCCACCGGGGCGGCCGTGGCCCTGCCGGTCCCGGACTCCCGCCGCGACGGTTCCGGTCTCCCGCTGAAGAAGTCCGTGGTCGCGATCGCCGGGCCGCGGCCGGTTTTCGGGGTGGGTGCGGCCGAGCCGGGTGAGTCCACAACGGTGGACGACGAGAGCACCGGCGACACCGAGGCCCCGTCCGGGGACTGACGCCAGGGGGCGTTCCGGGCACGGTCACCACCGGCGGACATCGCCGTGACCGCGCCCGGGGCGCCCTTTTCCGGGTCTACGCCGGGGCCGTGCGGCCTGTGGCCGCGGCGTCGAGCAGGCCGCGCCAGACCAGACCTGTCTCGGCGTATCCGCCCGCCCGCATCGCCTCCAGGTGCCAGGCCGACGACATCAGCGACTCGGTGTGACCGTCGCCCCGGCGTTCGGCGTAGAAAGCGTCGCGCTCGGCCGTGGCCCCGGCCAGCTGCGGGTCGGCGCGCAGCAGCTCCCACCACGCCTCCCAGCTCGGTACGCCGCGGCTCCAGCGCTCCAGCCGCTCGCGGCGTTCCACCCGTTCCAGGCCCGCCGTCAGTGACGGGAGCCCCGGGTCGGTCATGTAGTCGGCGTTGATGAACACACCGCCCGGGCACAGCAGCGGCCGGGCCTCGGCGTAGACACCGGCCACCCGGTCCGCGGTCAGCCAGTGCAGCGCGGTGGCGGTCAGCACCGCGTCGAAGCTGCCCAGCACCTCGGCGCCGATCTCGGAAGCCAGCTCGGCGGGCCAGTTCTCGTGCCCCAGGTCGACCCGGGCCACCCGCACCCGGGGGTCGTCGGCGAACGTGCCCCGGGCAATCGCCAGCAGGGCCGCGTCGATGTCGAGCACCACCGCCGACGCCTGCGGGAAACGCCACAGCAGCCGCCTGGTGATCGAGCCGGTGCCGCCGGCCAGGTCGAGGATGCGCGGGGCGACCTCACCGGCCGTCGCCTCCGCCTCCTGGTGACGCTGCCCTCCGGGAGCCTCGCCGGGCAGCAGGGTGGCCTCCACCGTGTCGAGCATCGCGGCGAACCGCTGCTCCCGGTCGGGCAAGTAAGCCTCCTGCTGGGCGTCCCACTGCTGCTGCCAGGCATCCCAGTCGGTGGTGTCCGTCTGCGTCATCGCTGTTCCCTTCGCCGACCGCGCGTAATAGGCACAAGGCCTTATTGGCTATTACGCTACGACGTGCGAGGTAAGCTGCACAAGTGGATATAGCCGCTTACGCGCAAACCGCCGTGGACCTGGTCAACGCGCGCCTCGGCTCGGACGACGACCTGCGCGCCTACCTGGCGCCGCGGTCCTGGCTGACCGAGCGGGTGCGGGCGGGCGACCTGGCCGAGATCCAGGAGTTCCGGGCCCGGCTGGGGGAGATGGCCGACGCGTCGGCGGCGGGCGACGGTCCGGCGGCGGTCGCCTCGCTCAACGAGCTGCTGGTGAAACACCCGATCCGGCCGGTCATCTCGGGGCACGATGAGAGCAGCTGGCATCTGCACGTGCACGACAAGACCGGATCGGTGGTCGAGACGGTCTGCGCCGAGGCCTGTTTCGGCCTGGCCATGCTGGTGGCCGAGCACGGGCCCACCCGGATCGGCCGGTGTGCGGCCACCGACTGCGACAACGCGTTCATCGACACGTCGGTCAACCGGTCACGCCGGTTCTGCTCCACCCGGTGCAGCACCCGGATGAACGTCGCGGCGCTGCGCAGGCGCAAGCAGGCCGCCAAACTGGCTGCCGGGCAAACCGACTGAGGACGCCGCGTCGGCCCGAGCTCAGCGGCGTCCTCAGTTGTGGTCAGGTCAGAACTGAACCACGTTGCGGTTCGAGGACTTCGCCTGGACCAGAGCCCGATCGGCGCGGTCCAGAAGGAATTCCGGGGTCTTGTCCTTGTCCTGCGAGATCGCGAACCCGATGCTCGCCGAGATCGTGATCGGCTCGCCGTGGAAGCTGACCGGCTCGCTCACCGTGGTCACCACCCGCTCGCCGATCCGGGAGATCAGGTGGTCGGGGCCGATCGCGTCCATGATCACCATGAACGTGTCGTTGGCGATCCGGCAGACCATGTCGCCGGTGCGCAGCTGCGACTGCATCCGGGCCGCGGTCACCTGGAGCACGTGATCGCCGACCTCCCGGCCGTGGATCTCGTTGAGGTCCGCGAAACCGTTGATGTCGAGGATCATCACGGCCAGCCGGTGGTTCCGGTTGCGGGCGCGCGACAGCCGGGTGTTCAGCCACCACTGCGCCTCGGCCCGGTTCGGCAGACCGGTCAGGGTGTCGAGCCCGCGCTCGGAGTTCTCCGGGGCGCGGCGTTTCGTGGTGAGGGCCTTGATCCGTTCCCGGGACGCGTACGCGGCGGCACCGGCGGCGGTGAGGACCGCCACCGCGATCCCCGCGCCGATCAGAAGACGGGGCTTCGTCCGCGATTTCTTCTGGTTCCGGGTCAGGCCGGACGGCAGGTGCAGACTCGCGTTCTTCCCCCGCGAACTGAGGCCGGCGGGGGCGACAGATGACAACCTCGGGCTCATGGCCAGAACTTCGGGCCGTGCCCGCGGCGGCTTGAGCCCGGAGAGTGAAGTTCTCGCTCTCCGGGCAGCACGCCTCAGATGTCGATGCGCTCGCGGTCGAGCTGGGCGGCACCCTCGACGATGAAGTCCTTGCGGGGCGCCACGTCGTTGCCCATGAGCAGGTTGAACACGTGCTCGGCGGCGGCCAGGTCGGCCATCCGGACCCGGCGCAGCGTGCGGCGGCGCGGGTCCATCGTGGTCTCGGCCAGCTGGTCGGCGTCCATCTCACCCAGGCCCTTGTAGCGCTGGATGTTCTCCTTCCACTTCCGCCCACGCTTCTTCAGGTCGTTCAGCAGCGTGTTCAGTTCCTGGTCGGAGTAGGTGTAGATCATCTCGTTCTTCTGCCGCCCCGAGCCGATCACCTCGACCCGGTGCAGCGGCGGCACCGCGGCGTAGACCCGGCCGGCCTCGACCAGCGGGCGCATGTAGCGGAAGAACAGCGTGAGCAGCAGCGTGCGGATGTGCGCGCCGTCGACGTCGGCGTCGGTCATCAGGATGATCTTGCCGTACCGCGCGGCGGGCAGCTCGAACGTGCGGCCCGAGCCGGCTCCGATCACCTGGATGATCGCCCCGCACTCGGCGTTCTTGAGCATGTCGGCGATGGACGCCTTCTGCACGTTGAGGATCTTGCCGCGGATCGGCAGCAGGGCCTGGAACTCGCTGTTGCGCGCGAAGTTCGCGGTGCCCAGGGCCGAGTCGCCCTCCACGATGAACAGTTCCGAGCGGTCGACGTCCTCGCTGCGGCAGTCCTTCAGCTTGGTCGGCAGCGACGAGGTCTCCAGCGCGTTCTTGCGGCGCTGCGTCTCGCGGTGCTGGCGGGCCGTGACCCGGGTGCGCATGGCCCCGACGACCTTCTCCAGAACCAGTGCGGCCTGGGCCTTCTCGGCCCGGCCCTGGTGCTGGAGGTGGGCCAGCAGCTCCCGCTCGATCACCCGGGCGACGATGCCGCGCACCGCGTTGGTGCCCAGCACCTCCTTGGTCTGGCCCTCGAACTGCGGCTCGGCCAGCCGGACGGTCACGACGGCGGTGAGACCCTCGAGGACGTCGTCCTTCTCCAGCTTGTCGTTCTTCTCGTTGAACTTGAGCTTGCGCGCGTTCTCCGAGACCACGGTGCGCAGGGTCTTGAGCATGGCCTGCTCGAAACCGTTGACGTGGGTGCCGCCCTTGGGCGTGGCGATGATGTTGACGAACGAGCGCAGCTCGGTGTCGTAGCCGGTGCCCCAGCGCAGCGCCACGTTCACGCCGCACTCCCGCTCCACCTCGGTGGGCGTCATGTGACCGCGCTCGTCGAGAACCGGCACGGTCTCCTTGAAGTGACCGACGCCCTCCAGCCGCCAGACGTCGGTGACCTTGGCGTCGGTGGCGAGGAAGTCGACGAACTCGGCGATGCCGCCCTCGTGCAGGAAGCGTTCCTCCACCGGGCCCTGCTCGCCGGGCGTGCCGGGCAGGCCGCGCTCGTCGCGCAGCACGATCTCCAGGCCGGGCACCAGGTAGGTGGTCTGCCGGGCGCGGGTGACCAGCTCGTCGTAGGAGAACGCGGCGTCTTTCAGGAAGATCTGCCGGTCGGCCCAGTAACGCACCCGGGAGCCGGTGACGCCACGCTTCACCTTGCCGACGACGCGCAGCGCGGAATCGTTGATGAACGGCGTGAAACCGGACTCCGGGTCGATGCCCTCGGCGTCGGCGAAGATGCCGGGCTCGCCCCGACGGAAGCTCATCGCGTGCACCTGGCCACCGCGGTCGACCTGCACGTCGAGCCGGGCCGACAGCGCGTTGACCACGCTGGCGCCGACGCCGTGCAGACCACCGGACGCGGTGTAGGAGCCGCCGCCGAACTTGCCGCCCGCGTGCAGCTTGGTGAAGACCACCTCGACGCCGGTCAGGCCGGTCTTCGGCTCGACGTCGACCGGGATGCCCCGGCCGTCGTCGTGCACCTCGACCGAGCCGTCGGCGTGCAGGATCACCTTGATGTGGTGGCAGTACCCGCCCAGCGCCTCGTCGACCGAGTTGTCGATGATCTCCCACAGGCAGTGCATGAGACCGCGGGAGTCGGTGGACCCGATGTACATGCCGGGACGCTTGCGGACGGCCTCCAGGCCCTCCAGCACCGACAGGTGGCGGGCGGTGTAACCGGAGTCGCCCGAGCGTGATCCCGCGGATGCCGATCGCCGGGCGCCGTCGGCGGCGCGGGACCGGGCCGTCTCGCTGGGTTGCACGGCCACAAGCGGCTCCTTGCTATCGCGGTGGTTCGGTCTGGTTGGACGGTTGTTCAACGCAGGCGGGTCGAACGTCCGTTCGAATATACCCGGGGCATGACGGGGCCCGGGAGGGCGTGCTTTCGGCCCGCTTCCGCGCAGATTACCCGGATGGTCGGGGCGGTGGTTCCCAACGCGCCGGGACCGGCGGCCGTTCGGGGCTGGGGCGGTAGTGGCTGTCGGTAGCCGTGAGTGATCATCGGAATGCTTCGCGTGGTTCCGCCGTGACTACGCGGACAGCGAACGGACGCTTCTGAGCTGCCGGGGAAGCCGGAAGCCTGATTCACTGTTCTCTCAGTGTCACCGATGTCCATTCCCGTCAGGGGTCCGTCGATCAACTGACGGGATGTTCAAGGAGGTCACCTAGTGGGTGCTGCCATTGCTCAAGAAGAAACGCTGACCGCGGCCGACCGCTGTGACCGCTGCGGAGCCCGGGCCTACATGCGGGTGACGCTGCCCGGTGGGGGCGAGCTCCTGTTCTGCGGCCACCACGGGCACGCGCACAAGGACGCGCTCACGGCCGCCGACGCGTCGATCCAGGACGAGTCCCAGACCCTGTCCTCCTCGACCCCGGCCACGGCGCCTGACGGCGAGCACTGAGCCGGCCCAGGTCCCGCGCCCGGTGCTGAGTCCGGGCGGACTCCGACTCCCTACCCACTGACGAGCTGATGAAGAGCCCACGATGAGCACCGCGACCCTGCTGGCCGCGGTGCTCATCGCGTTCGGCCTCCTCGGCGTGGTGGTGCCGGTGCTGCCCGGGCTGGTCCTGGTGGCCGGCGGTGTGCTGGTCTGGGCTCTCGCCGAAGGCTCGGCGACCGGCTGGACGGTCTTCGGCGTGGCCGTCGCCGTGCTCGTGCTGGGCACGGTGGTGAAGTACGCCCTCCCCGGCAGACGCCTCAAAGAGGGCGGTGTGCCCGGGATCACGCTCGCCGCCGGGGTGTTACTCGGCGTGTTCGGTTTCTTCGTCATCCCGGTGATCGGGCTGCCGATCGGGTTCGTCCTCGGGGTGTACGCCGCCGAGCTGCTGCGGCTGGGCGGTCATGCCGGCGCGTGGCCCTCCACCGTGCAGGCGGTCAAGGCCGTGGGCCTGTCCATGCTGATCGAGCTGGCCGCCGGCCTGATCGCCACCGCCGTCTGGATCGCCGGTCTCATCCTCGCCTGACGCCACTCGTCCGCACCCGGCGCCCCTGCGTCGCATCGTCCCGGGCTCCCGGATCGTCCACGGTTCTGGCGTCGTCCATGGTTCTGGCGTCGTCCACCAGTCTCGTCCCGGTGCCGCCGGAATCCGCCCGTGCTCTCTCCATCCGGATCATCTGCGACCGGGTGAGCCCCGGCCCGCCCCGCCCGCGAGAAACCCGCAGGTGCGGGGTGTCCTGCTGCCGTGAGCTCTCGGTCCGGGGACGACGTGAGTGCCGTGACTCCATCGGCCGGGTCCTGGACTCCGGGCCGATCTCGGTGCGGTGCACCTGCCCGGCCCGGATCTCCACCACCTGATCGGCGTACCGGGTCAGCTCCAGGTCGTGCGTGACCAGCAGCACGGTGCGGCCCCGAGCAGTGAGCAGGCGCAGCGTGCCGATCAGGTCGTGCGCCGCCTGCGGGTCCAGGCCGGTGGTCGGCTCGTCGAGCACCAGCACCGGACCGCCCCGCAGCAGCGCGCGGGCCAGGGCGACGCGCTGGCGCTGCCCGCCGGACAGCGCCCGCCCACGCTGGCCGACCGGGGTGGCCAGGCCCTCGGGCATGCGGGCCAGGAACTCGGCCGCGCCGCTGTCCTGCGCGGCCAGTCGGATCGCCCCGGTGCCCGGGTCGTAACCCACGCCGTAGGTGATGTTCTCCCGCACCGACTCGTCGAACATGAACGGTTCCTGGGGCAACAGGGTCACCTGCTCCCGCAGATGCTTGAGGGGATAGTCCCGCAGATCGCGCCCGTCCAGCAGTACCCGGCCGTGGTCCGGGTCGCGGAACCGCACCAGAAGCTCCACCAGGGTGGACTTCCCGGCGCCGCTCGGGCCGGTGACCATGACCAGCGCGCCCGGCGGGATCCACAGGCTCACGTCCTGGAGCCGGCCCCGCACCGTGACGTCCTCGATCACCAGCCCGGTGCGTAACGGGCCGGTGACCGGTGAGCTGAAGGCGTCGTCCGGCACCGGCAGCAGCAGCACACCCTCGGACCGGCTCTCCCGCACGGCCGGCTCCAGGTCGAGCAGCTCGGTGAGCCGGGCGGCGCCGGTGCCCGACGAGGCCGCGGTCAGGCCGAGCTGGCCGACAGCGGTGATCGGCGGGTAGAGGTAGGTCAGGTAGGCGGTGAAGGCGAGCAGCCCGCCGACGGTCAGGTCGCCGTGCGCGATGTCGTACACGCCGATCCCGATGACGGCGAGAAGGCCTGCGGTCTCGACCAGTTCGGTGAGCGGGCCCTGGGCCGCGGACAGCCGGGTCTGGCGCAGCCGGGCGCGCATCAGCTGGCCGGAGATGGTGCCCAGCCGGCGTCGCTCGCTGCTCTGCGCGTTGTACGCCTGCACCAGCGCCGAGTTGGTGAGGCTCTGTTCCAGGGCCGAGGTCAGCTGGCCGTGGGCCACCCGCGTGCGCATCGAGATGGTGTGCGTGCGCCCGGTGAGCCAGCGGTTGAGCAGCCAGACCACCGGCGCGGCGGCCAGCACCACCAGGGCCAGGAGCCAGCTCTGGAGGAACGCCGCGACGCCGAAGATGATCACGGCGATCACCGAGCAGGCGGCGTCGAGCAGACCGGTGACGGTGAGGTGCTCGACCTCCTCGGTGTCGTCGACCACGCGCGAGAGCACGTCGCCCAGGGCCCGCCGGTCGAGTTCCTCCGGGGCCACGGTGAGCAGGTGGTCGTGCGTGAGGGCGCGCAGGCGGCGCGAGAACCGTTCCGCCGCCGAGGCGGTGAGCACGGAGCCCAGGTAGGTCAGGGTGGCGGCGCCCAGGGTGATGCCCGCCCAGATCCCGGCGGGCCGCCAGAACTCGTCCAGGTTCGCGTTCTCCACCGCGCCGTCGATCAGGGTGGCGAGCAGCTCGACGCCGACGGCGTCACCGACCAGCGCCAGGGTGTAGCAGGCCATCGCGCCCACCACGGCCAGCCGCCGGCCCCGGGTCAGGGGCCAGAACCGGCGCAGCACCGAGGGCCAGGTCAGCCGGGGCAGGTCACTGCCCGGATCGTCTTCGTCCTCGCCCGCATCGGTCTCGGGATCGGGTGGCGTCACGTCCGGCTCCTCGTGATGGGAAAAGTCCCTCCGGAAAAGGGGATCGGGCAAAGCGCTGGGCCGGCAGGCACCGTGAGGTGCCTACCGGCCCGGCCGTCGGCCGAGGGTGAGTCGGCGTCGGGTGCTACGTCAGTCGCGCGGCTGCGGGGCCGGCTCCTGCGGCTGCTGCTTCTTCTTGCGGGGCTCCGGCAGCGGCTTCTCGACGGGACGACGCTTGCGGGGCTTGAGGATCTTCGCCATGAGTGGCTCCTTCTGGTCGGTGCCGCGAGGTGTTTCGCGGCGACGAGAAAGGACTCTGGCGTTCTTTTCTGTCAGAAACCATGATCAGCGACTGTGAAAAACTTAGGAGAACAAGCAAATTCACGAGGCACCGGGGAAAGTCTCCAGACAAGTGAAGGGGTGCACGGGTGCGGGGTGGCACCGGTTCGGGGGTGCCTGATCATGATTGATTCTTCAATGGAAGTTGTCATCCGGCAATCGCATTCGATAAAGGAACATGAAACGAGGTCGTGGTTCATTCTTTTCGCCCGGTCTCACCCGGCCTTCAGCTGCTGGGTTCCCGGACGGTCCAGGGGGTGGGCCGGGGCGTCCGGTGAGACGGTCAGCCGGTGCACCCGGCCGGCCCGCATCTCGATCACCTGATCGGCGTAGCGGGTGAGGCCCAGGTCGTGCGTCACCAGCACCACCGTGCGGCCCCGCGCCGTGAGCAGGCGCAGCGTGCCGATCAGGTTCTGTGCCGCCTGCGGGTCCAGGCCGGTGGTCGGCTCGTCGAGCACCAGCACCGATCCCTCCCGCAGCAGGGCCCGGGCCAGGGCGATCCGCTGCCGCTGCCCGCCGGACAGGGCCCGGCCGCGCTGGCCGACCTGGGTGGCCAGGCCGTCGGGCAGCCGGTCGAGGAACTCCGCGGCGCCGCTGTCGCGGGTCGCCAGGCTGATCGGGCCGGTGCCCGGGTCTTCCGGCACGCCGTAGGTGATGTTGTCGCGCACCGTCTCGTCGAACATGAACGGTTCCTGCGGCAGCAGCGTCACCTCGTTGCGCAGTTCGCCCAGCGGGCGGTCCCGCAGGTCCCGGCCGCCGAGCCGGATCCGCCCGGCGTCCGGGTCGCGGAACCGCACGAGAAGCTCCACCAGGGTGGACTTTCCGGCGCCGCTCGGGCCGGTGACCATGGCCAGCGCGCCGGCCGGGATCCGCAGGCTGACGTCGTGCAGCCGGTCGGGACGGCCGGGCGAGCGCACGGTGACGCCCTCGATCGCGATGCCGGCCGGTCCCGCCGTGATCTCCCGGTCATGGACGACGAGAGACCGGGCCTCCCGCACCGCGGGCTCCAGGTCGAGCAGTTCCACCAGCCGGGCCGCGCTGGTGCCGGAGCTGGAGGCGACCAGCCCGAGCTGACCGAGCGCGGTGATCGGCGGGTAGAGGAACGTCAGGTAGGCGGTGAAGGCCAGCAGGCCGCCCACGGTCAGGTCGCCGGTGGCGATGTTGATGACGCCGATGCCGATCACGGCCAGCAGTCCCGCCGTCTCGACCAGCTCGGTGAGCGGCCCCTGCACGGCGGCCAGCCGGGTCTGCCGCAGCCGGGCCCGCATCAGCCGGCCGGACACGGCCGCCAGGCGGCGGCGCTCGGCCGGGCGCCCGTTGTAGGCCTGCACCAGCGCGGCGTTGGTGAAACTCTGCTCCAGCGTCGAGGTCAGGGCGCCGTGAGCCACCCGGGTGCGCATCGACACGGCGTGCGTGCGTCCGGTCAGCCAGCGGTTCAGCAGCCACACGCAGGGGGCGGCGGCCAGCACCACGAGCGCCAGCATCCAGCTCTGCCGCCAGGCGGCGATGCCGAAGATCACCACGGCCAGGGCCGATCCGGCGGTGCTGACGGCTCCGCTGACGGTCAGGTGCTCGACGTCCTCGGTGTCGTCGACCACCCGGGACAGCACGTCGCCCAGCGCGCGCCGGTCGAGTTCCTCCGGGGCCACGGTGAGCAGGTGGTCGTGGGTGTGGGCGCGCAGCCGCCGGGAGAACCGCTCGGAGGCGGAGGCGGTGAGCACGGAACCGGCGTAGGTCAGCGCGGCCGCGGCCAGGGTGACCACGGCCCAGATCGCCGCCGGGTGCCAGAACTGGTCCAGGTCGGCGTTTTCGACCGCGCCGTCGATCAACGTGGAGAGCAGCTCGATGCCTATCGCGTCGGCCACCACCGCGAGGGTGAAGCAGAGCAGCGCGCCGGCCATCGCCAGGCGTCTGCCCGCGGTGAGTGGCCAGAAGCGGCGCAGGACCTGCGGCCAGCTGAGACGCGGTGGTTCGGGTGGTTCGTCCGTCACCGCCGGGCCGGCCGGGCCGGCGGACACCGCGAGGTGCCCACCGGCCTCGGCCTGAGCGTCGAGCAGGGTGCTCATGTCAGGCGATCGCTCAGTCGCGGCCGGCCGGGGCCGGCTGCTGGTTGTCCTGGTTGTCCTTGCGCTTGGCCGGGGTCTCCGGCTTGGTGACGGGGCGGCGGTCGCGGTTCTTCAGGATCTTGGCCATGGTGTTTCTCCTCTTCGTCGCTGCGACTGCTGTTTCGCTGTCGTGAGAAGAACTCTGCCGGTCGTTCCTGGCAGAACGGCGACTGAAACCTGGAAGAAACATCTGACAGCGCAGGCACATTCGCGATCGTCGCCAAAACGCGGGCGGGGCCGGTGAGCACCCGAAGGTGTTCACCGGCCCCGGCCTGCGTGGCATCAGGACGACGTGCCGTACGCCCGCTCAGTCGCGGTCGTCCCGTGCGGGCGCCTGGTCCGGGTTCTGCTCGTTGCGCTTCGGCTGGGTCTCCACCTTCTGGGCGGGACGACGGTGCCGGGCCTTGAGGATCTTCGCCATGGTTCTGTGCTCCTTGGGATTTCGGTGGTGGGGGAGGGGTGGGGGTCAGTCGCGGTCGGCGGCGGGGGCCGGCTGCTGGTTGTTCTGGTTGTCCTTGCGCTTGGCCGGGGTCTCCGGCTTGGCGACGGGGCGGCGGTCGCGGTTCTTCAGGATCTTGGCCATGGTGTTTCTCCTCTTCGTCGCTGCGACTGCTGTTTCGCTGTCGTGAGAAGAACTCTGCCGGTCGTTCCTGGCAGAACGGCGACCGAAACCTGGAAGAAACATCTGACAGCGCAGGCACATTCGCGATCGTCGCCAAAACGCGGGCGGGGCCGGTGAGCACCCGAAGGTGTTCACCGGCCCCGGCCTGCGTGGCGTGGGGAGAAGGGTCAGTCGCGGTCGCCCTGCGCGGGCGCCTCGTCCCGGTTCTGCTCCGTGCGCTTCGGCTGCGGGTCGACCTTCTGAGCGGGACGACGGTGCCGGGCCTTCAGGATCTTCGCCATGGTGTCTCTCCTCTTTCGTTGGTGCGACCGCTGTTTCGCTGTCGTGAGAAGAACTCTGCCGGTCGTTCCTGGCAGAACCACCCGCAGAACCTGCGAACGCCCCGTGACAGGTTCCGACAGCTCCCGGACAGCTCGCCGCCCGCTCACGGCGGTTCACGGCGGCTCACGGTGGGTCATGACCGGCAGGCGGCCTCAGGCCTGGAACGGCTCGCCGAACACACCGTCGTGCGCCACCTCCGGCACACCGCGCCGCCCCCGGCGCAGCGAGGGCGACTTCCGGTCGGTGCCCGGCGCCGGCGGGTGACCCAGGCTGATCACCCCGACGATGCGGCGCCCCGCCGGGATCGCGAAGGCCTCCAGCACCTGCTCACGCCGCTGTGGCGGCACCCCGAAGAAGCAGCCGGCCAGCCCGGCGTCCACCGCGGCCAGCAGGATGATCATCGAGGCCATCCCGGTGTCCACGTCCCAGTAGGGCACCGGCCAGCGGGCCTCGTCGCGATCGGTCCAGCCCTTGTCCGGCTCGGCGTAGCGGTCCAGGTAGGCGTCCCGGTCGGACAGACACAGGATCAGCGCGGGTGCCGTGCGCATGCCCTCCAGCCAGCGGTCCGGTGCGCCGTCCCCGCTCGTCGCCGCCCAGAACCGGTCCACCTGACCGGCTTCGCTGAGCACGACGAAGTCCCACCCCTGGCTGAAGCCCGCGCTGGGGGCCCGGACCGCGAGGTCCAGCAACCGGGCCAGAACGTCACGGGACACGGGGCGGGCCGGATCGTAGGTGCGCACCATCCGCCGGGAGCGGACGACGTCCTCAAATTCCATGCAGCGAGACTAAGGACAGAAGTCCTGGAGTGCGCCACGGGTGACTGCGTAGCCTGGTGCGGTGGGCCGGCCGGAGTATCCCCTGCACTGGGAGGCAGACGTCGTGCTGCGTGACGGCGCGACCGCCCACCTGCGCCCGATCACCGCCGACGACGCCGACGCGCTCCAGCGCTTCCACGTGCACCAGTCGCCGGACTCCACCTACCTGCGCTTCTTCGCCCCGATGCCCCGCCTGTCGCCGCGCGACCTGCACCACTTCACCAACGTCGACCACCGCGACCGGGTGGCCCTGATCGCCCTGCTCGGCTCCGACATCGTCGGTGTGGGCCGCTACGACCGGCTCGACGTCGGCTCGGAGTCGGCCGAGGTGGCGTTCAACATCAGCGACGCGCACCAGGGCCGGGGCATCAGCTCGGTGCTGCTGGAGCACCTGGCCGCCGCCGCCCGGGAGAACGGCATCCGCCGGTTCGTGGCCGACGTGCTGCCGCGCAACCGCAAGATGCTGGCCGTGTTCCGTGAGGCCGGATACGAGCTGATCTCGAAGTTCGACGACGGCGTGATCGAGGTCGAGTTCATCATCGACCCCACCGAGCGCTCGCGGGCGGTGATGGAGGCCCGTGAGCACCGGGCCGAGGCCCGCAGCATGGAACACCTGCTCAACCCCTCGTCGGTGGCGCTGATCGGGGCCAGCCGGCGCACCGCCACGGTCGGGCACCGGCTGCTGGCCGACCTGGTCGCGGGCGGGTTCACCGGGCGCCTGCACGTCGTGCACCCGGAGGCCGACCAGTTGCTCGGCCTGCCCACGGTCAGGTCGCTCGCCGACGTCGCCGAACCCGTCGACCTGGCCCTGATCGCCATCCCGGCGGAGGGTGTGCTCGACGTGGTGGCCGAGTGTGCCGAGCACGGCGTGCGCGGAATGATCGTCGTGTCCAGTGGTTTCGCCGAGACCGGTGACGAAGGGCTGGCGCGGCAGCGAGAGCTGGTGCGGCTGGCCAGGTCCCACGGCATGCGGGTGGTCGGGCCGAACTCCTGGGGGCTGATCAACGCCGCCGGGGCCACCCGGCTCAACCTGTCGCTGATCCCCGACCTGCCGAAAGAGGGCCGCCTGGGGCTGTTCTCGCAGTCCGGTGGGCTGGCCGTGGCGGTGCTGGACGCGGTCGAGCGGCGCGGTCTGGGGGTGTCCACGTTCCTGTCCGCGGGCAACCGGGCCGACGTCTCCGGCAACGACTGCATGCAGTACTGGGAGGAGGACCCGGCCACCGACGCCGTCGGCCTGTATCTGGAGAGCATCGGCAACCCGCGGAAGTTCTCCCGCATCGCCCGCCGCCTGGCCCGCACCAAGCCGGTCATCGTGCTGAAGTCCGGCCTGTCGAGTTTCGGTGTGCCGCCAGGGCATTCGGTGCGCCCGAGCACCGCGCCGCGGGAGGCCTTCGACGAGATGCTGCGGCAGTCCGGCTGCATCCGGGTGCAGACCGTGGCCGAGATGCTCGACGTGGCCCAGCTGGTGATGAACCAGCCGATGCCGGCCGGGCCGAACGTGGCCATCGTCGGCAACAGTGACGCGCTGGGCACCCTGATCGCGGACGCGTGCGTGGCGGCCGGTCTCGTCGTCGTCCACAAACCCGTCGCCCTGCACCCGCAGGCCGACCCGGCACAGTTCCGCGCGGCGCTGACCGAGGCGTTCGCCGCCCCGGACGTGCAGGCGGTGGTGGCCGCCTTCATCCCGCCGATCGCCACCGAGGCCGGGGAGGTCGCCCGCGCGCTGTCCGAGGTGTCCGCCGCATCACCCGAGATCCCGGTCGTGGCCTGCTTTCTCGGGGTGCACGGGGTGAACCGGGCGCTGTCGAACCCGCGGCCCATCCCGTCGTACCCCACCCCCGAGGAAGCGGTGCGGGCACTGGCCAAGGCCGAGTGGTACGCCCGCTGGCGCCGCCGCGACCCGGGCCGCCGGTTCGACCCGCAGGACGTGGACGTCGACCTGGCCCGGCTGGTGGTGGCCGAGGCCCTGGCCCGGGTGCCCGGCCAGGACAGCGTGCGCCTCGGCCCGGACGCCTCGGCCCGGTTGCTGGCCGCCTTCGGCATCACCCTCTGGCCGCGCACCCCGGTGGCCACGCCGCAGGAGGCGACGGCCGCGGCCGGCCGGATCGGCTATCCGGTGGTGCTCAAGACCACCGCGCCGCACCTGCGTCACCGGGTCGACCTCGGGGGAGTACGGCTCAACATCGACGACGACGAGGAGCTGCTCGCCGACTTCGCCCAGATGCGGCAGACCCTCGGCCCGCTGGAGGCCGACCAGCTGGTGGTGCAGCGGATGGCGGAGCCGGGCGTGGCCTGTGTGCTGCGCACGGCGGAGGACCCTCTCTTCGGTCCGGTCGTCTCGTTCGGCCTGGGCGGCGACGCGGTGGGCCTGCTGGGTGACGTGTCGCACCGGATCCCGCCGCTGACCGACGTGGACATCTCCGACCTGGTGCGCTCGGTGAAGGCCGCGCCCAAGCTGTTCGGCCACAAGGGTGCGGCGCCGGTCGACGTGCCCGCGCTGGAAGACGTGATCGGGCGACTGGCCTGCCTGGCCGACGAGCTGCCCGAGGTGGCCGAGCTGGAACTGAACCCGGTGGTGGTGGCCGGGAACGGCCTGGCCGTGCTGGACGCGGAGATCCGGCTGGCCCGGCCGATCGAGCGGGCCGACACGGTGCGCCGGGAGCTGCCCTCCTGACCCGTCCGGGCGTCGTCCCGGGCGACACACCCGCCGGAGAGGCGTGCCCTGCGCCGGGTCCATGCCGGAGTGACAAGATGGGGCAATGCGTGAAGGACCCGGGGCCAGCAAGGTCAGCGAGACCAGTGGCCTGCCCGACGAACTGGTCGCCGACGTGGAGCGTGCCGGGTTCTACCCGGCACTGGTGCTGCACGCGGTAGACGTCGCCATCGCCGGGGAACCGGTGGTGTCGTACCTGGTGCAGCAAGAGACCACCTTCGACCGGGTGGAGGTGCGGCGGCACGTCACCGTGCTGTCGCTGACCCCGACCCGGCTGGTGGTGGCGCACGCCGACGACCACGACCCGGACGCCCTCAGCCCTGAGCCCTACGCCTCGGCCTCCACCGAGGCCGTGCCGTTGGGCAAGGTCACCTCGGTGGTGCTGTCGCACGCGGTCACCTCGCCGGAGAAGTACCGGGCCGGCGCCGTGCCCCGTGAGCTCAGCCTCACCATCGGCTGGGGCTCGCTGACCCGCGTCGACCTGGAGCCCGCCTCCTGTGCCGACCCGGACTGCGAGGCCGACCACGGTTACACCGGCACGGTGGCCGCCGACGACATCACCGTCCGGCTCTCCGCCGAGGCCGAGGGCGAGGCGGCGGTGCGCTCGGCGGCGGCGTTCGCCCGGGCCCTGTCCGCGGCGACGGCCAGATCCTGAGCGTGCGCACACTCGCCGACGTCCTGCCCGCGGCCGCGCTCAGCCTGGAGCCCAAGGGCCGCAAGGGCGGTCTGCTGCCGAAGGCCCGCACCGTGGTGGTGCTGCTCGTCGACGGCCTGGGCGACCAGCTCCTGGCCGCCAGTCACGGGCACGCCCCGTTTCTGCGGCGTCTCCGGCAGAACCCGCACTCCACCACGCTGACCTCGGGCTTCCCCAGCACCACGGCCACCAGCCTGGGCATGCTCGGCACCGGTCTGCTGCCCGGCGCGCACGGCCTGGTCGGGCTGGAGGTGCTCGACCCGGACCGCGACCAGGTGTTCAACGAGCTGATGTGGGACCCGGCCGTGGACCCGCGCCGCTGGCAGCCGGCACCCACCGTGTTCGAGCAGGTGGTGGCGGCCGGGCGGGACGTGACCCGGATCGGCCCGGCCTTCTTCGACGGCTCCGGCCTCACCGAGGCGGTGCAGCGCGGGGGCCGGTTCGTGCCCGCCCAGTCGCTGGAGGAACGCGTCGAGGTGGCGATCGCCGCCGCCCGCCGGTCCAGGTCGTCGCTGATCTACGTGTACTGGGGCGACCTCGACAAGATCGGCCACGAGCAGGGCTGCCGCTCCTGGAACTGGACCGGTGAGCTGGAACGCGTCGACGCCTGCGCCCAGCAGCTCGCCGCGGGCCTGCCGGCCGACAGCCTGATGGTGGTCACCGCCGACCACGGCATGGTCGACGTGCCGTTCGAGAACCGGCTCGACCTCGCCACCGAACCCGAACTGCTCACCGGGGTGCGGCATCTCGGCGGCGAACCGCGATCGCTCCAGCTCTACTGCGAAGACGGCGCGACCGACGACGTGGCGGCCGCCCTCACCGCCCGGCTGGGCGACGACATGATCGTCGTCACCCGCGAGCAGGCCGTGGACGAGGGCTGGTTCGGCCCGGTGTCGTCGCACGTGCTGCCACGCATCGGCAACGTGGTCACCGCCGCCACCGGTCCGGTGGCCGTGGTCGACTCGCGCACCGCCCGGCCGCAGACTCTGCGCCTGCTCGGGTTGCACGGCTCACGCACCAGCGTGGAGACCGAGATCCCGATGCTGGTGGCCCAGAGCTGAAAAATGATGGACGACGCCGGGCCGTGCGGTCCGCGTCGTCCATCATTTTTGCAGGTCAGTCGCGCCGCTGCCCGAACACGATGTCGTCCCACGACGGCACACTGGCCCGCCGCTGCTTGCGGTTGCCGGCCGGCCGACGCCCGGCCGGAACCGGGGTCTTCTCCTCCTCGGCCGCGTCCACGTCGACCACCCGGTCCGGCTCGGCCCCGTCCTGCTCGCGCTCGGCCCGCTCGGCCTCGGCGCGCTCGCGGCGCTCCCGTTCGGCGCGCTCGCGTTCCCGCTCGGACCGCTCGCGCTCGGCGCGGTCCCGGTCCAGGCGGTCCCGGTCCTTGCGGTCGGCGCGCTCGGCGTCGGCCCGCGGCTGCTGGTCCTCCTCCTGCTCCACGTCGAACACCGTGTCGGCGTCGGGCAGCACCAGCACCTCGCCGTCGCGCGCGTCCTGGGGACGCGACCGCGCCGGGTGGGCGGCCGGCGGCTCGCCCAGCTGTTCGCCGCGGCTGAGCAGGGAGTCGATGGCCTCACGCACCGGGTCGCCGTGACCCGAGCGCTCGTCGTCGGTGAGGGCGCGGCTGCGCCGGCCCCGGCGCTCGCGCAGCGTGTCGAGCAGGTTGACGGCGGCGGGCTCCTCGTAGGGCGCGCGGGCCTCCGCCTCGTACGGCCGGTCGCCCGGGCGCACCGTGGACAGCCGGCGCATGCTGCCGGTGCCCGGGGCCGCGGTCTTCTCGGCCGGCGGCGGCTCCTCGTCGGTCAGCCAGCGGGCCTCGTCGTTGTGCGCCGTGACCTGGCGCAGGCTGGCGTTGTAGAGCCAGCGCGCCTGCCGCAGCGTGGAACCGGCGACGAACTCGAGAGCGAGCACCCAGAGGTTGTCGTCGCCGCGCCAGGCGTCCCAGGACGCCGAGTCGGAGTCCACCTCACGGGCCGCGAGCCGCTCGCTCACGGTCTCGCCCAGCGACAGCGACTCGCCGCCACCGCGGCGCACCCGCACCCGGCGGGCCTGCTCGGCCACGTACTCCCGTTCGGCCAGCACCGGGCCCTCGTACTTGCGCACGTGCTCCAGCGACAGCCCGGCGGTCTCCGCCACCTCTTCGGCGGTCTCGCCCGCACGGATGCGGGCCTGGATCTCCCGGGGGCGCAACCGGCCCTCGGACTGGATCTGGATCTGGCTCAGGCGGGCGCGATCGCGACGGATCGCCGCGCGCAACGCGTCGTCCACCCGCAACCGGAAACGCTGGCCGTTCGGACCCGCAACGAGGAGGTGTTCTCCGTCTTCGTGGACGCCGACGAGCGAAAGATCTTCCATGTTCACTCCCTCCGGCAACCGCGACCTGCGTGAAGACTGTGCCACTTCGTACCTCATCGGCGAAGCACATGGGTGGGCGAGTCGGGCCCGATTTCGGTGACCGGGCGAATCCACAGGCGAGCGGCCCACCCCCGGCAGGGGGCAGGTGTTGTCGAAATCACTAGTTTGTCGATCCTGGGGAGCAGTTCGATTATGGACGGCGAAGGGCCCCTGACGTGGGTAGTGACACGCCCGGGCGGCGGTCGGAGAGCGCACCCGGGCGCGCGCGCCCGGCCCCGGCTTGGCAGGATCTATCCGTGAGCTCCTTGAAGCCGTACGACGCCGTCCTCCTGCTCTCCTTCGGCGGCCCCGAGGCCCCGGACGAGGTGATGCCGTTCCTGGAGAACGTGACCCGGGGCAAGGGCATCCCCCGCGAGCGGCTGGCGGAGGTCGCCGAGCACTACCTGCACTTCGGCGGCCGCAGCCCGATCAACGACGAGAACCGGCAGCTGCTGGCGAACCTGCGCGAGCAGCTCGCCGCCGCCGGTGCCGGCGACACCCCGGTGCTGTGGGGCAACCGCAACTGGGCACCGTTCACCACCGACGTGCTGCGCGAGGCGCACGAGGCCGGGGCCCGGCGGGTGCTGACCGTCGTCACCAGCGCCTACCCCAGCTACTCCGGCTGCCGCCAGTACCGTGAGGACCTGGCCGACGCCCTCATCACCCTCTCCCACGAGGGCCGCAGCCTGCGCGTGGACAAGGTGCGGCAGTACTTCGACCAGGACGGCTTCCTCCAGCCGGTGGCCGACTCGATCACCGAGGGGCTCCGGTCGCTGCCGGCCGGCGCGCGCATCGCCTTCGTGACGCACTCCATCCCCGACACCATGGAGAACGCGTCCGGCCCCGAGGGCAACGCCTACACGCAGACCCACCTGGCGGCCTGCGAGGCGGTGGCCGCCCGGCTGGGCGTGGAGACCGTGCCGGAGTGGGACCTGGTCTACTGCTCGCGTTCCGGCCCGCCGTCCCAGCCCTGGCTGGAGCCGGACATCGGCGACCACCTGAAGCAGATCAAGCAGGCCGGCGCGACCGGCGTCGTGGTGGTCCCGATCGGGTTCGTCAGCGACCACATGGAGGTCGTGTTCGACCTCGACACCGAGGCCGAGGAGATCGCCCGCGAGCTGGAGCTGCCGTTCGTGCGCGCCGCCACGTCGGGCCGGGCGGTGGAGTTCGCCGGCTCGCTGGCCCAGCTGGTGCTGGAGCGGGCCGCCGCCGAGCGCGGCGAGAACCCGGAGCGTCCCTCGAAGGCCGGTCCCGGTGCCTGGCACGACGTCTGCCCGGCGAACTGCTGCACCAACACGCGCAACCCCGACCGGCCCGCGGCCTGCGGGGTGGACTGGGTGCTGCCGATCGACCGGACCGCCGAGGCACAGGCCGGCGCACGTCAGCCGGAGGCCAGCCGATGAGCCACGACGTCGCCGCCCTGCGGGCCCTGGCCGAGAGCGCGGCCCGGGCCGGGGGCGACCTGATCCGGGCCGGCCTGGCCGAGAACGGCGCCGCGGCGCGGGCGGTGGAGGAGACCAAGTCCACACCCACCGACATCGTGACGGCCATGGACCAGGCCGTGGAGCGGCTGCTGCGCGACCGGCTGGGGGCGGCCCGCCCGCACGACGGCCTGCTCGGCGAGGAGGCCGGCTACACGCCCGGCGGCTCCGGTCTGAGCTGGGTGCTCGACCCGATCGACGGCACGGTGAACTACCGCTACGGCATCGACGCGTACGCGGTCAGCGTGGCGGTGGTCGAGGGTGACCCGACGGTGGACGGCGCCTGGACGCCGGTCGCGGCGTGCGTGCACAACCCGGCCACCGGCGACACCTGGACGGCCGGTCGCGGCCTGGGCGCGCAGCTGGCGCCCGGTGACGGCTCGGCGCCGCGCGAGCTGCGGATGGGGACCCCTCCGGAGCTGGGGCAGGCCCTGGTGGCCACGGGCTTCGGTTATGCCGCCGTCCGGCGGGCCGGTCAGGCCCGGGTGCTGACGGGGGTGCTGCCGCAGGTGCGGGACATCCGGAGGATCGGCAGCGCGGCCCTGGACCTGTGCGGCGTGGCGACCGGCACGGTGGACGCGTTCTACGAGCGGGGTGTGCACGTCTGGGACATCGCCGCGGCCACCCTGGTGCTGATGGAGGCGGGTGGCGCGATCAGCGGACTGCGTGGCGCACCGGCCGGCGGTGCCATGGTCGTCGGAGCGGCGTCACCCCTTCTGGAGGGGATCTGCGACGTCCTTGGGCAGCTGGACGCCGACTCCGACCCGACCTGATCCGGCTCGTACCCGGGCTCGCACCCGGTGTGTGTCCGGCCTGACCTGACGGAACCTCGGGCTCCCGGTCTCCCAGCTAGGCGGTCGCCCCACGCGGGCCCTGGGGGACCGGGAGGCCGTAGGCGCTGAGCGACTCGGCCACCCCCTCCAGGGCGATCTGGTGGTCGGCGGCGACCCGTGCGATCGACTCGATCTGTCCGAGCGAGACATTCACGAGGTACTCGTCCCCGGTGTCCTGAGCTTCGCGGAGCCAAACCAGGGCCTCAGCCGCACGGCCCCTGATCTGCGCGACGAACTCGCTCATTCAATTCTCCCTCACTCGCCCCCGAACGATGTCCGGCGAGCCCTTCGGCGCCGGAAGCCATCTCCTCCGACGCTGGTGCATGGTCGGCCGCCCGGGTGAGGACATACTGCGTAACACCCGTGCAACGTCTGTGAGACGCACTGCACCGCGCGACACTCTACGTTCAACTCTGCGTGGTCGAACAGGTCAGTCCGGTTGCATGTGCTGACCGGCTCGGGAACATTTCGTAACGATCACCCGTTAGGCGCTCCGTCTGACGACGGAGGGTGAGCGGTGATCCTGTCCGAGATCCGAAATCGTTGTGGTTCTCCGGGGTGGCGGGATGGTCAACGGGCCCCGACTGGTGCACAATCCCTGCCGCGAGAGCGGGCACAAATCCGGCCCCGGGCGCGTTAGTCCACAGTCCGGTAGCAACGACCTTGATTTTGCAGGGCGCGGGCACCGCATTCGGCGCAACACAGCACCACCGGCAACACCAGCAACGACCAGCAATCCCGTTCTCATGGGGGGAAACGCGGCCTGGACCGGCTCCGCATGCGGAGGCGGCGCCAGGGCACGTCCTCGTGAGTTCCATACCCCGGAGCGTGACCTAACGATGGCAACCGACTACGACGCGCCGCGCAAGACCGACGACGACCTCAACGAGGACTCGCTCGAAGAGCTGAAGGCCCGACGTGTGGACAAGTCGGCCGGCTCGGTCGACGAGGACGAGACGGAGGCGGCGGAAGGCTTCGAGCTGCCCGGCGCCGATCTCTCCAACGAGGAACTGTCCGTCCGGGTGCTCCCGCGCCAGGCAGACGAGTTCACCTGCATGAGCTGCTTCCTGGTGCACCACCGCAGCCAGCTGGCCGGCGAGAAGAACGGCCAGCTGATCTGCAAGGAGTGCGCGGCCTGAACCGAGTGTGTGGGGCGCACGGGCTCCGGAACTAGGAGCCCAGCGCCCGCACCCACTCCTGTGGTTTGCGGGTGGAGATCAGCCAGTACGGCGTGGGGTCCTCCGGGTCGTTCAGCGTGACCCGGATCCCGGTGCGCACCCAGCCACGGGTGCAGAGAAAGGCCCGGGCATCGAGCTCCACCCCGTGCGCCACCCGCATCTGACCGGCGTCCAGCGGCTCCACCTTCGCGATCAGTGACGCCGGCACACTGGCCCGCCCGGCCGAGAACACGCCCTTCGCCAGCTCCACCTTCGGCGTGAGGGTGACGATGAGCGCCACCGCGAGCACGGCCGTGACCACCCCGGTGATCACGGCGAAGGTGGTGTTGACCGGGCCGGGGATCAGGCCGAACGACGCCCCGAGGGCGACCAGCAGGACCCACAGCGCCGGAGACGGCCACAGCGTCTCGCTCAGCTGCTTCTTCGTCTGGGGTGCCGCGGCGGGAGCCTGCTCACCGGCGGCCTTTTCGTCAGCGGCCTGCCGCTGGTCCGAACTCATAGGCTCCAGCTTCCCACGCCCGCCCACCCCGCGTGCGGCTGGTGGTGCGGTGCGCTGGCTACGCTGTCCCACCGTGAGCACGTCTTCCGCGCCGGCCGGCGCTCTCGGAGAAGGTCCCGGCTGGCAGGGCTTTGCGCCCGGCCAGGTCGAGGTGCTGCTGCGGCGGCTGGATCCAGGGGTTCCCGTTCCCGGTTACTCGCACCCCGGGGACGCCGGGGCCGACCTGGTCACGGCGGTCGACGTGACCCTGGCACCGGGCGAGCGGCAGACGGTCCCGACCGGTGTGGCGATCGCCCTGCCGGACGGTTACGCAGCTTTTGTTCATCCCCGATCGGGCCTGGCCGCACGTTTCGGGTTGACGGTGGTCAATGCGCCCGGCACGGTCGATGCGGGTTATCGCGGTGAGATCCGGGTCACCCTGCTGAACACCGACCGGGACACGCCGGTGGTGCTGCGCCGGGGCGACCGCATCGCGCAGCTGGTGGTGCAGCCGGTGAGCCGGGCGTACTTCGTCGAGGCGGAGCGGCTGCCCGGCTCCGCACGGGGCGAGGGCGGCTTCGGGTCGACGGGCTTGGGAACGCAACGAGGAGAACACTGATGAGCTGGTTCCGACGCAACAAGGGGGACGACGCCTCCGGCGTCGACGAGCAGGACAGCGCGTCCCCGGGGGCGGACGGTGCCGACGCGGCGCCCGAGACCGCTCCCGCGGGTCCCACGGACGTGTACGACCGCTCCCAGGGGCCCTGGGACGAGTCCGAGGCCGACGCCGAGGGCACGTACATCGATCTCGGCGCGCTGAAGCTCCCGGCCCGGGAGGGCACGATCCAGCTGCGTCTCGAGATCGAGGAGGAGACCAGCAAGGTGATCGCCGCCACCGTGCAGCTGGACGACTCCGCGGTCCAGCTCCAGGCCTTCGCCGCGCCGCGCACGGCCGGCATCTGGGACGAGATCCGCGGCGAGATCGCGGCCAGCGTGTCCCGGCAGGGTGGCGAGGTGGACGACGTCCCCGGGGTGTTCGGCCGGGAGCTGCTGGCCAAGGTGCCCGCGCGCACCCCGGACGGCCGCACGGTGCTCCAGCCCGCCCGGTTCTCCGGCGTCGACGGCCCGCGCTGGTTCCTGCGGGCGGTCTTCCACGGTGCCGCGGCCCTGGACGAGAAGAAGGCGCTCGACCTGGAGAACCTGGTGCGTGACACGGTGGTCGTGCGGGGCAGCGAGGCGATGGCCCCGCGCGAGCTGCTGCCGCTGCGGCTGCCCGACAACGCCCAGGCCGAGGGCGAGAACGCCGAGGGCGAGCAGCAGGACGCGCTGCGCCCGCCGGAGCGGGGCCCGGAGATCACCGAGGTCCGCTGACCCGGATTCGCCCGCTTCACCTGCGCTGAACTCAAACTGCACTCTGGTCGTACCGATGAGCCGTCCCGCCGTAGCCACGCCCGTGGTCACGGCGGGGCGGCTCTCGTGTGAGCGTCAAGAGATGATCAAGCTTCCCTGTGAAAATGGGAATAGAATCTGAAACAGCTTGTTGTGCAGGAGTTCGCCAGACCGGAAAAAGTGCGTATGGCCACTCTTCCAACACCCGGCGGGCGGACGGAAAGCCGGTCGGAGATGGGTACTCTGAAAACCGTGGGTAAGCAGATCACAGAAGATCAGGCTCCGGCCGCGACGGCCGGGCCGGCCGAGCGGTTCGGGCTCCGCCGGGCGATCGCCCGGTTCACCGCTCCGCAGAGCGTCGTGCACGCCGACGAGGAGCGGGCGCAGGCCGTGAAGCTGGGCGGCACCCCGATCGCCCAGCTGAAGGCCCGGGAGCCCGCGATGGTCTGCGGCACCCTGCGCGCCGTCACGCTGCGCCCCCGGGCCGGCGTCCCCGCGCTGGTCGCGGAGCTCTACGACGGCAGCGGCAGCATCTCCGTCATCTGGCTGGGCCGCCGCCACATCGGCGGGGTCGAGCCGGGCCGGCGCATCCGGGTGCAGGGCGTGGTCTGTGAGGCCAGCGGCACCGCCACCATCTTCAACCCGCGGTACGAGCTCGTCCCGGGCACCGGCTGCTGATGCCGGACCAGCGCGGGCACGCGCCCGTCCCGGGGGAGTCCGACCAGCACCACCACCATCACCACCTGACCGAGCAGGCCGGGCACGTCGCGGAACACGCGGCCGAACATGCCGCGGAGCGGGCCGGCAAGGGTGGGTTCGCCGCCGCCGTGGCCGCCGAGTTCGACCTGAAGAAGGTCATCGGCGGCCCGCGCGGCGTGGTCGAGTCGGTGCTGCCCTACACGGTGTTCTCGATCGCCTTCGCCATCACCAAAGACGTGCGCACGTCGGTCTACGCGGCGCTCGTGCCGCTGGCCGTGCTGATCGTCTGGCGGCTGATCGCGCGCGAGCCGCTGACCCAGGCGATCGGCGGCGTGTTCGGCATCCTGCTCGGCGCCTTCGTGTCCCGGCAGACCGGACGGGCCTCCGACGTCTTCCTGATCAGCATCGTCAAGAACGGCGGGTCGGCGCTGCTCGGCATGGCCTCGATCGCGGTCCGCTGGCCCATTGTCGGGGTCTTCGTCGGGCCGCTGACCGGTGAGAACTTCACCTGGCGCCGGCATCCGGCGCGCTACCGGGCCTACGTGCTGGCCACCTGGATCTGGGTCGGCATGTTCCTGATCCGGGTCGCCGTGCAGGTGCCGCTCAGCCTCAACGACCAGACCGTGCTGCTCGGCCTGCTGAACGGCCTGGTGCTGGGCATCCCGCTGTTCGCCGCGGCGATCTGGCTGATCTGGCTGGTGCTGCGCGCGGTGCCCACGATCAAGATCACGGACGGCGCCGAGCCCGTCGCGGGCTCGACGTCGTCCTCAAGCTAGAAGCACGCTGAACCTGAACCCCCGGTGAGCCCTCAGGCCCGGGGGTTCAGCAGCTGCTGGAGTTCTTCTTCGCTCTCCGGCACGGTGATGAACATCAGCTCGTCACCGGCCTCCAGGGCGTCGTCACGGCTGGGCGCGATCGGCCGCTCGCCGCGGATGATGCCGACCAGCACGGTGTCGGCGGGCCAGTGGATCTCGCCGACGGTGGTGCCCGCCAGGGTGGAGTTGTCGGGCAGCGTCATCTCGACCATGGCGGCCTGACCCTGCTGGAACGTGAAGATGCGCACCAGCTCGCCCACCGACACGGCCTCTTCGACCAGGGCGGTCATCAGGCGCGGGGTGGACACCGCGACGTCCACCCCCCAGGCCTCGTCGAACATCCACTCGTTGGCCGGGGTGTTCACCCGGGCCACGGTGCGCGGCACGCCGTACTCGGTCTTCGACAGCAGCGAGACCACCAGGTTGGCCTTGTCGTCGCCGCTGGCGGCCACGACCACGTCGCAGTCCTCCAGCCCGGCGTCGGCCAGCGAGCTGATCTCACAGGCGTCGGCGAGCAGCCACTCCGCCTCCGGCACGCTGGTGACCCGGATGGCGTTGGGGTCCTTGTCGATCAGCAGCACCCGGTGCCCGTTGGTGAGCAGTTCCCGCGCGATCGAGCGGCCCACGCTGCCGGCCCCGACGATGACGATCCGCATCAGAGCTCATCCTTCGACGGCGCGACGGCCATTTTCTGTTCCACCGAGGTCAGCTGGTCGTGCCGCAGCACGAAGTGCACCAGGTCGCCCTCCTGATAGACGGTGTCGGCGCCCGGCACCAGGCCCTCGCCCAACCGGGTGAGAAAAGCCACGCGGGCCGCGGAGGCGGCCTCCAGCGAGGCCATCCGCCGGCCCACCCAGCCGGCGTGCACCTGCACCTCGGCGATGACCACGGCGCCGGACGGGTCGCGGAACTCGGAGATCGCGCCGGCCGGCAGCAGCCGGCGGGCCATCTGGTCGGCGGTCCAGCGCACGGTGGCCACGGTGGGGATGCCCAGGCGCTGGTACACCTCGGCCCGGCCCGGGTCGTAGATGCGCGCCACCACGTTGCTGACCCCGAACGTCTCGCGGGCCACCCGGGCGGCGAGGATGTTGGAGTTGTCACCGTTGCTGACGGCCGCGAACGCGTACGCGTCCTCGATCCCGGCCTCGGTCAGGGTGTCGCGGTCGAAGCCCGGCCCGACCACCCGGCGGCCCTCGAAGTGCGGGCCCAGGCGGCGGAACGCGTTGGCGTTCTGATCGACCACCGCGACCGTGTGGCCGCGGTCCTCGACCATCTGGGCCAGGGTGGAACCGGTACGGCCGCATCCCATGATCACGAAGTGCACGTTCGTCCGGCCTTCTCTCCGAATCTGGTTCGCACCGCCCTCTCGGCACGTCCGCCGCCGAAGGTACACGCATTGGGCTCCGGAGTTCGCCCAAGGGAGGGTCAAGCTCCCTACCCGTTCGTCACCCGGGACCGGCCAGGTCTTGCCCGCCGGGGATGCGGGCCTACGATGACCCGTCGTGCCATCCTTTCCCGGCGCCGTCAAACAGCTCCTCATCGGACGGCCCGTGCGCAGCGAACGACTGGGCGAGACGCTTCTGCCCAAACGCATCGCTCTGCCGGTCTTCGCCTCCGACGCGCTGTCGTCCGTCGCCTATGCACCCGACGAAATCCTGCTCACGCTCGCCGCCGCGGGCCTGACGTCCTACGCGCTCTCGCCCTGGGTGGGCGTCGCCGTGGTCTTCGTCATGCTGATCGTGGTCGCCTCCTACCGCCAGAACGTGCACGCCTACCCCTCCGGCGGCGGTGACTACGAGGTGGCGACCGTCAACCTCGGGCCGACCGCCGGGATCACGGTGGCCAGCGCGCTGCTGGTGGACTACGTGCTCACCGTGGCGGTCTCGATCTCGTCCGGGGCGCAGTACGCGGCGTCGGCCATGCCGTTCCTGCGGGGCCACGAGGCCATGCTCGCCGTGCTGGTGGTGGCCCTGCTGACCACCATCAACCTGCGCGGCGTGCGGGAGTCGGGCAGCGCCTTCGCGGTGCCCACCTACGTGTTCATGTTCTCGATCCTCGGGATGAGCGCCTGGGGGTTCGTCAAGTACTTCTTCGGCGACCTGCCGATGGCCGAGAGCTCCGACCTGACGCTGATCCCGGAGGACCAGTTCAGCGAGGGCCTGGCCGGCCTGGCCGGTGGCTTCCTGCTGCTGCGCGCCTTCTCGTCCGGCTGCGCCGCCCTGACCGGTGTCGAGGCGATCAGCAACGGGGTGCCGGCGTTCAAGGTGCCCAAGAGCCGCAACGCCGCCACCACGCTGGCCATGCTCGGCGGCATCGCCGTGACCATGCTGATGTCGATCATCGTGCTGTCCCGGCTGATGCACGTGCGGTTCGCCGAGTTCCCGGCCGAGCAGCTGTTCCGCGACGGGCAGTCGGTGGGCGAGGGCTACGTGCAGGACCCGGTGATCGGGCAGGTGGCCCAGGCGCTGTTCGGCGGCTTCCCACCGATGTACTACCTGGTGACCTTCGCCACCGGGCTGATCCTGGTGCTGGCCGCGAACACCGCCTTCAACGGCTTCCCGGTGCTCGGCTCGATCCTGGCCAAGGACGACCTGCTGCCGCGTCAGCTGCACACCCGCGGCGACCGGCTGGCCTACAGCAACGGCATCATCCTGCTGGCAGCCGGCGCCAGCGCGCTGATCCTGGCCTTCGACGCCCAGGTCACGCGGCTGATCCAGCTCTACATCGTCGGGGTGTTCATCTCGTTCACGGTGAGCCAGACCGGCATGGTGCGGCACTGGACCCGGCTGCTGCGCAGCGAGACCGAGGCCGCCGCGCGGCGCAAGATGCAGCAGTCCCGGGTGATCAACGCGATCGGCGTGGCGATCACCGGCAGCGTGCTGGTGGTGGTGCTGATCACCAAGTTCACCCGCGGCGCCTACCTGGCCCTGCTGTTCATGGCCCTGCTGTTCGTGCTGATGATCGCGATCCGCCGGCACTACCGGAAGGTGCGTGCCGAGCTGGACGAGGAGGACGACACCAAGGGACGCGTGCTGCCCTCCCGGGTGCACGCGATCGTGCTGGTGTCGAAGCTGCACAAGCCCACGCTGCGGGCGCTCGCCTACGCCCGGGCCTCCCGGCCCTCGGTGCTGGAGGCGGTCACCGTGACGGTGGACCCGGACGAGACCCGGCGTCTCCAGGAGGAGTGGGACCGGCGCGACATCCCGGTGCCGCTGCGGGCCCTGGACTCGCCCTACCGGGAGATCACCCGGCCGGTGCTGAACTACGTGCGCAGTGTGCGCCGGGAGAGCCCGCGCGACCTGGTGGTGGTCTACGTGCCGGAGTACGTGGTCGGACGCTGGTGGGAGCAACTGCTGCACAACCAGAGTGCCCTGCGGCTCAAGAGCGGCCTGCACTTCATGTCCGGCGTGATCGTGGCCAGCGTGCCCTGGCAGCTGCACTCGTCGCGGTTGCGGCTGGGTGACGAGAGCAAGCCCGCACCCGGTGACGCCCGGCGCGGCACCCTGTCGCCGGCGTCCGGGGACGATGTGGTCAAGAAGGAAGAGAATGTCTAGTTCGTTCGGATCAATGGGGGACGACGAGAGCGGGCGCCGCCCGGCGCCGTCCCGCTCCTCCGGCCCGGCCGGGCCCGGGCTGGTCACCGATGAGCTGATCCAGCTGGAGGTCGGGCCGGTCGCCCACGGTGGGCACTGCGTGGCACGGTACGACGGACGGGTGGTCTTCGTCCGGCACGCCCTGCCCGGTGAGGTGGTGCTGGCCCGGCTGACCGAGTCGGCGCCCGACGCCAAGTTCTGGCGCGCCGACGCGGTCGAGGCGATCGAGCCCTCGCCCGAACGGGTGCAGCCGCCCTGCCCGGTGGCCGGGCCCGGGCTGTGCGGCGGCTGCGACTGGCAGCACGCCGACCTGACCACCCAGCGGCGGCTGAAGGCCGACGTGGTGACCGAGCAGCTGCGCCGGATCGCGAAGCTGGACCAGGTGCCCGACGTGGTGGTGGAGGGCCCGGACGGCGACGGGCTGGGCTGGCGCACCCGGGTGCGCTTCACGGTGGACACCGAGGGCCGGCCCGGGCTGCGCAAGCACCGCTCGCACGACGTGATCGCGGTGAAGGAGTGCCTGATCGCCGCGCCCGCCGCGAGCTCGCTCGGGGTGCTCGACGCGCGCTGGCCGAATGCGCTGGCGGTCGAGGTGATCTCGCCGTCGGTGGGCGACCCGCTGGTGGTGGCCGAGCCGGTGGCCGGGCGCACCGGCGACAAGCTGCGCCTGCCCAGGCTGCCGCTCGGCACCAACCTGGCCACCCGCGACGACACCGGTGTGCACCAGGTGAAGGGCCGCACCTGGGTGACCGAGGAGGTCACGGTCGACGGTGAGCCGCGTCCGTTCCGGGTGACCGGCACCGGTTTCTGGCAGGTGCACCCGGCTGCCGCGCAGACCCTGCTCGACGCCGTGCTCTCCGCCGCCGGCGCGCAGCCGGGGGAGCGGGCGCTGGACCTCTACGGCGGGGTCGGCCTGTTCGCGGCCGGGCTGGCCGCGCAGGTCGGCGTGACCGGCAGCGTGATCCTGGTCGAGGGCGACGCCCGGGCCTCCTCCGACGCCCGCCGCGGTCTGCACGACCTGGACCAGGTGCGGGTGGAGAACGGCTCGGTGCCGCGGGTGCTGCCCCGGCTCGCCGCCGACGGCGGGCCGCTGGCCCCGGCGGGCCCGGAGGGTGCGCGCGGCGGCGCGGACGTGGTCGTGCTCGACCCGCCGCGTTCCGGCGCGGGCAAGGACGTCATCGCCCAGGTCGTGGCCCTGGCCCCGCGGGTGGTGGTCTACGTGGCCTGCGACCCGGCGGCGCTGGCGCGTGACCTGGCGACGGCCGCCGCGGCCGGGTACCGGCTGACCGGCCTGCGGGCGTTCGACCTGTTCCCGATGACCCACCACGTGGAGTGCGTGGCCGTGCTGGAACCGGCCGGCGACCGGCCGGCCCCGGCGGCGGTCCCGGCCGTGGCGGAGCGGGCGCCGCGGCCCCGGGCCGGTGGCCGTCCGGGTGGTTCCGCGCGGGGGCGCCGCCGCAACTGATCAGCGCACCGGGACCGGCTCCCGCCCTGCCGGGTCGTGGTCCGGCGGGGGCGGTCCGGCGGGGCGAGGGTGCCCGGTGTTTCGTCGTCCACGGTCGGCCGTCGCCGCGAGCGCCCGCGCGTCGACCTGCCGCGCGGGCCGTGGAGGGGCAGTCTCTGAGTTAGGTTCGGCTAACTTATCTTGACGTCGAGATACTTTAGTATGGTCCCCGGAGACAGACGGTCTACGACGATCTAAGGAGCTCTCGTTGAGCAGTGTGAGAAGCCTCGACAGCTTTGGCGCCCGCGGCGAGCTCGCCGTCGGTGACGCCGGCTACGACATCTTCCGGCTCTCGGCCGTCCCCGGTGCGGCCGAGCTGCCGTTCAGCCTGAAGGTCCTGCTGGAGAACCTGCTGCGCACCGAGGACGGCGCGAACATCACCGCCGACCACATCCGTGCGCTGGCCGGCTGGGACCCGAAGGCCGACCCGGACACCGAGATCCAGTTCACCCCGGCCCGGGTGATCATGCAGGACTTCACCGGTGTGCCGTGCGTGGTCGACCTGGCCACCATGCGCGAGGCCGTGGCCGACCTGGGCGGCGACCCGGCCCGGATCAACCCGCTGGCCCCGGCCGAGATGGTCATCGACCACTCGGTCATCGCCGACGTGTTCGGCCGGCCGGACGCGTTCGAGAAGAACGTGGAGCTGGAGTACCAGCGCAACGGCGAGCGCTACCAGTTCCTGCGCTGGGGCCAGACCGCCTTCGACGACTTCAAGGTGGTGCCCCCGGGCACCGGCATCGTGCACCAGGTCAACATCGAGCACCTGGCCCGCGTCGTGTTCGAACGCGACGGGATCGCCTATCCGGACACCTGCGTCGGCACCGACTCGCACACCACGATGGTCAACGGCATCGGCGTACTCGGCTGGGGCGTGGGCGGTATCGAGGCCGAGGCCGCGATGCTCGGCCAGCCGGTCAGCATGCTGATCCCGCGCGTGGTCGGCTTCAAGCTGAGCGGCGAGATCCCGGCCGGGGTCACCGCCACCGACGTCGTCCTGACCATCACCGAGCAGCTGCGCAAGCACGGCGTGGTGGGCAAGTTCGTCGAGTTCTACGGCGAGGGCGTGGGCGCGGTGCCGCTGGCCAACCGGGCCACGATCGGCAACATGAGCCCCGAGTTCGGCTCCACCTGTGCGATTTTCCCGATCGACGAGGTCACGCTCGACTACCTGCGCCTGACCGGCCGCAGCGACGAGCAGGTGGCGCTGGTCGAGGCGTACTGCAAGGAGCAGGGTCTCTGGCACGACCCGTCGTCCGAGGCGAAGTACTCCGAGTACCTCGAACTCGACCTGTCCACAGTGGTTCCCAGCATCGCCGGGCCGAAGCGCCCGCAGGACCGGATCGAGCTGTCGCACGCGAAGAAGTCGTTCCGCGGCACGATCGGTGACTACGTGACGCCGGAGGGCCCGCAGGACGAGGCGGTGGCCGAGTCGTTCCCGGCCAGTGACGCCCCGGCCGCGTCGTCCACCAGCCCGGCCGACCGCCCGGTCAGCCCGCACGAGTCGAACGGCCGCCCGCACAAGCGGGTTCCGGTCACCCTGGCCGACGGTACGAAGACCGAGCTGGACCACGGCCACGTCACCATCGCCGCGATCACCAGCTGCACCAACACCTCCAACCCGTCCGTCATGGTGGCCGCCGCGCTGCTGGCGAAGAACGCGGTGGAGCGCGGACTCTCGGTCAAGCCGTGGGTGAAGACCACGATGGCGCCGGGTTCCAAGGTGGTCATGGACTACTACGCCAAGGCCGGCCTGACGCCGTACCTGGAGAAGCTCGGCTACCACCTGGTGGGCTACGGCTGCACCACCTGCATCGGCAACTCCGGCCCGCTGCCGGAGGAGATCTCGAACGCGGTGCAGGAGAACGACCTCACCGTGGTCTCGGTGCTGAGCGGTAACCGCAACTTCGAGGGCCGGATCAACCCGGACATCAAGATGAACTACCTGGCCTCGCCGCCGCTGGTGATCGCCTACGCGCTCGCGGGCAGCATGGACTGGGACCCGGAGACCGACCCGATCGGCCAGGACTCGTCCGGCAACGACGTGTTCATGCGCGAGATCTGGCCCAGCGCGCAGGAAGTCGCACGGGTGGTGGAGGACTCGATCACCAAGGACATGTTCGTCGGGGACTACGCCGACGTGTTCGCCGGTGACGAGCGCTGGCAGTCGCTGCCCACCCCGGAGGGCGGCACCTTCGCCTGGGACGCCGAGAGCACCTACGTGCGTAAGCCTCCCTACTTCGAGGGCATGCAGAGCCAGCCGTCGCCGGTCACCGACATCGCCGGGGCCCGGGTGCTGGCGAAGCTGGGCGACTCGGTCACCACCGACCACATCAGCCCGGCCAGCTCGATCAAGGTGGACTCGCCCGCCGGCGTCTACCTGGCCGAGCACGGTGTGGCCCGGAAGGACTTCAACTCCTACGGTTCCCGTCGCGGCAACCACGAGGTGATGATCCGCGGCACCTTCGCCAACATCCGGCTGAAGAACCAGCTGCTGGACGGCGTCGAGGGTGGCTTCACCCGCAACTTCCTGGCCGGCGGGGAGCAGACCACGATCTACGACGCGGCCCAGGCCTATGCCGCCGAGCAGATCCCGCTGGTGGTGCTGGCCGGCAAGGAGTACGGCTCGGGGTCCAGCCGCGACTGGGCCGCGAAGGGCACCCGCCTGCTGGGTGTGCGTACCGTGATCGCCGAGAGCTACGAGCGCATCCACCGCTCGAACCTGATCGGCATGGGTGTGCTGCCGCTCCAGTTCCCGGCCGGCGAGAGCGCGACCTCGCTGGGCCTGAGCGGCACCGAGACCTTCGCCGTCGCCGGGGTGACCGAGCTGAACAACGGTTCCACCCCGTCCACCGTGAAGGTCACCGCCACCGCGGAAGACGGCTCGGTGAAGGAGTTCGACGCGGTGGTGCGCATCGACACCCCCGGCGAGGCGGACTACTACCGCAACGGCGGCATCCTCCAGTACGTGCTGCGGCAGCTGGTGAACTCGTAACACCTGACGTTCCGTGACCGGGCCCGTCCGGGTTCCCTCCGAGTGGGGGAATCCGGGCGGGCCCGCGTTTTTGGTTCAGGTAGCCCCTGCTCCGGTCGAGTGGAAGAGGCGGACGTTACCCAGCTGTGATGACCCAGGTCACGTATGCCGCTGGTGTTTCCGGGATCGGCGTGCATATGTTGTTCCCGGCAACATATCCGCGTCAGTGCCGACGATGGGGTTCTGACGGGATGAGTGCGCCGTCGGGACCCCGTGCCTGCGGGGTCCCCAGTCAGTGCCGGCGAAGACGCCGGTGCGAAGGAGGACCAGCAATGCGCAAGCACCTCTTTGCAGCCCTGACGGTCGGAACCGCCGGAATCCTGGCCCTCTCGGCCTGTGGCGGGGGTTCCAGCGACTCGTCGTCGGGCGGATCGGGCAGTGACGACACGGTCTCCGGCAAGGTGGGCGTGATCCTGCCGGACGCCGCATCCTCGGCCCGTTACGAGAGCGTCGACCGCCCGGCCCTCCAGGCCGCGTTCGACGACGCCGGTGTCGAGTCCGACATCCAGAACGCCGGTGGCGACGTGTCCAAGTTCCAGACCATCGCCGACGGCATGATCAGCAGCGGGGTCACCGTGCTGATCATCGACAGCCTCGACAACGACAGCGGTGCCGCCGTGATCAAGAAGGCCACGGACGCAGGCATTCCGGTCATCGACTACGACCGCCTGACGCTGGGCGGCGGTGCCTCGTACTACGTCTCGTTCGACAACGTGGCGGTCGGCACCGCGATCGGTGAGGGCCTCGTGTCGTGCATGAAGGCCAACGGCGACACCAGTGGCAAGGTGGTCGAGCTGAACGGCGCCTCCACCGACAACAACGCCACCCTGTTCAAGCAGGGTTACGACAAGGTGATCAAGGACGCCGGCTACGACGTGGTCGCCTCGCAGGCCGTGCCGGACTGGGACAACACCAAGGCCGGAACGATTTTCGAGCAGATCTACACCCAGCAGAAGGGTGACTTCGTCGGGGTCGCGGCCGCGAACGACGGCCTCGGCGGTGCGGTGATCGCCCGTCTGGACACCTCCGGCGAGGCCGGCAAGATCCCGGTTACCGGTCAGGACGCCACCGACGAGGGCCTCCAGCGGGTGCTGCTCGGCACCCAGTGCGTGACGATCTTCAAGGACATCAAGAACAAGGAAGCCGTCTCGGCCGCCAACCTGGCGGTGGCCCTGGCCAAGGGTGACACCGCCGCCGCGGACAAGCTGGCCACCGGCACCACCGAGGACACCGAGCTGGGCAAGGACGTGAAGTCCGTTCTGCTGGAGCCGGAGGCGATCACGGCCGACAAGGTCAAGGACGTCGTCGAGGCGGGCCAGACCACCGCGGACAAGCTCTGCACCACGGACGAGCTGAAGAAGGCCTGCGAGGAGAACGGCGTCTCCTGACGTCCGAGATGGCATGGTCCGGGCCCGGTCTCGTACCGGGCCCGGATCTTCCGGAGTTGATCGAGGACGCAGGGAGTAGCGGCCAGAGATGACAGAGAACACCCAGAACGCGGGCGGGGAACCGATCCTCAGCCTGCGGGGGATCAACAAGAGTTTCGGCGCGGTGCACGTGCTCAAGGACGTCGGCCTGGACGCCTGGGCCGGCAAGGTGACCGCCCTGGTCGGCGACAACGGCGCCGGCAAGTCGACTTTCGTCAAGGGCATCGCCGGCATCTACGCCTTCGACTCCGGTGACTACCGGTTCGAGGGCAACTCGGTGACGGTCAGCCACCCGAAGCAGTCGGCGGCGCTGGGCATCGAGGTCGTGTACCAGGACCTGGCCCTGTGCGACAACCTGGACGTCGTCCAGAACATGTTCCTGGGCCGGGAGATCCGGTCGGGTCTCACCCTGGACGAGACCTCGATGGAGCGTCGCGCGGAGGAGACCCTGGCGGGTCTCTCGGTGCGCACGCTGAAGTCGGTGCGGCAGAAGGTCTCCAGCCTGTCCGGTGGACAGCGGCAGACCGTGGCGATCGCGAAAGCCGTGCTGTGGAACAGCAAGGTGGTGATCCTCGACGAGCCGACCGCGGCGCTGGGCGTGGCCCAGACCGAGCAGGTGCTGCAACTCGTGCGCCGGCTCGCGGACAACGGCCTGGCCGTCATCCTGATCTCGCACAACATGAATGACGTGCTGCGGGTCTCCGACAGCGTGTGCGCGCTGTACCTGGGGCGCACCGCCGCCCAGGTGGACGCGAAGAGCACCACCACCACCCAGATCGTCGAGCTGATCACCTCGGGCCGCAGCGGCGACCTCGGTCTGCCGGCCTCACTCGCGCAGGAGGCGGTCGCATGACCACCGGAACCGCAGTCCCCACCGCGACCGCGGGGGACCCCCGCCCCGACGACAGCATCGGCGGCGCGGTGCGGGCCTACGTCAACAAGGTGCGAGGCGGTGACGTCGGCTCGCTGCCGGCCATTCTCGGGTTCATCGCTCTGGTGATCTTCTTCTCCGCCATGCGGCCGGAGAGTTTCGCCTCCACCCGGAACGCGGCCAACCTGCTCAACCAGGCGGCACCGGTGATCTTCATCGCGATGGGCCTGATCTTCGTGCTGCTGCTGGGCGAGATCGACCTGGCCGCCGGTTTCACCGCCGGCACCGGGGCGGCCGTGCTGGCCGTGCTGATGACGGAACACGGCGTGGCCTGGCCGATCGCGGTGCTGGCCTGTCTGGCCACCGGCGTCGTGATCGGCGCGTTCATGGGCACACTCGTGGCCCGCCTGAACATTCCCTCGTTCGTGGTCACCCTGGCCGGGTTCCTGGCGTTCCAGGGTGTGCTGCTGCTGATCGTCGGTGAGGGCGGCACGATCGGCGTCACCAACGAGACCATCCTGTCGATCATGAACAAGAACCTCAGCCCGGTGCTGGGGTGGGTGCTGACCGTGGTGGTGGTGGCCGGTTACGCGGGCGTCGCGCTGTTCGGTACCTGGAGCCGCCGCAAGGCGGATCTCCCGGTGCCCAGCTCCGCCGTGCTCGGGGCGAAGGTCGCCGCGCTGGCCGTGGTGATGATCGTGGTGACGATCCTGTTCAACCAGGAGCGGGCGGTGAACCCGGCGATCAAGTCGCTCAAGGGGATTCCGCTGATCGTGCCGTTCACCCTGGTCTTCCTGCTCGCCCTGACCTTCCTGCTGGGGAAGACCGCTTTCGGGCGGCACGTGTACGCGGTCGGCGGTAACACCGAGGCCGCGCGCCGCGCGGGCATCAACGTGCCGATGGTGAGGGTGGTCTGCTTCGCGATCGGGTCGATGATGGCCGCCATCGCGGGCATCCTGTTCGTCTCCTACAACAACGGGGTGTCGCCCACCACCGGTGGTTCCTCCACCCTGCTGTACGCGGTCGGCGCGGCGGTGATCGGCGGTACCTCGCTGTTCGGTGGCAAGGGGCGGATCATCGACGCGATCCTCGGTGGCCTGGTGGTGGCGGTGATCCAGAACGGTTTGCCGCTGATCACCCAGAAGTCTGGTATTCAGTTCATCGTGACCGGTGCCGTTCTGCTTCTCGCCGCAAGTGTCGATGCTCTGTCCCGTCGGCGGTCAGCCGCGACCGGCAGGTGACCGCCCGCCTCCCCGTCGGTGAGGCTCCGGACGTCCGTCGGCACAACCTGTCCCAGCTGCTGCGGTTGCTGCACCTGGGCGGGCCGATGCGGCGTGCGCAGCTCACCGGCCTGACCGGGCTCAACCGCAGCACGGTGGCCGGGCTGGTGGCCGAGCTGGCCTCCCTCGGCGCCGTGCTGGAAGAACCCGTCGAGGGCAGGAAGGGCAAGGCCGGCCGTCCGTCGGCGGTGGTGCGCACCCGGCCGGAGACGGTCCAGGTGCTCGCCGCCGACGTGTCGGTCGGGCGGGTGTCGATGGCCCTGATCGGTCTGGGCGGCACGATCGTGGCCCGCCGCAGCCGGCAGTTCTCCGACCCCTCGGCCCGCACCGTGGCCCGGCTCCTCGCCTCGCTCGGCCGGGAGCTGCTGGGCAGCCCCCGGGCCGGGCGGCACGTGCTCTCGCTCGGGGTGTCGGTGCCCGGGGTGGTGCGCGGGCAGGACGGCAACGTCCGGTTCGCGCCCAACCTGGGCTGGCAGGACCAGCCGCTCGGCGAGCTGCTGGCCGAGGCGCTGGCCGAGCGCGGCATCGACGGCCTGCGCACCGGCCTGGCCAACGACGGCGACCTCGGCGCCCTGGCCGAGCACCAGCGCGGCGTGGCCCGGGGCTACGACGACGTGGTGTTCGTCGAGGGCGAGACCGGCGTCGGCTGTGGGGTGATCACCGGTGGACGCTCGCTGGCCGGCTCCGGCGGGTACGCCGGGGAACTCGGTCACATCACCATCCGCCGCGGTGGGCGGCTGTGCCGCTGCGGGGCCCGGGGCTGCTGGGAGACCGAGATCGGGGCCGGGGCGATGGCCCGGGCCCTCGGTCTGCCCGAGGACTCCGACGAGAGCGAGGTCGGCCTGCTGCTGCGCTCCGGCAGCCCGGCGCTGTCGGCCCGGCTCGACGACGTGGCCGAGTACCTGGGTATCGGCCTGGCGAACGTGGTCAACGTGTTCAACCCGCGGATCGTGGTGCTCGGCGGCCTGCTCCAGGACCTGTACCCGCTGGTGGCCGCCCGGGTCACCGAGGTGATCGGCACTACCGCCCTGCGCGCCCCGATGGAACAGGTGCGGCTCGTGCTGCCCGAGCTGGGCAGCGACGCGGTGCTGCTGGGCGCGGCCGAGTACGCCTGGCAGGACGTGCTGGCCGACCCGGTGGCGGCGCTCCAGCCGGCGTCGTGACCCCTGGGCCGACGCCGCTCGGCGCAGCCCGACTCGCCCTTCCGGGGACGAACCGCGCCGGGCGGCAGGGGATTGGGGTTATCTACGGGACGTGAGTGAAAACGTGCAGCCGCCCGGCTGGCCCGGCGTCGTGCCCCCGCCCGGGGTGCCGGACTGGGAGCAGGCCGCGTCGGCCTGGCTGCTCGACCTGTGCCCGGCCGACTTCCGCGGCTACGGGGTGCTGCGCCGGCACCCGCTCGGCCTGGCCTGGCTGGCCTATCAGCACGTCGGCGCCGAGCGGGACGTGCTGGCCCGGGGGCTGAGCCGGATCCGCACCGAGCTCTCGCGCGACCTGCCGCCCGCCGCGCTGGAGGAGATGATCGAGGCGGTCGAGCACGAGCAGGCCCGGCTGATGGCGGCCGGGCGGGGCGTGGAGCTGATCGCCCGGGCGCTGCGGGGACACCGGTACATTCCGCGACTTTGAGTTCCGAACCGTGACAAGACGCATGTGGCGTGATGTGACGGAATTACGAAAGTTTCGCGGATCTAATCCATTACGGGCGCACGTTCGCAGCAGCGGCACGACGACGACCTTAGAATCACAGTCGGACGGCGGGCGTGCACGGCGGTGTTCGTCGTCCCTCAACGTTCTGGAGGGCTTCTCCGGATCCTGTTTCCCCGCAGCTGAGGAGATGCGTACTCGATGGTGGCGCTCACGGACATCCACGGACCGGACGACCTCCGAGCGCTCGACCTGCCTCAGCTCACCGATCTGGCGCAGCAGATCCGGACCTTCCTGATCCGTGAGGTGTCGCGCACCGGTGGCCACCTGGGCCCGAATCTGGGTGTGGTCGAGCTGACCCTGGCGGTGCACCGGGTGTTCCAGTCCCCGCAGGACCAGATCGTGTTCGACACCGGCCACCAGTCGTACGTGCACAAGCTGCTCACCGGCCGGCACGACTTCAGCGCGCTCAAGCGCCTGGGCGGCCTGTCCGGATACCCCTCGCGCGCCGAGTCCGAGCACGACATCGTCGAGAGCAGTCACGCCTCCTCCTCGCTGTCCTGGGCCGACGGCCTGGCCAAGGCCAACCAGCTGACCGGCCGCGGCGACCGGCACGTGGTCGCGATCATCGGCGACGGCGCGCTGACCGGCGGCATGGCCTGGGAGGCCCTGAACAACATCGCGGTCGGCCAGGAGCGCAACCTGGTGATCGTGGTCAACGACAACGAGCGCTCGTACGCCCCGACGATCGGCGGGCTGTCCGAGCGGCTGGCCACGCTGCGCACGCTGAACAGCTACGAGCGGGTGCTCGACCTGGGCAAGTCGGTGCTCCAGCGCGGGGGCACGCCGGGCCGGCTGGCCTACGGCACCCTGCACGGCATGAAGAAGGGGATCAAGGACATCGTGGCCCCGCAGGGCCTGTTCGAGGATCTCGGCATCAAGTACGTCGGCCCGGTCGACGGCCACGACCAGGAGGCGATGGAGTTCGCCCTGGGCCGGGCCAAGGCGTTCGGCGGCCCGGTGATCGTGCACGCGATCACCGAGAAGGGCCGCGGCTACGCCCCGGCCCGCAACGACGAGGCCGACCAGTTCCACGCCATCGGTGTGATCGACCCGGAGACCGGCAAGCCGCTCAGCAGCGGCGGCGGGCAGAAGTGGACCAGCGTCTTCGCCGACGAGATCGTCCGGATCGCCGACGAGCGTCCCGACGTGGTCGGCATCACCGCGGCCATGCTGATCCCGGTCGGCCTGCACCGCTTCGCCGAGAAGCACCCGAGCCGGGTGTTCGACGTCGGTATCGCCGAGCAGCACGCCGTGGCCAGCGCCGCCGGTATGGCCCGCGGTGGCCTGCACCCGGTGGTCGCGGTCTACGCCACGTTCCTGAACCGGGCCTTCGACCAGGTGCTGATGGACGTCGCCCTGCACCGCGAGGGCGTCACGTTCGTGCTGGACCGGGCCGGGGTCACCGGTGACGACGGCGCCAGCCACAACGGCGTGTGGGACCTGTCGCTGCTGGGCCTGGTGCCGGACATCCGGATCGCCGCCCCGCGCGACGCCGCCCGGCTGCGCGAGCTGCTGCGTGAGGCGGTCGCGGTGGAGGACGGCCCGACCGTGCTGCGCTTCCAGAAGGGCCAGGTGGCCGACGAGGTGACCGCCACCGGCCGGGTCGGCGGCATGGACGTGCTGCACCGTGAGGGCGACGAGGACGTGCTGGTGGTGGCCGTCGGCTCGATGGTCGGGCTCGGCCTGGCCGTGGCCGAGGGACTGAACCAGCAGGGCATCGGCGTCACCGTGGTGGACCCGCGCTGGGTGCTGCCGGTCGACGGCGCGCTGCCCGGCCTGGCCGCGCGGCACCAGCTGGTCGTGGTGGTCGAGGACAACGGGGTGGCCGGCGGCGTGGCCACGCAGGTCACGGCGGCGCTGGCCGGTGCCCGGGTGCCCACCCCGGTGCGCGGTTTCGGCATCCCGCAGCAGTTCCTCGACCACGCCAGCCGGGCCCAGGTGCTGGAGCAGGTCGGGCTGACCGCGCAGGCGGTCTCGCGCGAGGTGGTCGAGCACTTCTCCCGGCAGTCCGAGAGCGCGATGGAAGACCTGCCCCGCGCCTGAGGGTCTTCAGAGGGCGGCGTGCCGGCCCCGGCGGGGTTGCCGGGGCACGGCCACCTCGTCGGTGGTGACCAGCAGCGGCGTCTCCAGGCCACGCTCCGGCCCGTCGGTGAGGTGCCAGGCGGTGCGCACGAAGTCGGGGTCGACGTGCCGCAGGTCGTACCAGGCGCGCTGACGGGTGGGGGAGGCCACGGCCCGCATGCCCACCCCGTCGCCCTCGGCCAGGTGCTTGCGCAGGGTGCGGGAGGTCAGCAGGGCCAGCACGTCGCAGCCGCCGACCGGGCGGATCACGCCGCTCACGCCGTCCCGGGCCAGCCGGGCCGCCGACAGCGCTCCCATCCGCTCGGTGTACTCGCGCAGCGCGGCCCAGGAGTCCCGCCCGCGAGCGCCCACCCGGGCGGCCAGCGAGGGCGGCAGCGGCACGCAGCGGTCCGGGTCGTCGAGCAGCCCGTACACGCCGTAGCCCAGCTCCAGCGCGCCGCCGGGCAGGGCCTGCACGACCCAGTCCGGGCCGAGGTGGTCGGCATGGCCGGGGGGTAGGGCGACCAGGCGCAGGGCCTCGCGGAAACCGGCCGCCGCCTCGTCGCCGAGGTCCGCTGCCAGCCGGTGCAACCGCAGCAGCACACCCACCCGGTGCCGGGCCGTCTCGCTCTCGGCCGGCTCGGAGCCGACCACCTGACGGATCATCTGCCAGGTCACCAGCACACCCGTCAGGTCCGGTACGAGCACCCCGTCGTCCGCCGGTTCCAGGTCGATGTCGTCGAGGACACTGACGGCGAGAACACAGCGTCGCAGCGCGGTTCCGTCGGCTTCGGGGGCATGGTGCATGGTGCCCACCGTAAACGCGGAGAGTGGGCTCGGTGTCCGACTGGCCCGTTCTGAGTCCCAACTGTGAACGCTGTGTACCCGGACGTCGGGTGAGTATTCACGAATCGCGCCGCGACGGTGACTCAGCGCAGTATCGCTGTGATCAATCTCCCTCGGTGATCGTGCCGGAGTTCTCTGGAGATCTCCTGCACGATCACCTCGGGAGGCTGGGGAACTACAGCGTCGCCTCGCCCACCGGCAGGAAGCGCCGTCCCAGCACCCGCTCGCTGTAGCCCTCGCGGTCCAGGTAGGGCGTGATGCCGCCGAGGTGGAACGGCCATCCGGCGCCCATGATCATGCACAGGTCGATATCTTGCGGATGACGCACGACCCCCTCGTCGAGCATCAGGCCGATCTCCTCGGTGATGGCCGTCAGGGTGCGGTCGCGGATCTCCTCGGCGCCGGACGCCTTGTCACCCGTCTCGAACAGCGCGGCCGTGTCGTCGTCCACAAAGGGTTTGCCCTCGGCGTCGTACGACCAGATGGCCGGCTTGCCGGCCGCGACCAGACGGCCCAGGTTCTCCGACACGCCGAACCGGTCCGGGTAGGCGCCGTGCAGCGTCTCGGACACGTGCTGCGCGATCGCCGGGCCGACCAGGGCCAGCAGCAGGAACGGGCTCATCGGCAGCCCGAGCGGGGCCAGCGCGCCGTCGGCCACGTGCAGGTCGCTGCCCTCGTCGACGGTCGTGACCACCTCGCCCATCATCCGGGTGAGGAGCCGGTTGACGATGAACGCGGGGGCGTCGGCGGCCAGCACGCAGGTCTTCCTCAGGGCCTTGCCGAGCTGGAACACCGTGGCCAGCGTGGCCTCGTCGGTCTTCTCCGCCCGCACCACCTCGACCAGCGGCAGGATCGCCACCGGGTTGAAGAAGTGGAAGCCGGCCACCCGCTCCGGGTGCTCCAGGCCGGCGGCCATATCGGTGACCGACAGGGACGAGGTGTTGGTCAGCAGCACGCAGGTCTCCGGCACCACCGCCTCGAGCTCGGCGAACACCTGCTTCTTCACCGCGAGGTCCTCGAACACCGCCTCGATCACCACGTCGGCGTCGGCGAACGCGGTCTTGTCGGTGGTGCCTCGCACCAGGGCCTTGAGCCGGTTGCCGGCGTCGGCGCTCAGCCGGCCCTTGAGCAGCAGCTTGTCGATCTCGTCGTGGACGTACCGCACGCCCTTGTCCACCCGGTCCTGGTCCAGGTCGGTGAGGGTGACGGGAACCTTGAGACGACGGACGAACAGCAGCGCGAGCTGCCCGGCCATCAGCCCGGCCCCGACCACGCCGACCGAGCCGACCTTGCGGGCCAGGCTCTTGTCGGGCGCCCCGAACGGCTTGCGGGCGCGCTTGTTCACCAGGTCGAAGGCGTACAGCCCGGCCCGCAGCTCCTGGCTGACGGCCATGTCGGCGAGCGCCTCGTCCTCGGCCGCGAAACCCTCGTCGCGCGAGGCGGACCGGGCGCCGGAGACCAGCTCGATCGCCCGGTAGGGGGCCGGGGCGGCTCCGCCGATCTTGGAGTCGGCGAACGCCTTCGCCTCGGCCGCGGCCGCCGCCCAGGTGGCTTCGGAGCGGTCGACGGGAGGGCGCTGCACGGTCGTCGCGCCCTGGAGCACGGACGAGGCCCAGGCCAGCGACTGCTCCAGGAAGTCCGCGGGCTCGAAGAGTGCGTCGGCGATGCCGAGCCGGTGCGCCTTGGGCCCGTTCAGCATGCGGTTGTTGCTCAGCGGGTTCTTGATGATCAGCTCGAACGCCGCGGCCGGGCCGATCAGGTTCGGCAGCAGGTAGGTGCCGCCCCAGCCGGGGATCAGCCCGAGGAAGCACTCCGGCAGCGCCACGGCCGGCACCCCGGCCGAGATCGTCCGGTAGGTGCAGTGCAGCGCGATCTCCAGGCCGCCGCCCAGGGCCGCGCCGTTGACGAAGGCGAAGCTGGGCACCGGCAGTTCGCCCAGGCGGCGGAACACGTCGTGCCCGAGCCGGGCGACCGCCAGCGCGTCGTCGCGCGAGGCCTCGCCCTTCATCAGGTTCAGGTCGGCGCCGGCGGCCAGGAAGAACGGCTTGCCGGTGACCGCCACCGCGACGATCTCACCGGCCTGTGCCCGGGCCCGGGCGGTGTCGAGCGCCTCACCGAGGGCGGTCAGCCCGCGCAGGCCGAACGTGGTGGGACGCGTGTGGTCGAGTCCGTTGTCGAGCGTGATCAGCACGAGAGTGCCCGCGGGGAGCGTGATGTCGCGGGCCAGGGCGTGCGTGACCACCTCGTCGGGGGCCTGCTCCAGAAGGTCGGTCATCGCTCAGGCCTCCTCGCCCTTCGAGGTCAGGTAGTCGGGGTGCAGCGGGTTCTCCCAGATCACCGAGCCGCCCATGCCGATGCCGATGCACATCGTGGTGAGCCCGTAGCGCACCTCCGGGTGCTCCTCGAAATGCCGGGCCAGCTGCGTCATCAGGCGCACGCCGGAGGCGGCGAGGGGATGGCCGAGGGCGATCGCGCCGCCGTCCGGGTTGACCCGCGGGTCGTCGTCCTTGATGCCGTAGAAGTCGAGGAAGCTCAGCACCTGCACGGCGAAGGCCTCGTTGATCTCGAACAGGCCGATGTCGTCGATGGTGAGACCGGCCAGCTTGAGCGCCCTTTCGGTGGCGGGCACCGGGCCGTAGCCCATCACCTCCGGCTCGACGCCCTTGAAGGCGTAGCTGACCAGCCGCATCCGCACCGGCAGGCCGAGCTCGGCGGCGGTGTCGGCGGAGGCCAGCAGGCAGGCCGTGGCGCCGTCGTTCAGGCCCGCCGCGTTCCCCGCCGTGATCCGCCCGTGCGGCCGGAAGGGCGTCTTCAGGCCGGCCAGCCCGTCGAGAGTCGTGCCCGGGCGCGGTGGTTCGTCGGCGACCGCGAGGCCCCAGCCCTGCTCGGTGCTGCGGGTGGCCATCGGCACCAGGTCGCGCTGGATGCGCCCGGCCTCGTAGGCGGCCTGCACCTTGGCCTGGCTGGCCACCGCGTAGGCGTCCGCGCGTTCCTTGGTCAGGTGCGGGAACCGGTCGTGCAGGTTCTCCGCGGTCTCACCCATCACCAGGGCGGAGGAGTCGACGATCTTCTCCGACACGAAGCGCGGGTTCGGGTCCACGCCCTCGCCCATCGGGTGGTGGCCCATGTGCTCGACGCCGCCGGCGATCGCCACGTCGTAGGCGCCGAAGGCGATGCCGGAGGCCGTGGTGGTGACGGCGGTCATGGCGCCCGCGCACATCCGGTCGATCGCGTAGCCGGGGACGCTCCTGGGCAGCCCGGACAGCAGGGCGGCGGTGCGGCCGATGGTCAGCCCCTGGTCGCCGATCTGCGTGGTGGCCGCGACCGCGACCTCGTCCACCTGCTCGGGGGGTAGTTCGGGATGCCGCCTCAGCAGCTCCCGGATGCAGCGCACGACCAGGTCGTCGGCGCGGGTCTGGGCGTAGATCCCCTTCTCGCCCGCCTTGCCGAAGGGAGTGCGGACACCGTCGACGAAGACGACATCCCTTGATGTGCCGGGCACGTGACCTCCCGAGATCATGAGCCGGCAGATCAGCTGTGCTGCGCCGGCGCTGGCGTAGTCATCTGGATACTACTCGCTGGTAACGACAGCCGCTAAGCGGTCGCTCACCCAGTGCTGTAGCGAGACTACCCCGCTCCCGGCGCACCGGAAGGGGGCGGCGGGAGCAGGATCGGGGTTGATCCGGGTTGATCCGGGTGATCAGGCCTCGGGCTGCGGGGCCTGGGTGTGCAGGGCGGCCACCAGACGATCGGTGATCAGCCCGATCTGCCAGGGCCGGGTGCCGGCGGTCTCCAGCCGGGCCCGCACCGCCTCGGCGGTCAGCTCGGCCGGCGGCGACCAGGAAAGCCGGCGCACGGTGTCGGGGGAGATCAGGTTCTCGACCGGCATGCCCAGCTCGGCGGCCAGTTCGCCCATCGAGGCCCGGGCGGCGGCCAGCCGGGCGGCCGCCGCGGCGTCGCGCTCGGCCCAGACCCGCGGCGGGGGCGGGCCCTCGCTGGGCAGATGCTGCGGCGGGAGCTCGGCGTCGGGCAGCTGCCGGGCGCGGTTCACGGCCTCGGTCCACTGCCGGGCGTAGCGCCGGGCGCCGCGGCCGTTGAAGGCGGGCAGCGCGATCAGCGCGCTGAGTGCGGTGGGCATGGCCAGGGCGGCCTCGATGATCGCGGCGTCACCCAGCACCCGGCCGGGCGACAGGTCGCGCTGGCGGGCGATCGCGTCACGGGTCTGCCAGAGCTCGCGCACGGCGGCCAGGCGGCGCCGGTCACGCACCCGGTGCATGCCCGAGGTGCGGCGCCACGGGTCCACCCGCGGGGCCGGCGGCGGGGTGGCGGCGACGGCGGCGAACTCCTCCATCGCCCAGGCCAGCTTGCCCTGCCGGGACAGCTCGGCGGCGACCCCGTCGCGCAGGTCGACCAGCACCTCGACGTCGAGTGCGGCGTAGCGCAGCCAGGGCTCGGGCAGCGGGCGGGTGCTCCAGTCGACGGCCGAGTGCTCCTTGGCCAGACTCAGGCCGAGCATCTCCTCGACCATCGCGGCCAGGCCGACCCGGGGGTACCCGGCCAGCCGGGCACCGAGCTCGGTGTCGAAGATCAGGGTGGGGCGCAGGCCGACCTCCCAGAGGCAGGGCAGGTCTTGCGAGGCCGCGTGGAGAACCCACTCGGCGTCGGCGATCACCGCGTTCAGGCCGCTCAGGTCGGGCAGGGCCACCGGGTCGATCAGGGCCGTGCCGGCCCCCTCGCGGCGCAGCTGCACCAGGAAGGCACGCTGGCCGTAGCGATGGCCGGAGGCCCGCTCGGCGTCGACCGCGACCGGGCCGCTGCCGTGCGCGAAGGCGTCGATGACCGCCTCGAGAGTCGCGACGTCGCTGACCACCGGGGGAACACCGTCCCGAGGCATGTCGAGCCGTTCCAGCACGCGCTCGCCGTCGGGGCTACCGGCTGCGGAACTACCGGCCGCCGGGGCACCGTCCGGGGTCAAAGAATCGCTCCTCCCTTCGTCAATCGACACAAACCCCACCGTAGCCTGCCGTCCGCCGGTGTCGCTTGTTCTGCTGTGTGACGTTGCAGTGTGTGATGCGACTCGGGGGAGGACGACCAGGATCTGACCGTCCGGCCCGGATCGGTGACGGGCCGGGCATTGTCAGACTGCCAGCGATCGGAGTCCGTGTCCGGGGCAGCACCGGGACGACGATCGACCGTGACGTGTGTCACGTTCGGCGTGCACCCGATGTTGCACCACCCATATCACCCGATCCAGGCGCAGAAATCGACCTCTTTTGCGGGTGTTCCAAAGTGATCTGTCAGGCGATCACGCCGGAGCGCAGCGATGTGGCCACCATCTCGGCCCGGTCACCGGTGCCCAGTTTACGGGCGATCCGGGCGAGATGGCTCTTCACGGTCAGGGCCGAAAGGCCCAGGGCGACGCCGATGTCCTTGTTCGACTTGCCCTCGGCCACCAGTTGCAGCACCTGGATCTCGCGGGCCGACAGCGAGTCGACCCCCTCGCCCCGGTCGGCGGACGGGCGGGGGGTGCCGGTGCCGGCGGCCGACACCACGTAGCAGCGGATGCCGGCGCCCACCGCGGCCCGCACGCTGTACGGGTCGTCGCTCGTGGCCACCACCATGCCGCGCTGCCACCCGGCCTGCCGCAGCTCCCGCACCAGGGCGATGCCGGAGCCGTCGGGCAGGCCCGCCTCGGCCACCACCAGGTCGGCGATGCCGGCGGCGGCGCGCTGACGGGCCTCGGCCACGGTGCTGATCTCGAGAACGTGCCGCGCGCCCATGGCCCGCAGGGTGTGGGCCACGGTCTCGCGTACGGCAGGGCTGTTGACCACGACCATCGCGGCGAAGCGGCCCGGCCGCGGCACCGCAACTCCTGTTCGCTCCACGAGTGTGGTCACCTCAGCCTCCAAGGGATATCGGGCCCGGCTGACCGGGTCGACTGCTCCCAGAAGGATCGGCACCGCCAGGTGGCGACTTGAGATAGAGGTCGTACGGGTGTCAGCGGCGCCCTCAACGACGACGTCGGGGCAGGGCGGTCACCCCCGGCGCCACCGGGGGCAGGCCACCCACCGTGCACAGCAGTTCGGACCAGGCGGTGAGATGGATCACCGCGTCGTTCACCGGCGTCCACGACGCCCGCAGCTCGATGTCGACCGTGGGGGTCTGCCCGGCCAGGGCGCCGAACGACTCGGACACCACCCGGGTGATCGTGCCGCCCGAGGCCCGGTGCTCGGCCCCCGCGGCGGACAGCGACTCCTGGAGCCAGGCCCAGCCGACCTGCCCCATCAGCGGATCGGTGGCCAGGTCGCTCTCCAGCGCCGCGCGGATGAAACTCACCACCCGGTAGGTGCCCTCCCAGGGCTCCGGCGCGGACGGGTCGTGCAGCAGGACGAATCGCCCGGTGGCCAGCTCCTCGTCGTCCTCCGTGACGACGTCGGCGGAGAGGGCCAGCGCGAAGGGGGCTATCCGCTGCGGCGCGGGCACCTCCTCGAGGGTCACCTCCGGGCGCAGCCTGGCGCCGCGCAGCCGGGAGACCACGTCGAGGAAATCCTCGGGTGCGTCGTCGGACATCCTCATGGCAGCCACGTTCGCAGCGTACGGTGACGGATCGCCACTATCGGGGACGACGCGCCCAATCCCGGGGCCAGCCCCACCCATTTCGCGTACACCGTGTGACCACCACCGGCTCCTCCGGCGCGGAGAGTGTGCTGCCGCGTGTTCGTGACCGGCGATGAGCTGAGAGGATCGGCGCGTGCCCACCGAGTTCCCGGCCCTGCCCGTAGCCGCCCGTGACCCCCGCCTGCGTGATGCACCGCTCCTGGCGGCCGCCCGCCGCGAGCAGCCGGCGGTCGCGCCGGTCTGGTTCATGCGGCAGGCCGGGCGCTCGCTGCCGGAGTACCGCAGGGTGCGCGAGGGCATCGCGATGCTGGACAGCTGCCGCCGCCCCGAGCTGGTCACCGAGATCACGCTCCAGCCGGTGCGGCGCTACGGCGTGGACGCCGCCATCTTCTTCTCCGACATCGTGGTGCCGCTGAAGGCCGTCGGGGTCGGGCTGGACATCAAGCCGGGCATCGGGCCGGTGATCGAGCAGCCGTTCCGCACCTGGGCCGACCTGGACCGGATCCCGGAGCTCGACCCCTCGATGATCCCCGACATCACCGAGTCGGTGCGGCTTCTCACCGCGGAGCTCGGCGGCACCCCGCTGATCGGCTTCGCCGGGGCGCCGTTCACCCTGGCCTCGTACCTGGTCGAGGGCGGCCCGAGTCGCGACCTGGCCCGGACCAAGGCCCTGATGTATGCCGAACCGGATCTGTGGCGCGCGCTGCTCGACCGGCTGGCGCAGATCTCCGGGGCCTTCCTGCGGGTCCAGGTGGCGGCCGGGGCTTCTGCCGTGCAGCTGTTCGACTCCTGGGTGGGCGCCCTGCCGCTGGCCGACTACCGCAGCCACGTGCAGCCGGCCTCGGCCGCGGTGCTGGCGGCGGTGAAGGACCTCGACCCCACGGTGCCGCGCATCCACTTCGGGGTGCAGACCGGCGAGCTGCTGCCGGCGATGGCCGAGGCCGGGGCCGACGTGGTGGGCGTCGACTTCCGGCTGCCGCTGGAGGAGGCCTCCGAGCGACTCGGGCAGCGCTACGCCGTGCAGGGAAACCTCGATCCGGCGCTGCTTTTCGCTCCCCACGAGGTGCTGCGTGAGCGGGTGCGGAGCACGCTGCTGAGCGGTGCCCTGGCACCCGGTCACATCTTCAACCTCGGTCACGGCGTGATGCCCGGCACCGACCCGGACGCGCTCAAGTTCGTGGTCGACACCATCCGCTCGTACAAGATCGCCGAGTACCGGTAGGTCTCAGGGGTTGCGCACCCGGAACCGGCGGTAGGCGAACCAGACCGGCACCGCCACCACGGCCAGCCCGGCGGCCAGCGGGAGCAGCGCGCCGATCACGGTCAGCAGCACCGTCACGCCGGTTCTCAGCGCCGTCCATCCGGCGCCGAGACCGGTCAGGAACCCGGCGTCGGCCTCGTCCTCCACGGCACCGGGCGGATCGAGCCGCACCACCAGCGTGGACAGCGCCACCTTGTCGGCCACCGCGCGGGCCTGCGCCTGGAGCGACTCCAGATCGGCCTGCCGGGTGGCCAGCTCGGACTCGATCGCGATCACGTCCTTCACCGAGGTGGCCTCGTCGAGCAGGGCGCGCAGCCGCTCCACCGACTTCTCCTGGCTGGCCACCCGGCTGTCCAGGTCTGCGACCTGGGTGGTGACGTCCTTGCTGGTGCTGCTCATCTCGTCGCGCCGGCCGAGGGAGTCCAGCTGCCCGATCGCGGTGTCCAGCCGGTCGGCCGGCACTCGGACGGTGATCTCCGAACTGTCGCCCTCCTCACCGGGTTCCGTCACCGTGTCCTCCTTCTGCACCAGGCCGCCGAGGCCGGTGGCGAGCTCACGCACCCGGGTGGCGGCCTCGTCGACGTGCTCCACGGTGAGGCGGACCCGTGCGGTCCGGATCTGCTGCGTGCCGGTCACCGTGGAGGCCACGTCCACCGCGGAACCGCTTGTGGACGACGAGGAGCCCGCGCCCTTCGCGCCGTCCCGCGCGGACACCGAGGCGTCGTCCGCCATCACCCCGCTCGCGCCGCCCGACATCGATTCGTCGCCGGCGCCGCACCCACCGAGCCCGAACGCCAGACCCAGTGCGAGTGCGAGCACCGCACCTCGTAACGTCTTCCCTGTGGTCATGCCGGCCCCTCCCCGGTTCCCGCCGGCCCCTCGTGGCCCGGCGGACGGTTCGACGGGCCGTCCTCGTGGGCGGTTGCGCCCGGCAGGTCATGATCGGGTAACGAAATCCGTTCGTACCCGGCCGGGACGCCACATCGCGGGCGAGGCGGACGGGTCGTTCGGCCCTGGCCCCGGGTACAGGGTCATCAGAGAGGATCGGGGTATGAGGAAGGGACGGTGTCGTCGTGTCTGACGGCAACCAGGACGGCACACGGATTTCGCCGCAGGACCCGCCCGGGGCCCCCGGCTCCCGGCGGCTGGTCGTGATCGGCGGTGGCATCTCCGGTCTGGTGGCCGCCTGGCGCCTGGTGCGGCAGGTCGGTGACGCCGCCGAGGTGCTGGTGCTGGAGGCCTCCGGCACGGTGGGCGGCAAGCTCGCGGTGGGTCAGGTCGGCGAGGTGACGGCCGACCTGGGCGCCGAGTCGATGCTCGCCCGGCGGCCGGAGGCGGTCGGGCTGCTGCGGGAACTGGGGCTGGACGACGACGTGGTGCATCCGCGCGCGGCGTCGGCCTCGGTGCTCTCCCGGGGCACCCTCTTCCCCCTGCCCGCCGGCACCGTGATGGGCGTGCCCGTGGACCGGTCCCGGCTGGCCGGGCTGGCCGGGATCCTGGACGAGGAAGAGGTCGCCCGGGTGGGCCAGGAGGGGCGCCGCGAGGCGTTCCGGCTGACCGAGGACATCGACGTGGCGTCGTGGGTGACCTACCGGATGGGCCGGGCCGTGGTGGACCGGCTGGTCGAGCCGCTGCTCGGCGGGGTCTACGCCGGCAACGCCGACCGGCTGTCGCTCCAGGCCACCGTGCCCGCCCTGTGGCAGCGTGCCCGCGGTGGCCGGCCGCTGCTCGACGGGTCGGCCCCGGTGCAGCAGGCCGGGTCCGGCGGGCCGGTGTTCGCCGGTCTGCGCGGTGGCGTGGGACGGCTCCCGCTGATCCTGGCCGAGCGCCTGGAACAGGCCGGGGCGCAGGTCCGCACCGGCGTCCCGGTGCGCGGCCTGACCCGCACCGAGAACGGCTGGCGGCTGGAGACCGGTACCGCGGACGTGCCGGAGTTCCTCGACGCCGACGGCGTGATCCTGGCCGTGCCGCCGGCCGCCGCCTCACGCCTGCTCGGTGCCGAGGTGCCTTCGGCGGCAAGGGAACTCGGCGGCATGGAGACGGCGAGCGTGGCCGTGGTGGCCGCCGCCGTGCCGCGTGAGCAGCTCGACGGCCTGACCGGCACCGGGCTGCTGATCCCGCCGGTGGAGCGCCGGCTGATCAAGGCCGCCACCTTCTCCTCGAACAAGTGGCGGTGGGTCAGCGACGAGAACGCCGCCCGGCACCTGGTGGTGCGGCTGTCACTGGGCCGGGCCCGGGAGGAGTCGGTGCTGCGGCGCGACGACGCGGAGCTGGCCGACCTGGCGGTCGCCGAGCTGCGCGACGTGATCGGCCGGGACGTGCGCCCGGACGAGACCAGGGTGGTGCGCTGGGACGACTCGCTGCCGCAGTACGAGGTCGGGCACCTGGACCGGATCCACCGGATCCGCGAGGCCGTCGCCGGGGTTCCCGGCCTGGCGGTCTGCGGGGCGGCGTTCGACGGGGTGGGGATTCCGGCGTGTATCGCCGCGGCCGACCGGGCCGTCCACGACCTGGATGCGAGCATGCGCATCGACCTGCGCACCCTGGCCGCGGGGCCACGGGTCTGACACGAGAGAATCAGAGAATGAGCCAGACTGAAACCGCAACCCCGGACACGGGCGCCATCAACGACACCATCACCTACACGATGTGGTCGGTGTTCGCCGCGGACCGGCTGCCCGACGACCGCGCCGCGCTGACCGACGAGGTGGAGGCGTTCTTCGCCGGCCTGGCCGGCCGGGGCATCACCGTGCGCGGCATCTACGACATCTCCGGCATGCGTGCCGACTCCGACCTGATGGTCTGGTGGCACGCCGACTCGGTGGACGAGCTCCAGGCCGCCTACAAAGACCTGCGGCGCACCGAGTTCGGCAAGTACCTGCGCCCGTTCTGGTCGAACGTCGGCCTGCACCGCCCGGCCGAGTTCAACAAGGGTCACGTGCCGGCCTTCATGTCCGGTGAGGAGGCACGCGGCTACATCTGCGTGTACCCGTTCGTGCGCAGCTACGACTGGTACATCCTGCCCGAGGCGGAGCGCCGTCAGCTGCTGATCGACCACGGCAAGGCCGCCCGCGGCTACGCGGACGTGCGGGCCAACACGGTGTCGGCGTTCGCGCTCGGCGACTACGAGTGGCTGCTCGCGTTCGAGTGCGACGACCTGCACCGGATCGTCGACCTCATGCGTGACTTCCGGGCCACCGAGGCGCGGCGGCACGTGCGCGAGGAGATCCCGTTCTTCACCGGGCCGCGCCGGGAGATCCGCGAGCTGGTCACCGCTCTGCCGTGACCGCCTGACCGGCGGGCCGGCGCATCGGGACGTGCGGAATGCCGTCCTCGACGTACTCCGGCCCGTCGGCGGTGAACCCGAACCGGGCGTACCAGCCGCTGAGGTGGGCCTGGGCGTCGAGCACGACGTCCCGGCCGTCGTCGGTGCCGGCCAGGAGCGTCGTCATCAGTTTCCCGGCCAGCGACCGGCCGCGTGCGTCGGCGCGGGTGCAGACCCGGCCGATGCGCAGCGCACCGTCCGGGTCGGTCAGCGTGCGCAGGTAGGCGGTCGGGCCGTCGGCGTCGGAGAACCACAGGTGCTCCGACCCCGACTCCAGGTCACGCCCGTCGAGCTCGGGGTAGGGACACTCCTGCTCGACCACGAACACGTCCACCCGCAGCTTCAGCAGCCGGTAGAGCGTGTGCGGGTCGATCTCGCCCCACGGGGCACGGTGCAACTGGTCGCCGGTCACCCGGTGATACTGCCACTCAGCCCTTCAGCGGCTCACGCCGGATGCTGATCGAGTTGATGCAGTACCGCTGGTCGGTCGGGGTGGCGTAGCCCTCGCCCTCGAACACGTGGCCCAGGTGCGAGCCGCAGTTGGCGCAGCGCACCTCGACGCGCTTCATGCCCAGCGTGGTGTCTTCGATGTACTCGACCTTGCCCTCCGCGGCCGGGGCGAAGAACGACGGCCAGCCGCAGTGGCTGTCGAACTTCTCGGTGCTGCGGAACAGCTCCACGCCGCAGGCGCGGCAGTTGTAGACACCCTCGGTGGTGTCGTCCCAGTACTCACCGGTGAAGGCCCGCTCGGTGCCGGCCTCGCGGAGCACCTGGTACTCCTGGGCCGTGAGCTTCTCGCGCCACTCGTCGTTGGTGAGCTGGAGCGGGTAGATCCGGTTCGTGCCGTTGGTTGCCATGACCACCTCAACAGTGCCGGGGTCCGGGGCGTTCCCGGCTCCCCTCGACAGCGTAGGGTCCGCCGCCCGTGTCCCCGGAGGCCGGTCGCGGCCGGTGACCGGGCCGGGACCTCTCGAGTTTCGGCCTCACCCGTTCGGCCGTACGTTGGCTGGGAGTCGCCGGAAGAATGCTCACCGTATCGGGGAGTTGACATGAGCAGCGAGACCAATGCCCAGAGGTCGGGTCCCCCCACGTCCCGTCCGATGAGGGACTCACTCCAGCAGCCGGTGAAGGGCCCGCCGGTCGACCAGCCGTTGCACGAAGAGGTGCCGCCCGCGGCCGTTGTCGCGCCGGTGCGCACCGAGCAGCAGGCACCGGCCGCCACCGCGACCGAGGAAACCGCCTACGGCGACCCGGCCTACCGGGAGCCGGGGTATCGCGAGGCGGGGTACCGCGAGCCCGCCGATCCCGCGTACCGCGAAAGTGCCGCCGGCGAGCCCGCTTACCGAGAGAGCGCCGCCTCCGGGCCCGCTTACCGTGAGACCGCCGCTGGCGGGCCCGCTTACCGTGAGACCGCCGCTTCCGGGCCCGTTCACCGCGAGCCGTCCGCGGCACCGGCCGCTCCGGACCCGGGCTACCGTCAGCCGGTCGCCTCCGACCCGGGCCACCGTGAGCCTGGTTACGGCGAGCCGGGTTACCGCGACTCCGCCTACCGCGACCCGGCCTACCGCGACGTGGACCGGGACGGGCCGGTGTCGCCCCCGGTGCCGACCACCCGCACGGCCACCGTGTCGTCGCCGGGCCGTATCGGTTTCGGTGCGGCGGTCCTGATTCTCGGCCTGTTGCTGGGGGTCTCGGACCAGCAGGCCGACGGCGCCGGCATGATGCTGCGGATTCCCGCACTGATCGCGGCCCTAATCATGGTCGCCCAGGGGATCCAGCTGATCCTGCGCGGCATGCCCCGGGAGACCGAGGTCGAGGTGGTCGAGGTGGTGGACGACAGCGACCCGACGCACGCGCGCACCTCGGTGCGGCCGCGTCCCTGGGCCGCCCAGATGGCCGCCTTCCGTACCGATCCGGGTTCGGCCGGTCTGCCCGCCATCGTGATCGTGCTGGCGATCTGGCTGGGCCTGGCCACCCTGCGCATCGACGACGCGCCGGCGCAGTTCAGCAACCTGTCGATGCTGTCGGCGTTCGTGCTGTTCGCCCTCGGCTGGACGCTGATCCCGTCGCGGCGGTGAGCCGCGGCAGCTGACCGGAAAGAGCCCGCCCCCTCCCGAGTTCGGGAGCGGAGCGGGCTCTTTCGTCGTCCAAAAATCAGCCGAGGAAGCTGCTGCCCGCGTAGACGTGCAGCACCGGCACCCCGAGCGACTCCCGGGCCCGGGAGGCCCAGTCGGTGTGGAAGGTGTCTTCGACCGCGTGCGGGCGGGTCACGATCATTACCTCGCGGGTCGGGCCGCCCAGGCCGACCTGCTTCTCCAGCACCGCCACCGGGTCACCCTCGATCACCTCGCCGGTCGCCGTGACGCCGGCCGCGACGAACGCCGTCAGCGACTTGGCCAGGGCGGTGGTGGCCTCGGTGCGGGTGGGCTCGTCGTCGCGGCGCACCGCCTCCAGTGCCGCGCGCAGCTCGAACAGGCTCAGATGATCGAGGACGTCGGCCAGCAGGTTCCGCTCCACGTCGGCCGGTACCAGCAGGTGGTACCGGGGGCGGTCGCCCTCGTCATCGGCGTGCACCGAGGTCAGGCGGACCGCGTCCTCCTCGCTCAGCGCGACTTCGGTCAGGACCAGGATCGACGCAGTGTCAGTCACCTGACCAGCCTAGTGGCCGCCCGGCACCGGTGCCCGCTACCACCCGTGACCCCCGGCCGCCGGGAAATCGGCGGGACTTGCGGGGGTCCGGCGTCGCTGTCGTCCGGTTCGGTCGGCAGAATTGGGGGCATGAGCGTTGCGGAGACCGCTGGAGTCGTCCGATGAGCCCGCGCGGTGGGCAGCAGTTGCCGGACGGGGTGCGGCGGCTGGCCCTCGCTGCCGCCGTGGCCGGGGCCTCGTCGGCCGTCGCGGCGGGCGTGGCCGCCGCCACCGCCGCCACCGTGTTCGCCCGGCGGGTGGTCACACCCGACGCGAACAAACCGGAGAGCGTCGAGGTGGTGTCGGTCGCGAACGGCGTGGTCACGCTGAAGGCCGACGCCGACACCACGATGCCCGGCCGGTACGGGTTGTGGCAGGACGGCGGCCGCAGCCACGCGCGGCTGGGCGAGGTGTCACGGTACGACACCGCCGCCGGCACCGTGCAGCGGCCGCTGATCGGCCTGGACTCCGGGCGGCTGCGGGCCGGCAAGGCACGGCTGAACCAGTACTTCTACGCCGGTGACCCGGCCTCGGCGCTCGGCCTGCCCTACGCCGACGTGGTGATCGAGGGCGACTCCACCCTGCACGGCTGGCTGGTCCCCGGGGCCCGGCTGAACCAGGACGAACGGGTGACGGCGTCGGCCCGCGGCACCACCGCGGTGGCCGGCGTGCGGCCCGGCCGCCGGGCCCGGGCGAGCGAGCAGGCGGCCCTGCCGCCCACCGGCAGCACCTGGGCGATCCTCGTGCACGGCCGCGGGGCCACCCGGGAGGAGTGCCTGCGGGCGCTGCCGGTGCTGCACCGGCTGGGCGTGACCTCGCTGGTGGCGGGCTACCGCACCACCGCCGGGCTGCCGCTGGGCACGCTGCCCCCGGCCCGCTACCACCTCGGCGACACCGAGTGGCGCGACGTGGAGGCGGCGATCGTCTACGCCGCCGAGCACGGCGCCGAGGAGGTGGTGCTGTTCGGCTGGTCGATGGGCGGGGCGATCGTCATGCAGACGGTGTCGCGGTCGTGGACGGCCGACCGGGTCAAGGGCATCGTGCTCGACGCCCCGGTGATGGACTGGCGCGACACCCTGGCCCACCAGGCCCGGATGAACCGGGTGCCACCGGCGGTGGGCCGGCTCGGGCAGAGCGTGCTGTCCCACCGCTCGGCCTGGCGGCTGGCGGGCACCGAGGCCCCGGTCGACCTGGACCGGCTGGACTGGGTCAGCCGGGCGGCCGAGGTGAAGCACCCGATCCTGCTGATCCACAGCAGGGACGACGAGTACGTGCCGTCCGGGCCGTCGGAGAAGTTCGCCGAGGCCCGGCCGGACCTGGCCACCTACATGTCGATCGACGGCGCCCGGCACTGCAAGGAGTGGAACGTGGACGCCACCGCCTGGGAGTCGGCGGTGGCCCGGTTCCTGCTGCGCCTGTGAGGACGCGCTAGTTGTTCGGGACGTGCTGCACCAGCCAGCGGCCGAGCAGCACGTCGCCGGCCGCGATCAGATGGGCCGGGCGGGCCGTGACGTCGGCGCCCGGGCCCACCGCGATGCGCGGGCCCGACCCGGCCACCAGCACCGGGGCCCAGGTCAGGCACAGCTCGTCCACCGTGCCCGCGGCCAGGGAGTGCCCGAGCAGCGACGGGCCGCCCTCCAGCAGGATGCGCCGGTAGCCGCGCCCGGCCAGCACCCGCACGGCGTCGTCGGTGTCCACGTCGTCGTCGCCGGCCACGATCACCTGGTCCGGGCCGGCCAGGTCGCGCAGCCGGGCCAGGTCGGCCCGGGCGGTGGTGATCACGAAGGTGGGGGAGGAACCCTCGAACACGCCGTTGCCGGTGGGCACGTCACCGCTGCGGGTGACCACCGCCAGCGCCGGCGCCGGGCGCTGGCCGCGCGCCCGGCGGCGCTCGGCGAACGCCGGATCCGCGGTGGGGGCGCCGTAGTTCTCTGCCCGTACGGTGCCCGCGCCGACCAGCACGACGTCTGAAAGACCCCGCAGCACGCCGAAAGTGGCCTTGTCGACCGCCCCGCCGAGGGTGCCGGACACGCCGTCCGGTCCGCTCGCCGAGCCGTCCAGGGTGCTCACCATGTTGGCCCGCACCCAGCCCCGCACCGGCACCGGCTCGGGGTAGGCGTACAGGTCGGCCAGAGCCTGCACCGTGGGCTCCGGGTCGGTGGTCAGGTTGCCCACCTCGGCGCGGCCGGGGAGCAGGAGCTGGAGCACGGTCACGAGGCCGTGCCCTCCCTCACCTGGCGCTTGATCCGGGCCAGCATGCCGGCCATGCCGCGCAGGCGCAGCGGGCTGACCGCCTCGGTCAGGCCGAGCCGGTGCGGGACGTCGTCGGGCACGTCGAGGATCTCCTGACCGCTCAGCCCTTCCAGCCCGGCCGCGAGGATGCTCGCGAACCCCCGGGTGGTGGGCGCCTCGGCCGGGGCGTCGAAGAAGACCCGGGCCGGGTCGGCGGGGGTGGGACCGGCCTCGACCTTGACGAACACCGGTGACTGGCACTCGGTGACCGCCTCCATCGCGTCGTGGTCGCCGAGATACCTCTCCGGCAGGGCGGGTAGCTCGCGGCTGAACTCCAGCAGCAGCTCCAGCCGGTTGCGCTGCTCCAGCGCATGGAAGTCGTCGACGATCTCGGCGAAGGCGGGCGGCAGGGCGGTGTCGGGGGTCTGGGCCACGCACCCGATCCTGTCACGTCCGCCCACCCCGGTCATCAGTGCCCGCAGGCCACTCTGAGAACCTGACCGGCATGAACATCGCCCGGAAGGGGCCCGGCACCGGAGCCCGCCCTCCTCGCGCCCGCCTGCACTCCTCCGCCCCGCGTCAGAGCCTGAACGGAACCTGGCGGTTCCGGTTGTCCCGGGGCCTCGCGGTGGCACCCGAGGACGGCTGGAACACCGGTGACGCCGCCTGGACCGAGGGGGACGACTGGACCGGCATCACGGTTCCCGCCCACTGGGTGCTCGAAGGACACGGGAAGCCCGCCTACACCAACACCCGGTTCCCGTTCCCGATCGACCCGCCCAACCCGCCGGACGAGAACCCGATCGGTGACTACCGGCTCACCTTCGACGCCGGGGCCACGTTCACCGACGGCGCCGTGCTGCGCTTCGACGGCATCGAGTCGGCCGCCGAGGTCTGGCTGAACGGCGAGCTGCTGGGCGAGACCCGGGGCAGCCGTCTGACCCACGAGTTCGACGTGACCGGCCGGCTGCGCGAGAACGGCAACCTGCTCGCGGTGCGGGTGGCGCAGTTCTCCGACGCCAGCTACCTGGAGGACCAGGACATGTGGTGGATGCCCGGCATCTTCCGCGACGTCGAGCTGGTCGCCACCCCGGCCGGCGGAATCTGGGACGTCTTCACGGTCACCGACTACGAGGCGGCCGACGGCACCGGCACCGTCGACCTGTTCGTCGAGGCGTCCTCGGCGGTGCGGCTGCGGATCCCCGAGCTGGACGTCGACCTGGACGCCACCGACGGCGGCGTCATCGGGGTCGGTGTGGTGGAGCCCTGGTCGGCCGAGAACCCCCGGCTGTACACCGCCACGCTCGAGGCCGAGAACGAGACCGTCACGCTGGAGCTGGGTTTCCGCCGGATCGAGGTGCGCGACTCGGTGCTGCTGGTCAACGGCGAGCCGATCCAGTTCCGCGGCGTCAACCGGCACGAGCACGACCCGCTGCGCGGCCGGGTGGCCTCGCCCGAGCGGATGCGGCAGGACCTGCTGCTGATGAAGCAGCACAACGTGAACGCGGTGCGCACGTCGCACTACCCGCCGCACCCGGACCTGCTCGCGCTGACCGACGAGCTCGGGCTCTACGTCGTGCTCGAGTGCGACCTGGAGACACACGGTTTCGAGGAGATCGGCTGGCGGCTCAACCCCAGCGCCGACCCGCAGTGGCGGGACGCCTACCTGGACCGGATGCAGCGCACCGTGCACCGGGACAAGAACCACGCCAGCGTGGTGATCTGGTCGCTGGGCAACGAGGCCGGCACCGGCACCAACCTGGAGGCGATGGCGGCCTGGACCCGGGCGTTCGACCCCTCCCGGCTGATCCACTACGAAGGCGACTGGAGCAGCACGTACGTCGACGTGTACTCCCGGATGTACGCCTCGTTCGAGGAGGTGCGCTCGATCGGCGAGGAGATCGCCTCACCCGCGCCCTTCGACGCCACGGCGGCCCAGCTGCACCGCCGCTCGCTGCCGTTCATGCAGTGCGAGTACGCGCACGCGATGGGCAACGGGCCCGGCGGGTTGCAGGAGTACCAGGAGCTGTTCGACCAGTACCCGCGCCTGGCCGGGGGTTTCGTCTGGGAGTGGATCGAGCACGGGCTCGGCTCCGACGGCGTGTACTCCTACGGAGGCGACTTCGGCGAGGACGTGCACGACAGCAACTTCGTCATCGACGGGCTGGTCGGGCCGGACCGCGAGGTGCGGCCGGGCCTGGTGGCGCTGGCCCACTGGTACTCGCCGGCCCGGATCACCGTGCTGGACGACGCCGTGCGCATCGAGAACCGTTACGCTTTCGCCGATCTCGGCGGCCTCACGTTCACCTGGACGGCCATCTCTGCGCAGGACGGCGAGCTGGACTCCGGTGAGCTGAAGACCGGTCCGGTGGCGGCGGGCGAGGTGGTCGTGGTGCCGTTCCCGGACGAGCTGGCGGCCCTCGAACTGCCCGAGATCGTGACCGTGGAGGCACGTCTCGCGCACGACACGGCGTGGGCCGGGGCCGGCCACGTGGTCGGCCGGGGCGAGCGGGTGTGGCTGAACCAGGCCGAGGAGCCGGTGGAAGCCGTTGCCCCGGCCGATGACTCGTTCGACGCGGTGTCGCTGCGGCTGCGCTCGCTGGGCGGTCTGCGCCTGGACGGGCCCGAGGTCGGCATCTGGCGGGCGCCCACCGACAACGACCGGTACCCCGGGTGGGACGAGCGGGACCTGCCGCCCTACGCCGAGCGCTGGCACGTGGCCGGTCTCGACCGCACGCGCACCCGGGTGGTGTCGTCGGCGTGGGGCGAGGACGCGCTGCGGGTGACGACCCGCACCGCCCCGGCCGGCCGGGACTTCTCGGTGGACGGCGAGTTCGTCTGGCGCCGGGTGGCGGACAAGGCCCTCACGGTGGAGGTCACGCTCACCCCGATCGGCACCTGGCCGGTCGAGTGGGCGCGGCTCGGGCTGGACTTCGTGATCGACGCGGCGCCGCGGGAGCTGTCCTGGCTGGGGCGGGGGCCGGGCCCGTCGTACCCGGACCTGGCCGCCGGGGGCTTCACCGGGCGGCACACGGTCGCGGCCGGCGAGCTGTACACGCCGCACGTGAAGCCGCAGGAGAGCGGGGCCCGGGCGGGGGTGCGCGAGGCGTCCGTGGTCACGGACGGCGGAACGCTCCGGGTGACGGTGCTGTCGGCGGACACGCCCGACGGCTCGGTGGCGGTGACGGTGTCGCCGTGGAGCCGGAAGGTGCTGTCCACCACGGCACATCACCACGAGCTGGAGGCGGACGGCCGAACCCACCTGTCGGTCGACCTGTTCCAGTCCGGCGTCGGCACGGCCACCTGCGGACCGGGCGTGCTGCCGCGCTACCGGCTCGCCGCCCGGCCCGGCCGGGTGACGCTGCTGCTCGAAGAGGTGTGACCGAACTGCTGTGAAACCGCTGGGCGGGCCGGGAGATCCGGCCCGCCCAGCGGCGTCCCTGATGGTCGTTCTACTTGAGGCCCGAGGTGGCGAGCCCGTCGATCACCCGGCGCTGGAGCGCGATGAACAGGATCAGCACCGGGGCTGTCGCCAGCAGGCTGGCCGCCAGCACCACCGGGTAGTTCACCGTGCGATCGTTGATCAGCGTGGCCAGGCCCGCCGAGAGCGGCATGTCGTCGCTGTTGGTGGTGACCACCAGCGGCCAGAGCAGCTCGTTCCACGACCAGAGCGTGGAGGTGATCGCGAGAACGCTGATGCTGGGCCGGATCAGCGGCAGCATGACGTGCCAGAACACCTGGAACGGGTTCGCGCCGTCCAGCCGGGCCGCCTCCTCCAGTTCGGCCGGCAGCGCCAGGAACGCCGTGCGCATCAGGAACGTGCCGAACGCGCTGAACAGCCCGGGCAGCAGCAGGCCGGTCAGGCTGCCGAGAAGGCCCAGGTCCTGCACGATCTGGTACTGCGGCAGCAGGTAGACCTGCGAGGGCACCATGAGGATCGACAGCACGGCGGCCAGCATCACGCCCTTGCCCCGGAAGTGCATGCGGGCGAAGGCATATCCGGCCAGGGTGCAGAACGCGATCTGGGCCAGCACCCGGATCACGGTGATCAGCGCGCTGGTGCGCAGCTGGTGCAGGAAGGGCAGCTGGCGGAACACCTCGGCGTAGTTGCCCCACTGGAGCTCGTGCGGCCACAGGTGCGGCGTCACCGACTGCACCTCGGCGTTCGTCGACAGGCTCATCAGGATCTGCCAGACGAACGGGAACATCATGACCAGTGCCCCGGCGATCAGGGCCAGGTGGACGACGATGTTGTTCCGGCGGGGACCGACGGGCCTAGTCAACATGCACCCACTTCTTCTGGAGCCGGAACTGCACGAGCGTGGCCAGGGCGACCAGGACGAGCACCACCATGGCCACCGCGGCGGCCAGGCCCTTCTCGTTCGTCACGAAACCGGCCTCGTAGAACATGTAGACGAGCGACATGCTGTCGTAGATCGTGGGGTTGCTGTACGAGTTGCCGAGGACGGCGAAGAGCAGGTCGAACAGCTGGAACCCGGCGATCACCGTGACCACCGACAGGAACGCGATGCTGGGCGTGACCAGGGGCACCGTGATCGCCCGGAACCGCCGCCAGCGAGAAGCACCGTCGAGTTCGGCCGCCTCGTACAGCTCCGGCGGGATCTGCTTGAGGGCCGCGCCGAGCACGATCACCGAGAAGCCGACCGAGGACCACAGGCCGACGATCGAGACCGCGACGACGGCCGCGCCCGGGGTGCTGATCCAGTACGGGCCGTCGATGCCGAACCAGCCGAGAACGTAGTTCAGCAGCCCGAAGTCGCCGTTGAAGATGAGCCGCCAGACCATCGCCACGGCCGTCGGCATGGCCACGTACGGCAGGAAGTAGAGCACCCGGTAGACGGCGGCGAACCGCAGCCCGGGGGTGTTCAGCAGGCTTGCGACGACCAGGGCGATCGGGATGTTCAGCAGCACGATCACGGTGTAGAGCAGGGTGTTGCCGATGGACTTGTACAGGTCCGGGTCGGCGAACAGCTCCTGGTAGTTGCTCAGGCCGGTGAACGTGGTTCCGCCGAACACCCCGAACTCGGTCAGCGAGAACCAGGCCGTCTGGATGATCGGCCACAGGTAGAACACCGCGACGCCACCCACGAGCGGTGCCACGAACAGCCAGGGCCAGATGCCGTCGCGGCGCAGGGGACGGCGGGTTTTCGTCGTCCCTGATTCTTTCGGGACGACGGGGGCACTGCCCGGAGGTGACGTCACGGAACTCACGAGAATTACCCCTTCGCCAGCACGGCGTCCATCTGCGAGGCCAGGTCGGCCGTGACCTCGGCCACCGGCTTGGCACCGGAGAACGCGTCGGGCAGCAACTGCGTCTCCAGGGTGTTCCAGGCGGCCGTGTCGGCGCTCACCGGCAGCGGCACGGCGTAGTCCACGGCGTCGAGGAAGACCTGGAGGTTGGCGTCGGGCATGGACTCGGCGAAGGTGCGCTGGGTGCCGTCGTACGCCGGGATGACCGAGCCGGCCTCGCCCAGCTGCTGCTGCGCCTGCGCCCCGGACAGGTAGGCCTGGAGGGTGTGGGCGGCCTGCTTGTTCCGCGAGTTGGCCGCCACCAGGTTCGCGACACCGTGGATGACCGTGGCCTGCCGGGCACCCCTGGGCAGCGGCAGCACGGTGATCGAGTCCTCGATGTCGGTGCCGGAAAGCGCCGAGCGGAACCAGCTTCCGCCCCAGTACATGCCCAGCTTGCCGGAGACGAACCACTGGTCGGCGGTGGTGTCGAGCAACTGCGCGTAGCTCGGCGAGCCGCCGGAGGCGATCAGGTCGGACCAGAAGCTGATGCCCTGCTGCGACTGGGCCGAGGCGTAACCGGACTTACCGTCGGCGATCACCTCGCCGCCGGACTCGAAGATCGTGTTGTAGTAGGTGGTCTGGCCGTCCATACCGCCGGCGCCACCGTAGATGCCGTCCTTGGACAGGGCTTTCGAGATCGCCTCGGCCGTGGACTGGAACTCCTGCCAGGTCCAGTCCTCCCCGGGCAGGTCCACCTTCGCCTTCTCGAACACCGCCTTGTTCACCCAGACGCCGATCGTGTCCATGTCTTTCGGCACGCCGTACTGCACGTCGTCGAGGCTGTAGAGGGTGGTGAGGGCCTCGGGGTACTTGCCTGGGTCGATGACGCCGGCCTCGATCGGTCCGGTGATCGGGGCGATCTTGCCGTTGCCCGCGTACAGCTGGAAGTTCGGGCCGTTCATCCAGAACAGGTCGGGCAGGGTGTCACTGCTGGCCTGGGTCTGGAGCTTGGTGAAGTACTGGGCGAACGGGGTGACGCTGATGGTCACCTTGATGTTCGGGTACTTCTCCTGGAACGAGGCGATGTTCTGCTGGAGTGCCTCGACCTGGGTCTGGTCCCACAGGCTGAACGTCAGATCGGCCGTGATGTCCGCGGCGGGCTCGGTGTAGTCCGCCGCCTCGGCCCCGGCGTCGGAACCACCGCCGCCGCAGGCCGCGGTGGTGATCATGACGCCCAGGCCGAGAGCGCCGGTCAGGATGCCGCGGCGGGAGAGATTGTTGTTCATCGATCAGCCTTTTCGGGAGAAGTGCTGGACAACGTGGACGGGCAGGTCAGGAACGTGCTGGGGGACGGAGCCGTGGCGGAGGGACTCGGCGGCCAGGGCCCCGGCGGCCACGGCCTCCCGGGCCGCGACCGGCGAGACCAGGGTGGGGGCGCCGGTGACCACGTGCTCCAGGAACTCGGCCATAGTGAGCCGGTCGGCGTCCTCGTGGCCCTCGGTGACGCCCTCGATCGGGTACTCGGCGTCACCGGACGGCTGCCAGAGGTGGCGGCGGTTCCAGACCCGGACCACGCCGCCGCCGGTGTCGCCGAAGTTCTCGACCCGGCCCTCGGTGCCGATCACCGTGTAGTTGCGCCAGTAGTCCGGCGTGAAATGGCACTGCTGGTAACTCGCGAACACGCCGTTGTCGAGGGTCATGAGCATCATCGACACGTCTTCGACGTCGACGACGGGGTTCAGCCCGGTGTGGCTCGCCGGCGGCCAGTTGTCCATCGAGAACCAGTCCGGCATCGTCTCACCCGGACGCTCGCGCCGGTCGGTGATGCCGCCGAACATCACCAGGCCACCCATCCCGACCACCTGACGGGTGTATCCGCCGGCCAGATGGTGGACGACGTCGATGTCGTGACTGGCCTTCTGGAGGAGCAGGGTCCCGGTCTTCGACCGGTCCGCGTGCCAGTCCTTGAAGTAGTAGTCCCCGCCGTTGCCGACGAAATGCCGCACCCAGACGGCCTTCACCTCGCCGATCTCGCCCCCTTCCACCACCCGGCGCAGGGCCTTGACCACGCCGGAGTGCCGGAAGTTGTGCCCCACGTAGAGCGGGGTGCCGGTGTCGGCGGCGGCCCGGAGCACCCGGTCGGCGTCGTCGAGCGTTGTGGCGAGAGGCTTTTCCAGGTACACGGCGATGCCGGCCCGCAGCAGCTGCTCGGCGATGTCGGCGTGCGTGTGGTCCGGCGTGGTGATCAGGGCGGCGTCCGGCCGGAGTCGCACCAGCGCCTCGACGCTCTCGAGAACCGTTGCCCCGGGGAAGATCTCCGCACCCCGGCGCCGCCCCTCCGGCGAGGTGTCGACCACGGCCGTGATCCGCGACCCGGCACGGGCCCCGGGCACGTGCAGCCCGATCACCGACCGGGCGCCGCAGCCGACAACGGCTACCGAGAGTCCTGAGCTGACCATCCTGCGCGGCTCCTGAGCGATTTTGACCAATCATGGCTCCGAATGAGCGTGAATAGACAGTAGCGGTGAATTCTCGGGTCGCCTAGGGGGGTTCTGCTGCCGGATGGCCAGAAGTAACGCGGACGCAACACAAGAGGGCGTGAACGGCGCGGATCGGTTGGCGCTGACGGGTTGGCGCTGGGCGTGGGGCGGTTGACACGGGGTGCGGGGTGCGGGGGTGCGGGGCGTGCGTGAGACGTGAGACGTGGGGCACGGGGCACGGGGCACGGGGTGCGGGGCGCGGGGTGCGGGGCGTGCGTGAGACGTGGGGCGCTGGGCACGGGGCCCGGGGCGCGGGGCGCTGGGTGCGGGCACGGGGCGTGGGGCATGCGTGAGGCGTGGGGCGCTGGGCGTGGGGCGCTGGGCGTGGGGCGCTGGGCGTGGGGCGTGGGCGCGGCTGGGCAGGACGGCGGGGTGGGTCTGAGCTCGGGGGGATGTGCCGGCGTTTGACACCACCCAGGCGCCCAGGGTGGTGTCACAACGCAGAAGCGCCGCCGCTCCGCGCCGGGGCCCGGGAACGACGCAGAGGGGGTGGTCGGCCGGAAATCAGCCGGTCGCCGTGGGTTTCAGGCGGTGGCCACCACGATGTTCACGCCGGCGGATTCCAGGTCGGCGGTGAGGTCGGGGGAGGGGGGCAGGTCGGTGACCAGGGTGTCGACCTGTTCCAGGGGGCAGATACGGGCGAAGGTGGTGCGGCCCAGCTTGGTCGAGTCGGCGGCGAGCACCACCCGGCGGGCCACGGCGGCGATCTGGCGGCTGGCCTCGGCCTCGCCCTCGTGAATGGTGGTGGCGCCGAAGCGGCCGGTCAGGCCGTCGACGCCGAGGACGGCCAGGTCGAGGCTGAACTCCCGCAGCGACGCCGCGACCAGGGGGCCCACCAGCTCGTACGACTGTGCCCGCGGCACCCCACCGGTGACCACGATCTTCACGTGTTCCCGCACGCTCAGCTCGTAGGCGATGTTCAGGGCGTTCGTGACGATCGTGATGCCCGGCGTGCTGCCCCGGGCCAGCAGGCGTTCGCTCGACCCGAGCACCCGGGCCACCTCGCTGGTCGTGGTGCCGCCGTTCAGGCCCACCGAGTCGCCCGGTGACACCAGCGCCGCCACGGCCTTCGCGATCGCCGCCTTACCGTCGGCCTGGCGCACCAGTTTGTACTGCAACGGCAGCTCGTAGCCCGAGCCTAGGGCCGAGGCCCCGCCGTGGGTCCGGGTGACGAGCCGTTGCTGCGCCAGCAGATTCAGGTCGCGGCGCACGGTGGCGGCGGACACGTCGAGCGCGTCGGCGACGTCCGCGATCGAGACGTTGCCGCGTTCGGTGACGAACTCAAGAACCTTGTTGAGCCGCTGCTGGGCCGTCATCTCTCTCCATCCGGGCGGTCGCACATGCTCTCACAGGCGAGGGGTTGACTCGCTCTGCTCAATTCTGATCGTATTGCGCAAGAACGATCAGAACTAGTCGTCACACCATCTGGAAGAGGGCATGACCACCTTCGTCGACGCCGAGATCGCCTCGCAGCCCGAAGTATGGAAGCTGGCGGGCGAACTCGTCCATACGGTCAGCAACGACCTGCCGCGGCGCGGCGAGCGGGTGGCGGTCGTCGGCTGCGGCACCAGCTGGTTCATCGCCGCCAGCTACGCGGTGCTGCGCGAGGCCGCGGGCGACGGGGTCACCGACGCCTTCGCCGGCTCCGAGTACCCGGCCGGCCGCGAGTACGACCGGGTGGTGGCGATCTCCCGGTCCGGCACCACCACCGAGATCATCGAGCTGCTGCGGGAACTCGCCACGCCGAGCACCCTGATCACCGCGGTGCCCGACGCTCCCGCCGCGCGGCATGCCGACGCCACCGTCGGCATGCCGTTCGCCGACGAGCAGTCCGTGGTGCAGACCCGCTTCGCCACCAGCGCCCTCACCCTGCTGCGCTGCTCGCTGGGCAACGCCCCGGTGCTGGACGACCTGGTGCGCGACGGCCGCGTGGCCCTGGAGATTCCGGTGGACGACCTGCTCGGTGCCGACCAGGTGACGTTCCTCGGGCGCGGCTGGACCATTGGTCTGGCCAGCGAGGCTGGTCTGAAAACTCGTGAGGCGGCGCAGTTCTGGGCCGAGTCGTACCCGGCCATGGACTACCGGCACGGCCCGATCGCGATCGCTCAGCCGGGGCGGCTGGTGTGGTCGTTCGGCCCGGTGCCGGAGGGGCTGACCGACGACGTGGCAGCGACCGGCGCCACCTTCGTGCACCACGACCTCGACCCGCAGGCCGCTCTGGTGGTGGCTCAGCGGTTCGCGATCGGCCTGGCCCAGGCGCGCGGTCTGGACCCGGACAACCCGCGTTCGCTGACCCGCTCGGTCATTCTCTCCTGAGAGTGGAACGATCGGGAGCATGAATGGCATGAACGGCACAGCCAGAGCCATCGGCATCGATGTCGGCGGCACCTCGGTCAAGGGTGTTCTGCTGGGGCAGGACGGGTCGGTGCTGGCCGTGCACCGGCTGCCCACCCCGAGCCCGGACCCCACCGGCAAGGGTGTGGCCGACACGGTGGCCCAGGTGCGCGACGCCCTGACCACCGGGATCAGCGACGCGGGTCTTCCGGTCGGGGTCGCGGTGCCCGGCGTGGTCGACGAGGAGAGCGGCCTGGCCGTGCTCTCGGTCAACCTGGGCTGGCGGGACGTGCCGATGCGCGACCTGCTGTCCGAACGGCTCGGCGTGCCGGTGGCGCTGTCGCACGACGTGCGGGCCGGTGGCGTGGCCGAGGCCCGCACCGGTGCTGCCGCGGGGGCCGGGGGCGTGGTGGCGTTCGTGCCGATCGGGACCGGGATCGCCGCGGCCGTTCTGGTCGGCGGACGCCCGATCGTGGCCGGAGGCTGGGCCGGTGAGATCGGCCAGCTGCTGATCACCCACGGCGACTTCGCCGGCCGGCGGCTGGAGGAGGTGGCCTCGGCCCGGGCGACCGCCCTGCGCGCCGGGGTCGCCAGCGCCCGCGAGGTGGCGTCCGCCGCCGCACGCGGAAGCGCTGTGTCGCAACAGGTCTGGAACGAGACCGTGACCGCTCTGGCCGATGCCCTGGCAGCGCTGTCGGCCACCGTGGGGCCCACGGTCGTGGTGATCGGTGGCGGCCTGGCGCTGGCCGGGCGGCAGCTGATGAACCCCCTGGACGAGGAACTGCGCAGGCGGCTGCCGGGGCTGCGGATTCCCCGGCTGGTGGCGGCCGCGCACGGTGACGCCGCCGCGGCCGTCGGCGCCGCTCTGCTCGGTCTCGAGCAGGGCCAGAACCTCGAGCAGGGCCAGAACCTCGAGCAGGGCCAGAGCCTCGAGCAGGGCCGGAGCAGGGCAGGACAGAGCGGTTCGGGACAGCTGAGCGATCTGGAGCAGGGCGCATGAGCGGGGTTGCGGAAGGACGCCTGGACGGGCTGATCGGGATCCGTCGCCTGGTCGGGGCGGACGGGCAGGAGGGCCCGGCCTGGCTGCGCGTCGAGAACGGTGCGGTGGTGGAGCGGGGGGACGGTGAGCCGGTGGTGGCGCCGTCCCAAATTCTTGGTGTGGTGGTGCCCGGCGCGATCGACACCCATGTGCACGGCGCCGTGGGCATCGACCTGGCCACGCCCGGGGTGGATCCGCAGCCCGCCCTCGACCATCATCATCGGGCCGGCAGCACCACGCTGATCGCCTCCCTGGCCACCGGTGAGATCGACGACACCCGTTCCCGGGTGCGGGAACTCGCGCCGCTGGTGCGGGAGGGGCGACTGGCCGGGCTGCACCTGGAAGGGCCCTGGCTGGCGCCCGCCCGGCGCGGTGCGCACAATCCGCGTCTGCTGCGGGAGCCCTCCCGCGCGGACGTGGCCGATCTGCTGGCGGCCGGCGACGGCGCGGTGCGGATGGTCACCATCGCCCCGGAGCTGCCCGGCGCCTTCGAGGCGATCGACGAGCTGGTCTCCAGCGGCGTGGTGGTCGCTGTCGGTCACACCGACGCCGATGCCGAAACAGTCAGCAAGGCCATTGATTCCGGTGCCCGGGTGGTGACCCATCTGTTCAACGGGATGCCCCCGATGCACCACCGGCGGGCCGGCACGGTCGGGGTGTCGCTCAGCGACGACCGGGTCACCGTGGAGCTGATCGCCGACGGCGAGCATGTCGGCGACGTGGTGCTCGACGTGGCCAGGCGGGCGGCGGGCGGCCGGATGGTGCTGGTCTCCGACGCGATGTCGGCCACCGGTCTGGGCGACGGCTCGTACGACCTGGCCGGGTCGGAGGTGGTGGTGTCCAACGGCGTGGCCACGCTGGTGGAGGGAAACTCGCTGGCCGGCAGCACCACTGAGCTGATGACGGCAGCCTGTCGCCTGATCGCCCGGGACATTCCGCTGCCCGAGGTGGTGGCCGTGTCGAGCGCGACCGCCGCCGGCGTGTTCGGCCTGCGGGGGCACGGGCTGCGGCCCGGTGAGCCCGCTGACCTGGTGGAACTGGATCTCGCCCCCGGGTCCGCGGCGGTGTCCCGGGTGGCCAGGAGAGGTGTATGGCTCGGCTGATCGTCGTCACCCCGAATCCGGCGGTGGACGTGACCTATCACGTTCCGCCGTTCGATGCTGGTGACAGCGTGAGGGTTTCCGGGGTGTCGCGGCGTCCCGGCGGCAAGGGACTCAACGTGGTGCGCGTGCTGCGCGCACTCGGCGAACCGTCGGTCGCCGTGCTGCCGCTGGGTGGTTCGCCGGGGCGGTGGATCTCGTCAATGATGGACGACGAGGAGCTGCCGTGCGAGGTCGTCGCCGTGACCGGGGAGACCCGCAGCACGGTGGCGGTGGTCGAACCGGCCGGTCATCCCACGCTTTTCAACGAACCCGGCCCTGAGCTCTCGGCGGCCGAGGGAGAGGCCCTGATCGCCGCGACGGTGAGGCACTGCGAGCCCGGCGGTGTCGTGGTGGTGGCGGGCTCGCTGCCGCCCGGGATCGGTCCCGGGTGGATCGTGCGCCTGGTGGTGGCGGTCCAGGAGGCCGGTGCCCAGGTGCTGGCCGACACCTCCGGCTCGGCCCTGCTGGCCGCGGCCCGGGCAGGTGCCGACCTGCTGAAACCCAATGCGGCGGAGGCGATCGAGGCGGCGGGCTGGGAGGCGCCGGCGGCCCTGGGGCATCCGACGGGTCGCGAAAATTCGGCGGGCCGGGAGGATTCGGCCGGCGAGGGCACCCGGCTCCGCGACGCCGTCGCGCTGCTTCAGCGTCTCGGGGCCCGCGATGTCGTCGTCTCCCGTGGGGCGGACGGGCTGATCGCCTTCGGCCCGGACGGCAGCGTGGTGGAACAGGCTGCCGTGCGGGGAGTTACCGGCAATCCGACCGGGGCCGGTGACGCGGCCACCGCCGGGCTGGCGCTGGCCCGGGTCCGGGGTGAGCCGACGGCCGTCGGCCTGCGCCGGGCCGCGGCACTGGGCGCGGCGGCGGTGCTCCGGCCGACGGCCGGAGAGGTCGACCCGGGCCAGGTCCGGGTGTTCGAGGAACGGCTGAGGTCCGGCCAGTAGGACGAGTCAGGGAACGACCGAGGGATCAGGGATGAGCGCAGTGCTGGAACAGGCCCGCGAGAACGGCCACGGAGTCGGGGCCTTCAACGTGATCCTGCTGGAACACGCCGAGGCCGTCGTCGCCGGGGCGGAGGCGGCCGGGTTGCCGGTGATCCTCCAGATCAGCGAGAACTGTGTGCGTTACCACGGCGCCCTGGAACCGATCCTGGCCGGCACGCTGGCCATCGCCCGCGCGGCCAAGGTGCAGGCCGTGGTGCACCTGGACCATGCCGAGAACGAGGACCTGGTGCGGCAGGCCGTCGGCCTGGGCGTGCACAGCGTCATGTTCGACGCCTCCCACGACGAGTACGACGAGAACCTCCGCCGCACCGCCGCCATGGCCGAATACTGCCACGCCGCAGGGGTTCATCTGGAGGCTGAGCTCGGCGAGGTGGGTGGCAAGGACGGTGTGCACGCCCCCGGCGTGCGCACCGACCCGGCCGACGCCGCCCGTTTCGTGCGGGCCACCGGCGTGGACAGCCTGGCGGTGGCCGTGGGCAGCTCGCACGCGATGACCGAGCGCACCGCCGTGCTCGACCTGGACCTGATCGCCACCTTGGCGAAAACCGTTCCGGTGCCGCTGGTTCTGCACGGATCGTCCGGGGTGCCGGACGAGCAGCTGGCCGGGGCGGTGGCCGCCGGCCTGGTCAAGGTGAACATCTCCACACACCTGAACGGCCTGTTCACCCGGGCGATCCGGAGCAGGCTGGCAGACGACGAGCAGCTCGTGGACCCACGGAAGTACGTGGCTGCCGGTCGTCAGGCGGTGGCCGGCGAGGTGGAGAGGCTGCTACGCCTGCTGGCCTGACCGGGTTCTCCTCAGTCGCGCACCTGCAACACCGCGACCGAGTCCGGTGACACCAGCGCGGTCTCCTCGTCGTCGTCAAGCACCACCGAACCCCAGGTGAGCCGCGCCGCCGAACCCGCCGGGACCGGGACCCGCGCGGGCTCGGCGCCGATGTTCAGCACGGTGGTGAAGGAGCCGCGGCGCATGGCGATCCAGGCGTCGCCGTACTGCACCGAGACAGAGTCGAACGAGTCGTCGAGCAGGTCGGGCGAGGCGGACCGCAACGCGATCAGGTCGCGGTACCAGGTGAGCATGGCCGCGTGCGCCTCCTGCTCCGGCTCGGCCCAGTTCAGCACCGAGTCGTCACGGGTGGAGAGGGCCTGCGGGTCGGGCACCTCCTCGGGCGCCCAGCCGTGCGAGCCGAACTCCGCCCGGCGGCCCTTGCGCACCGCCTCGGCCAGTTCCGGGTTCTCGAAGGCGGTGAAGAACTGCCAGGGCGTGCGGGCGCCCCACTCCTCGCCCATGAACAGCATCGGGGTGTAGATGCTGGTCAGCATGAGGGCGGCCGAGGCGGCCAGCCGGCCGGGGGAGACCGTCGCGGACGGCCGGTCACCGGTGGCCCGGTTGCCCACCTGGTCGTGGTTCTGGGTGGCGATGATGAACTGGTGGCCCCGGTGCCGGTCCGGCGAAACCGGTGCGCCCCAGTGTTTCCCGCGGAACGTGGAATAGTCGCCGGCGTGCCGGAACGCTTCGGTGAGCACCCGGGCCAGCACCGACGAGGTGCCGAAATCGCAGTAGTAGCCCTGTGTCTCGCCGGTGATGAAGGCGTGGATCGAGTGGTGCACGTCGTCGTCCCACTGCCCGGTCATGCCGCGCCCGCCGTTCACCACCGGGTCGACCATGGAGGGGTCGTTCAGGTCGCTCTCCGCGACCAGGCCCAGCGGACGGCCGATCTGGGCCGACAGCGCCGCCACCCGGTCGGACAGCTCGGCCAGCAGGTGCCGCGGTGAGGCGTCGACCAGCGCGTGCACTGCGTCGAGCCGCAGGCAGTCGATGTGGAAGTCGCGGAACCAGCGCAGCGCGTTGTCGATGATCCAGGACCGCACGCCGTGCGAGCCGTCGTCGTCGAGGTTGACGGCGTCGCCCCAGGGCGTGGTGTGCGCGTCGGTGAAGTAGGGCCCGAACTCACGCAGGTAGTTGCCGTCCGGACCGAGGTGGTTGTATACCGCGTCGAGGCAGACCCCGAGGCCTTTGCCGTGCGCGGCGTCGACGAACCGGGCGAGCGCCTCCGGCCCGCCGTAGGCGTGGTGCACGGCGTAGAGGCCGACCCCGTCGTAGCCCCAGCCGCGTTCCCCGGAGAACTCCGCGACCGGCAGCAGCTCCACCATCTGCACGCCCAGCCGCACCAGGTGGTCGAGCCGGCCGATGGCGGCGTCGAGCGTGCCCTCCGGCGTGAACGTGCCGATGTGCAGCTCGTAGAACACCGCGCCCCGGCAGTCCAGGCCCTTCCAGCCGGCGTCGCCCCAGGCGTGTCGCGAGGCGTCGAACACCCGGCTGTGCCGGTGCACCCCCTCCGGCTGCCAGGCGCTGCGCGGGTCGGGGCGGGGGTCGCCGCCGTCCAGCGCGAAGGCGTAGTCGGTGCCGTGCCCGGCCTCCGGCACGGCCAGGTGCCACCAGCCGTCGGTGTCGGGTGTGGCCTCCTGACCCAGCGCCGGGTCGGCCACCCGGCGCATCGGCTCGCGCCGGTACCCGTCGGGGTCGGCGGCGGGCAGGTGCAGCATGACGCGGGAGGCGGCGGGCGCCCAGACGGTGAACTCGTGCACGGGGTCAGCCTGGCAGAATTTCGGTCCCTCCACCCGCCGGGGCGGACCGGTACCGTGACGGCATGCCCACCGCCCTGATCACCGGTCCCACCGCCGGCCTCGGCACCGCGTTCGCGCGGCGGCTCGCCAAGGACGGCTACCACCTCGTACTCGTGGCCCGCGACGCCGCACGGCTCGCCGCGCTGCGCGAAGAACTGGGAAACGACGCGGAGGTGATCGTCGCCGACCTCGGCGTGCCCGACCAGCGCCGGGCCGTGGTGGAGCGGGTCGCCGACGAGTCGCGCCCCGTCGACCTGCTCGTCAACAACGCGGGTATCGGGGGCCAGGGCGAGTTCTGGGCCACCGACTTCGCCCGGCTGCACCACCAGCTGGAGCTGAACGTCACCGCCGTCGTCGAGCTCACCCACGCCGCCCTGCCCGGCATGAAGCGGCGCGGCGCGGGCGGGGTGATCAACGTGGCCAGCGTGGCCGGGCTGACCCCCGGCCGGGGATCCACCTACACCGCCAGTAAGGCCTACGTGATCGCGCTCAGCGAGGGCCTGTCCAACGGGCTGCGCGGCACCGGCGTGCGGGTGCTGGCCCTGTGCCCCGGCTTCGTGCACACCGAGTTCCACGCCCGGGCCGGCATCGACATGACCTGGGCGCCGGAGGCGCTCTGGCTGAACGCGGAGTACGTGGTCGACCAGGGTCTGGCAGACCTGCACCGCGACGCCGTGGTCTCGATCCCGAGCCTGCGTTACAAGGCCCTGGTGACGGCGTCCCGGCTGATGCCGCGCCGGCTCACCCGCACGGTCGCCGCCGCGCTCGGCGGCCGTTCCCGCACCTGAGAGGCATGGCCACGATGGCGAAGAAGCGTACGGACGACGAGGAGCCCGCGAACCCCCGGCGCCTGGCCGAGATGCTGCGGGTGGGGCCGGGGTTCGACCTGGCGACCGTGGAAACCTCGGCCACACCGGGGTTCCTGGCCGGCCGGGCCGCCGGTGAGACGGCCCTGGCGGCCGGGGCCCAGACCCTGTTTGGGCTCCAGGAGCGGCTTTTCGCAGCGGGTTTCACCGGCGCCGGCAACGATCGGCTGCTGCTCGTGATCCAGGGCATGGACACCTCCGGCAAGGGCGGCATCGTGCGGCACGTGGTCGGCTCCGTCGACCCGCAGGGCGTGCGGCACACCGCGTTCAAGGCGCCCACCGCGCAGGAACTGGCCCACGACTTCCTCTGGCGGGTGCGGCCCCGGGTGCCCGGCCCGGGCCTGATCGGCGTGTTCGACCGGTCGCACTACGAGGACGTGCTGATCGTGCGCGTTCACGACCTGGTGCCCCGCGCCGAGTGGGAGCAGCGCTACGACGCGATCAACGCCTTCGAGGCCGAGCTGGCCGGGCAGGGCACCACCATGGTCAAGGTGATGCTGCACATCTCGCCGGCCGAGCAGCTGCGCCGGCTGGAGAAGCGGCTGTACCGCCCGGACAAGTACTGGAAATATGCCACGTCCGACCTGGACGAGCACGCGTTCTGGGACGGCTACCAGGAGGCATACCAGGCCGCCCTGACCCGCTGCTCCACGTCGTCCGCGCCCTGGTACGTGGTGCCCGCCGACAAGAAGTGGTACGCCCGCTGGGCCGTGCAGAGCCTGCTGATCGGTGCCCTCGCGCAGGTCGATCCGCAGTGGCCCGCAGCGGGTTTCGACGTGGACCGGGAACGGGCCCGGCTGGCGGCCCTGCTGGCCACCCGGACCCGCTGAGCTCCGGCCCCCTCGGCGGAGGGGGCCGGAGTCAGGATCAGCGACGGGTGAGCAGCGCCACCGGGTAGCGGTCCAGCAGGGTGGCCAGCTTCACCGGGCCGCCCTGCACGAACTCCCCGGTCAGGGCGTCCAGCCAGTTGCCCTCCGGCAGCACCACCACGGCCTCGCCCCAGCCGCCCTGTTCCTGGAGGGTGAGCGGCAGGCGGGTGGCCACGGTGATCACGCTGACCTCGTCACCGGCACCGCGCCCGAAGGCCACGGCGTGCTCCGACGAGGTGGGCACGGCGCCGTACCCACCACCGGTGAACCAGTCCGGGTGCCCCCGCCGCAGGTGCAACGCGGCCTGGGTGATCAGCAACTTCTCGCCGTCCAGAAGTTCGTGCGGCGCAAGGCTGCTCAGCGATCCGGACTCGACCGTGGTGAGCAGCCGCTCGCGGAGGGCGTAGTCCACGGGACGCCGGTTGTCCGGGTCGACCAACGACGCATCGACGATCTCCGTGCCCTGGTACACGTCGGGTACGCCGGGCATGGTGAGCTGCACGAGCTTCTGCCCGAGCACCGTCGCCCGCACCGCCGGGGCGATCCGGTCGCCGAACTCCCGCACCGAGCCGGTGATCCCGGCGTCGGCCAGCACGGCCCGGGCGAACGACTCGACCGCCTCGTCGAACGCCGTGTTCGGGCTGGTCCAGGTGGTGAGCTGCTTGGCCTCGCGGGTGGCCTTGGACAGGTAGGCGGTGAGCCGCTCGGCGTCGATGTCCGGCACCGCGAGAAGTGTCTGCCAGAGCAGGTACTCGGTGGACGCGTCGGGGGAGTGGTACTTCGCCGCCAGCTCGTGCCAGTGCCCGACCGCCGCGGCCCACTCCGCCGGCACCTCGCTGATCGGGGCCAGCCGGGCCCGGGCGTCCTCCGAGCGTTTGGTGTCGTGCGTCGAGAGCGTGGTCATGGTGAGCGGCCAGTCCCGGGCCAGCCGTCCGGCGAAGGCGTGGAACTCGTCGGCGGACACCCCGAAATGCCCCGGCTCGCCGCCCACCTCGTTCAGCGAGAGCAGCCGGTGGTAGCGGTAGAACGTGGTGTCCTCGATGCCCTTGGCCATCACCGGCCCGCAGGTCTGCTGGAACCGGGTGACCAGCTCGGCCCGCACCGGGTCGTCACCGGCCGCCACGCCGTCGAGCAGAAGGTCTTTCGCCAGGTCCAGCGCGGGCCGGAACTCCGGCGCGATCCGGTCGGCGGCCACCGCGTGAGCCCGCTCCAGGGTCTCGACGGCCTCGGCGGGGGCGGCTTCGCCCGGCACCACGTAGGCCCGGTAGCGGTCCATCGCCACCAGCAGCTCGACCACCGCCGAGTGCAGGCCGCGCCGGGTGAAGTCGGCGAAAGCCGGCTCGGCGTCGCGGATCCCGGCCAGCAGGTCGACCAGCCGGCGCACCTCGGTGTTCAGGCTGGTGTCGATGATCTGCCGCTTCGACGCCTCGACGATCTCCTCCAGCGTGCGCCGGTCGCCGGTGAAGCCGGTCAGCAGATCGGTCAGCGGGGCGGCGCCCGCCGGGTCGACGAACAGGCCGCCGATCCGGTTCAGCGCGTCGTAGCCGGTGGTGCCGGCACACGGCCAGTCGGTGGGCAGCGTCTCCTCGCCCTCCAGGATCTTCTCCACCACCACCCAGGTGCCGTCGGTGGCCGTGGCCAGGTCGCGCAGGTAGCCCCGGGGGTCGGCCAGGCCGTCCGGGTGGTCGATCCGAAGACCCTCCAGCGAGCCGTTCCTCACCAGCTCGGCGATCAGGGCGTGCGTGGCGTCGAACACCGCGCGGTCCTCCACCCGCACCGCGATCAGCGTGGTCACGTCGAAGAACCGGCGGTAGTTCAGCTCCTCGTCGGAGGTGCGCCAGAACGCCAGGCGGTACCACTGCCGGGCGAGAAGCTCCTCCAGCGGCAGGTTCTCGGTGCCGGGCCGGATCGGGAACTCGTGGTCGTAGTAGCGCAGAACGCCGTCGTCCACCGAGATCTCGCCGGCGGCGAGCACCTTCGGCAGCCGGTCACCGAGCACCGGCACGATGATCCGGCCGGGCTCCCAGTTCACGTCGAACCACGACGCGTACTCCGACTCCGGGCCGGAGCGCAGCAGCGACCAGTACTGCTCGTTGAGCCGGGCCGGGGTGGGGGTGGCCATGTGGTTGGGCACGACGTCGGCGATCGCGGCGATCCCGGCCGCCCGCAGCGCGGTGACCATGGCGTCGAAAGCCGGCCGGCCACCGGCGTCCTGGGACAGTTCGGCGTGGCTGACCACGTCGTACCCGTGCGCGGAGCCGGGCGTGGCCCGCAGGATCGGCGACAGGTAGGCGTGACTCACGCCGAGCCGGGCGAGGTAACCGGCGCGGGCGCCGGCGTCCTCGAACCCGAACGAGTCGCGAATCTGGAAACGGTAGGTCGAGATGGGTGAGTTCCCCGATGGCACCTGGTATTTCACCTTCCAACACGTGGAGCGGGAGTCGGTGTGAGCCGGGGCGCGCTTCTCGGCCCCATGTCGATCGGACGGCCGAAGGCCGACGCCGACTCGGTGTTCGTGTGCACGGTGGTGCCGCCGACGCCGGAACCCCGCCGGGACGTGGCCATCTGGGACGGCGGGGTGTTCTCGTCGATGGTCGGCCGCTTCATCACCACCACCGAACGGGCCACCACGTGCACCAGTTCGCCCGGGGCGTAGGCGTCGCCGCCGTCCTCGTGGGTCACGTCGTCGACGGCCGTGTCGAGCAGAACCGTCCACCACTGGCCGTACTCGGCCGTGGGCACGGTGAACTGGAGGTCTTCGTAGTGGGCGTTGAAGAGGATCAGGAACGAGTCGTCGATGACCTTGCGACCACGCTTGTCCGGCGCCACGATCCGCTCGCCGTTGAGGAACACGGCCACGGCGCGGGCGTAGCTCTGGTGCCAGTCGTCGTCGGCCATCGGCTGCCCGGCCGGGGTGAACCAGGCGATATCACCCACGGCGCTCTGGCCACCGCGCGAGGCCGCGCCGGTGAAGAACCGGCGACGGCGGAACACCGGGTGCTCCTGCCGCAGGGCCACGGCGCGCGCGGTGAAGGCCAGCAGCTCGTTGTCCGGGCCGGCCATCTTCCAGTCGATCCAGGCCAGTTCGTTGTCCTGGCAGTACACGTTGTTGTTGCCGTTCTGGGTTCGGCCGAACTCGTCGCCGTGCGCCAGCATCGGAACGCCCTGCGACAGCATCATCGTGAGGATGAAGTTGCGCTGCTGCCGGGAGCGCAGGGCGAGCACGTGCTCGTCGTTGGTGTCGCCCTCCACACCGCAGTTCCAGGAGCGGTTGTGGCTCTCCCCGTCGGCCCCGCCCTCGCCGTTGGCGTCGTTGTGTTTCTCGTTGTACGACACCAGGTCCCGCAGGGTGAAACCGTCGTGCGCGGTGACGAAGTTGATGCTCGCGATCGGGTGCCGGCCGTCGTCCTGGTACAGGTCGGACGAGCCGGTCAGGCGGGAGGCGAACTCACCCAGGGTGGACGGCTCGCTGCGCCAGAAGTCGCGCACGGTGTCGCGGTACTTGCCGTTCCACTCGGTCCACAGCGGCGGGAAGTTGCCCACCTGGTAGCCGCCGTCCCCGACGTCCCAGGGCTCGGCGATCAGCTTGGTCTGCGAGATCACCGGGTCCTGCTGGATGATGTCGAAGAACGCGCTGAGCCGGTCCACCTCGTGGAACTGCCGGGCCAGGGTGGCCGCCAGATCGAAGCGGAACCCGTCCACGTGCATGTCGAGCACCCAGTACCGCAGCGAGTCCATGATCAGCTGGAGCACGTGCGGATTGCGCATGAGCAGGCTGTTGCCGGTGCCGGTGGTGTCGTAGTAGTGGCTCTTGTCGTCGTCCACGAGCCGGTAGTAGGCGTTGTTGTCGAGGCCGCGGAAACAGATCGTCGGGCCCAGGTGGTTGCCCTCGGCGGTGTGGTTGTAGACCACGTCGAGGATCACCTCGATGCCGGCCTCGTGCAGCGCCTTCACCATCACCTTGAACTCCTGCACCTGCTGGCCGCGCTGGCCGCTGGCGGAGTAGGCGTTGTGCGGGGCGAAGAAGCCGATGCTGTTGTAGCCCCAGTAGTTGGACAGCCCCTTGGCGGTGAGCGTGGTGTCTTGCACGAACTGGTGGACGGGCATCAGCTCGATCGCGGTGACGCCCAGGTCGCGCAGGTGGTCGATGATCGCTGGGTGGGCGATCGCGGCGTAGGTGCCGCGGATCTCCTCGGGCACCCCCGGGTGGGTCATGGTCAGACCCTTGACGTGGGCCTCGTACACCACGGTCTCGTGGTACTCGCGGCGCGGCGGGCGGTCGCTGCCCCAGTCGAAGTAGGGGTTGACCACGATCGAGAGCATGGTGTGACCCAGGCTGTCGTCGGTGTTCAGCGGGCCGCCGCCGTCGCCGCCGTCCGCGAAACGGTAGGAGAACAGCGACTCGTCACCGTCGATCTGGCCCTCGATCGCCTTGGCGTACGGGTCGAGCAGCAGCTTGGCCGGGTTGCACCGCTGGCCGGTGGAGGGATCGAAGGGGCCGCTCACCCGGTAGCCGTACCGCTGGCCCGGGCCGACGCTGGGCAGGTACCCGTGCCAGACGAAGCCGTCGATCTCCTGGAGCGCGATCCGGGACTCCTGGCCGTGGTCGTCGATCAGGCACAGCTCCACGCCGGTGGCCACCTCGGAGAACACCGCGAAGTTCGTCCCGGCGCCGTCGTAGGTGGCACCCAGGGGGTAAGGATGGCCTGGCCAGATCTCCATGAACGTCCCGAATCTGCGTCTGCTGCTTCAACTGGCATGGTTGTGCGACCGGCGGGCCACGCAGCGTCGCGGGACGCGCCGGAAACACGTGCATTGTTGCGGCTCGCGGGCCCGGGTGCCGGGCGAGGGGCCGACGACGCGCCGGTTGAGACCATATGTCCGTTCCCCGGACGGGTCGTGAATGGCGGGGGTCACAGCATAGGTGAGCCCGGATCACCCTCCGTCGAGACGGTTATGCGGGAAGTGAGCGCTCGACGATCAGCCGGGTGGCCTTGCGGCCCACCGGCAGCGTGCCGTAGAGCACGCCACCGGCCCCGGCCACCCGCGTGGTGAGGAACGTGGAGGCGACCGGTTCGGGGGCGTGCCGCACGAGCAGGGACGCCTGGAGTACGACACCGAGGCGCTCCACCATCCAGCGGGCCCCGGCCTCCACCGCCGCCGGGTCGCGGCGGGCCTCCCGGGAGGCCGCCATCAGGAAGCCGGCCACCTCGTCCATCGCCCGGTCCAGCCGCGGGTCCGAGCCGCGTCCCCGGTCGATCTCGGCCAGCAGCACCTCCATCGAGCGCGGCTGCATCGCCATCGCCCGCAGCACGTCCAGGGCGCTGATGTTGCCCGGCCCCTCCCACAGCGGCCCGACCAGCGAGTCACGGAACACCCGGGCCAGGCCGTGCTCCTCCACGTAGCCGTTGCCGCCCAGGCACTCCAGGGCCTCGGCCACCACCCCGGTGGCGCGCTTGCACACCCAGAACTTGGCCACCGGGACCGCCGCGCGCAGCAGCTCGGTCTCCCCGGCGTCCACCGCCGCCGCCAGCCGCATGGCCAGCACGGTCGCGGCCTCGCTCTCCAGCGCCAGGTCGGCCAGCACGTTCTGCATGAGTGGCTTGTCGGTCAGCGGCGAGCCGAACGTCTCGCGGTGCCGGCAGTGGTGCACCGCCCGGGCGACCGCCTGGCGCATCTGCCCGGCCGAGCGCAGCACCGAGTCCAGCCGGGTGGCGGTGAGCATGCCGGTCATCGTGCGCAGGCCCTTGCCCTCCTCGCCCAGCCGCGCGCCCCAGGTGCCGTCCAGCTCGACCTCGGCCGGCAGGTTGGAGCGGGTACCCACCGCGTTCTTCAGCCGCAGCAGGCGCCAGGTGTTGCGGGTGCCGTCGGTCAGAACCCGGGGGACGACGAAGGCCGTGAGCCCGCCCGGCGCCGTCGCCAGCACCAGGAACACGTCGCTCATCGGTGACGAGACGAACCACTTCTGCCCGGTGAGCCGGTAGATGTGCTCACCCTCGACCGGGCCGTTGCCGGTCAGGTCGGGCTGCGGAGCCGCCACCGTGGTGCCGCTGCGCAGGTCGGAGCCGCCCTGCCGCTCGGTCACCGCCAGACCGGCCAGGCAGCCGAGCTTCTCGCCGGGGGCACGCACCGCCGAGTCGTACGAACGGGCCGCCAGCCGGGGCCGCCAGACCGCGTCCAGCGCCGGGTCGGTGCGCAGCGACGGGATGGCCGCGTAGCTGGTGCTCAGCGCCGACAGGTGCCCGCCCTCGACCTGCGACCAGACGATCATCGCGGCGGCCCGGCCGGTGTGCGCGGCCAGGGGCGCGGCCGGGTCCCAGGCAGCGGCCGTCAGCCCGGTACGCACGCCCGACTGCATCAGGCGGTGCCAGGCCGGGTGGTAGTCGACCTCGTCGACCCGCCGCCCGAACGGGTCATGGGTGCGCAGGGTGGGCGGGAACCGGTCGACGGCATCGGCCCAGCCGACCGAGCGCGGCGCCCCGGCCAGCCGGCCCAGGTCGCGCAGCCGGGCCAGGTGGGCCTTGCCCTCGTGCCGCTCGACCGCCTCGACCAGCACCTGGTCCTCGGAGAAGACGTCGCGGTCGACCGGCGCGGGCACCAGGTTCAGCGCGTCGTCGGAATCGGCCACGAACGTCACCGTACCCATCGCCACCGCCGGATACCGACAAGCCGGTCACCAGGTGCCCGCACGGCGCGTCGCGGCGCTCAGCCGGCTCTCAGGCGGCGTGTCGCTCATCACCCTCCCGAGCTCACCTTCGTCCCTTCCGTTACGAGTAGGGGCACAAACGTCTGTACGGTGACCGGCGTGGTCACAGAGACGGGCGCGAGCGGGCAGATGGCCCAGGTGAGGGCCGTCCGGCCGTCGGCCTGGGCCCGGATCCGGCGTGCCCTGGCCCTGTTCTGGTGGCTTGCCACCGAGACCACCCGGATCTGCCTGCGCTACCGGGTCACCGGCCTGGCCGCCGAGGTCGGCTTCTTCGCCCTGCTCTCGCTGCCCCCGCTGGTGCTCGGCCTGGTCGGCAGCATCGGCTTCGTCGGCGACCTGATGGGCACCGAGGCGGTGGCCGACCTGCGCCAGCGGCTGCGCGAGCTGACCCTCACCTTCCTCACCGCCGACAGCGTCAGCTCGGTCATCCTGCCCACGTTCGACCAGGTGGTCGGGGCCGGGCGGGCCGACATCGTCTCGATCGGTTTCGTGCTGTCGCTGTGGTCCGGCTCGCGCGTGCTGAACGTCTACCTCGACACCGTCTCGATCATGTACGGCCTGGGCGGCATCCGTGGCATCGTCCGGGCCCGGGTGCTGTCGTTCTCGCTCTACTGCCTGTCGCTGGTGGTCGGCATCGTCGTCATCCCGCTCGTCCTGATCGGGCCGAGCTGGCTGTCCAAGGTGCTGCGCGGGGCCGGGTTCGAGCTGCTCGCGGACATCGGCGGCTCGGACTGGATCTACTGGCCCGTGGTGTCGTTCGCCGCGATCACCGGGATCACCGCGCTCTACCACCTGTCCACGCCGGTGCGCTCGCGCTGGTACCGCGACCTGCCCGGCGCCGCGCTCGCCCTCACCATCTGGGTGGTCGCCAGCTTCGTGCTGCGCTGGACGCTGAACGAATCGGTCGGGGGCACCTCGATCTACGGCCCGCTGGCGGCGCCCATCGTCGTCCTCATCTGGCTGTACTTCCTGGCCATCGCGGTGCTGATCGGCGCCGCGCTGAACGCCGCCATCGACGAGCGCTGGCCCACCCCGGAGCGGGTCGAGGCCCGCGCCCGGGTGCGTGAGCGGCTCCTGGACAAGCCCGGCCGGGCGCCGGTGGACGACGCGGAGGGGCGCACCGGTCCCGACGGGTTCGACGGCCCCGGCGGGTTCGGTGGCTCCGGCAGGTTCGGTGGTTCCGGCGAGGGGCGGCAGCCGGAGACCTTGACGCCGCTCGCCCCGCGACCCGAACCACTCGACCTGGACCTGGACGTCGAGCGTGACCTGATGCCCGGCCTGACGCGTGACCTGGAGCGCGAGATGGATCGCCGGCGCGACGAGCGCCCGCTCTGATCTCCCACACCGCCCCACCGTCGCCCGATCAGGAAATTCAGGCGACATCGGGCGGGGCCGTGCTTACCGTGGAATCACGTCCCGGGCGATCCCCGGGATCCCGTCCGCCACACCGGCGAGCCCGGTCGTGGCGCGGGAGTCGTAGCGGCGCGCCCACCGGCGCAGGGGAGGAGGTCGAGATGTCCACGCCCGTCCGGGAGGAACGTCCCGCGCACATCCGCGCGTGCACCCCTCCGTCCGCTCCTCCCGCGCCCGCCTGACCGGGCGCTCATCCGAGAGGTACCACCCGTGACTTCAGCACGCCCATTCATCAGTACGAACAGTGACAGGCTGCCACTGGGAGTGGTGGTCCGCGTCGATCGGGGCGTGGCCACGGTCGAACTGCTCAGGGACGACGAGGGGCCGGCCGTGACCGGTCCCGGCGTCGTGCGCGCCGGCTGGGGCGGATCCCTGCTCGGGGTGGTGCACGCCGATCCCGACGCCGCGCCCACCACCGGCGACCGGGTGCGGCTGTGCTTCTGGCCGGACGGCCGGGTCACCGTCGAGGCGGTCGAGCCCCGGCGCACCGTGCTCATCCGGGCCGACGCCGACGGCAGCGCCCGGCGGCAGACGCTCGCGGCCAACGTCGACGTGGTCGCCGTGGTCGAGGGGTTGCTGCCCGAGCCGGACCGCAACCGGATCGCCCGCCTGCTCGCCCTGGCCCGGGCGAGCGGTGCCGAGCCGGTGGTGGTGCTGACCAAGGCCGACCTGGAGCCCGAGGCCGCGCGCATCGCGACCGAGCTGGAGGCCGACTGCGGTTGCCCGGTGCTGCCGGTCTCGTCGTCGCTGGGGCACGGGCTGGAGCCGGTGCGGGCGCTGTTCGCGGGCGGGCACACCGTGGCGCTGCTCGGCCCGTCCGGCGCCGGCAAGTCCAGCCTGGTGAACGCGCTGACCGGGGCCACGGTGATGCGGGTGAACGCGCTGCGCCGCGACGGCAAGGGGCGGCACACCACCGTCACCCGCGAGCTGCACCCGGTGGCCGGCGGCCACGTGATCGACGGGCCCGGGCTGCGCAGCGTCGGCATCAACTCCGCGGCCGGGCTGGACGACACGTTCGCCGACATCACCCGGCTGGCCGCGGCCTGCCGGTTCGCCGACTGCGGCCATGCGGTGGAGCCCGGCTGCGCGGTGATCGCCGCGATCGGGACAGGGGAGCTGCTGCCCTCCCGGCTGGACTCGTTCCGGCGGCTGGTGGCCGAGGGGTTCCGGCAGGAGCTACGTCGTGACGCCCGGCTGCGTCACGACGAGGTGCGCCGGCGCCGGGTGCTGCACAAGTCGCTGCGCCGGGCCGGCCAGGCGCCACCGGAGCGCGGGTACTGGTAGACCGGCCCGGCTGCCGGGTGAGCCCGTGCGATCGCCGTGAGCCTGCCGGGTCCGAACCGGTTCCTGATCCCTTCCCGGCCCGGGAAGGCCTGTGCTGCGCCTTTGTTCACGATCACGCGGTTGCGCCCGGTCCGCCCCTCACCCGGTCCGCCGGGCCGGGACTCGGGAGAAGGGGCGGTTCGGGCGGCGGGGTATTCGGCCCGGCGCCGGACCGTCCCTAGCGTGGGCACCGGGGCCGGGGTTCCGGCGTCCCCGCAGTGAACGGAGGGCGTGATGGTCGAGGGGTGGAGTTTCAACCCGCCGCCGGGCTGGCCGCACCCCCCTCGTGGCTGGATGCCGCCACCGGGCTGGGAACCGGACCCGGACTGGGCGCCCCTGCCTCCCGGCTGGCAGCTCTGGGTGCCGACCCCGCGCCGATCCTGGGCCTCCGTCGTCTGCACCGCGGGCGCGGTCGGGCTGGTGCTGGCCGCGACGCTCTGGCTGCCCCGGATGTCCGACGCGGCCCTGTTGTCGGGCAGCGACGCACAGGTGGACGACGGGGCGTCCGGCGCCGGCCTGCCCGCGCAGCTGGGCACGCTCACCCCGGATCTCCCTCCCCGTGACGATGCCGGTGCCACGCCGCTGAGTGCCGTCAGTCCGCTGACCGCCGCCACCGCGCCGCGCTTTCACAGCTGCGGTGCGCTGACCGCCGTGTACCCGCACGGTGTGGGGCTGCCCGACGCAGTGGACCGTCCCGGGAGGTACCGGGACGTGAAGCGCACCGCCACCGCACCGGGGCGCGGGGTGCGTTCCGGCGAGGGTCCCGGTCGTGAGCCGGAGCCTCCCGACGAGCCCACCGCGGCGGACCGGGTGCAGGCTCCGGTCGTCGATTTCGGGCGTAGCACAGCGCTTTACAGTGCTAATCAACCGCTCGACACGGATCGGGACGGGATCGCCTGCGAACGCTGACGCCGGGGGTGTTGGGCGATACGACATGCTTACATCACTCGGTGTCGAGATGGCTTGGGGTGTCGAGGATTTGCCGACACGCCGGGGGCGCGTCGATACGGCACCTCAGTTATCCACAGATTTCGGTTCCGGGGGCGAGATTGCCGGCGGGGGCGCCTAGTATCGGTGGTGCCAGGAATCTTCGGCGGTGAAAACCGCTGCAAGACAGGAGGTCATCGTGCATACATCCCTGAAGTGTTGATGGTGGGCATACAGAATGCCTGTGCCGGGCAGGTCCGACTCGGGCCGCTTGTACGGCTTGCCCACGCTGTGCGGCATCTGAACCATCGCACGGGCCCCGCGGCACGAATGTCGTTCCAGAGGTGGGTGTCAGGCGTCACGTTTGGCTTTTGCCCACGTCGGGCCGACCAGGGTAGCGACGGTGAAGAAGGAGCCCTCGATGACGCAGTCCACCAGCACCAGTGAATGCGGTGATCCCCTCGAACCCGAGGCCCTCGTCCGGGCCGGGTGCCGGGCGGCCGATCGCGGCCATCTGCGCGAGGCGCTGCGCCTGTTCGGTGCCGCGGCGCTGACGGGAGACGGCGCGGCCCAGCTGAATCTGGGCAACACCTACATGCAGCTCGGCCGCCGGGCCGAGGCGGCCGAGGCGTTCGGGGCGGCGCTGGCGGCCGGCGAGAAGGGCGCGGCGTACAGCCTGGGGCGCGCCCTCGAAGACCTGGGAGACGTCGACGCGGCCTTCGAGGCGTACCGGCAGGCCTGGGCCGAGGGTGACCCGAAGGGCGCGATCGGCGCCAGCTGGATCCTCAGCGACCGCGGGCACCGCATCGAGTCGTTCGAGCTGCTGCGCTCGGCCGTCGGGCGGGGCAGCGACCTGGCCGCCGGCGTGCTCGGGGTGCGGCTGTGGGAGGAGGAGCGTGCCCGGGAGGCCGAGGGCCTGCTGCTGCGGGCACTCCAGCTGTACCCGCCGGCCCGCCCGCCGCTGGCCGAGATGTACCTGGAGCAGGGGCGCGCCCCCGAGGCCCTGGCGGTGCTGCGGGCGGGCACCGAGGCGCTCGAGGTGGAGTGCTTCCTGCCGATGGGCAACCTGCTCTACGAGGTGGCCGACAACTCTGAGGCGGCGGAGGCGGCCTACCGCATGGGCCTGAGCCTGGGCGATGCCAACTGCCGGCTCAACCTGGCCCTGCTGCTGCGGGCCACCGATCGCGAGACCGAGGGCATGGCGCTGCTGCTGGCCGCGGTCGAGGCAGGTGACGAATTGGCACGCAAACACATGGAGATGGAGTAAACACCCGGTGTCCGGCTCGCCGTCACTGCTGCGTACCGGCATCCTGGTAGCCCTGGCAGGGGGCGGACACATGCCCATCGGAGAGGGCGTGGTGCGCGGGTGTCGGTGAGGTCGGTCGGCAGACAGGCGGGCAGGCAGGCGGAGAAGCTCCACGATCGGGTGGACCGCTTCCAGCAGAAGCACGCCGTCATCGGGTTCCCGTTGGCCGTCATCTACAAGTTCTTCGACGACCAGGGCGGCTACCTGGCGGCGCTGATCACCTACTACGGCTTCCTGTCGGTGTTCCCGCTGCTGCTGTTGCTGGCCTCGGTGCTCGGCTTCATCCTGCAAGACAACCCCGAGCTCCAGCAGGAGATCCTGGACTCGGCGCTGCGTCAGTTCCCGGTGATCGGCGACCAGCTGGGTGACCCGCAGGGGCTGCGCGGCAGCACCACCGCCGTCGCCATCGGTCTGGTCGGCTCGCTCTACGGTGCACTCGGCGTCGCCAACGCCACGCAGAACGCGATGAACACCATGTGGGCCGTGCCGCGCAACCGCCGGCCCAACCCGATCGCGGCCCGGCTGCGCAGCCTCTTCCTGCTCGCGGTGGGCGGCCTGACCTTCGTGATCACCGGCAGCCTGGGCGGTATCGGCACCAACGTCAACGGTTTCGCCGACCTGATCAACTTCAACGAGATCCTGCGACTGGTCGCGGGACTGGCCGGGATCACGCTGATCACGGTGTTCTTCATGTTCCTGTTCCGCTGGGGCACCACCCGCAGGCTCAGCCGCATGGACGTGCTGCCCGGGGCGATCGGTGCGGCGCTGGTCTGGCAGGGGCTCCAGCAGTTCGGCACCGTCTACGTGGGCAGTGTGGTGCGGCACGCCGACGCCACCAACGGGGTGTTCGCGATCGTGCTCGGCCTGATCGCCTGGATCTACCTGGCCGTGGTCGCCCTGCTGATCTGCGCCGAGGCCAACGTGGTGCGGGTGCGGCACCTGTACCCGCGCACGCTGCTCACGCCGTTCACCGACGACGTCGACCTGACCGAGGCCGACCAGCGCGCCTACCGCAGCTACGCCCGGGCCCAGCGCACCAAGGACTTCGAGTGGGTCGACGTCGGTTTCGAGCACGGCGGCCAGAACGCCACGGCCCGGCGCAAGCGGCGGCTGGCCCGGGCCCAGGCCAAGGCGGCGTTGCGGGCGCAGGAGGCGCAGGAGTCGCCGGCCGTTCGAGAGGCCCGGCAGGCGCCGGGGGCGCAGACGGTGCCGGGTGAGGTGACCGGAGGTCCTCGCCCGCCGGCCGCCCTGCCGCCCGGTGAGGAGGCCACGGAGCCGGGCGGTGCCGCCGGGCCAGGCCCCGACGAGGGTGCGACCGGCCGCCGGGGCCGGGCGGTTCCGGAGGCCCGCCCGGCCGGTGACTCCCGGACGGCGCCGGACGGCATCGCACAGAACGAGTGATCCGGCCGTTCTGAATCTCGCCGCCGAACAAGCTTTTCCCGTTGCGTGGCCGTATCCTTCAGATCATCGGCACGTCCAGCCGAAGGTGTTCGCGTCAACGGAATCCGATGGAACCGGCGGTGGTCCCGTGCTCATCACCCTGCGTCGCAGCGGCGGGTTCGCCGCCGTCCCCGGCCTGAGCCGCAAACTGTCGGTGGACACCGCTACGCTCCCGAAAGGTGAGGCCGAGGAACTCGAGTCGGCGGTCCGGGCGGTCCGGGTCGACCAGCTCGCGGCGCAGCCCACCCCGGCACCCGGGGCGGGTGATCGCTACGTCTACGACCTCACCGTGGCCGACGGAACGACCACGCACACGGTGACCGTCACCGAGCCGCTCGAAGACCCGGTGGGCACCCTGATCGAGATGCTGTCGTCCTACTCCTGACCAGAGGGGGAACACCGATGAATCCGAATCTCGGCCTGCACCACGTCCTTCCGCCCTACATGCTCGAGCACCTGGCCGAGCACGGCCCCGAGCACCTGCGCGAGGGAGCCCGCGCCGATCTCACCGTCGACCGGACCCTGCGGGCCGCCCGGGCCGTGCGTCCGGCCGCCCGGCCCGGCACCGCCGTCGCCGGCGACACGCCGCAGGCCGCACCCGACCGCACCGTCTACGACGCGCAGCACCGGCAGAACCTGCCCGGCACCGAGGTTCTGCGCGAGGGCGGCGCGGCGGTGGCCGACGTCGCCGTCACCGAGGCCTACGACGGCCTGGGCGCCACGTTCGCGTTCTGGTGGGAGGTGTTCGGGCGCAACTCGATCGACGCGAGCGGCCTGCCGCTCGACGCCACCGTGCACTACGGCCGCGACTACGACAACGCCTTCTGGAACGGCGAGCAGATGGTGTTCGGCGACGGCGACGGCACGCTGTTCAACCGGTTCACCGTCTCGCTCGACGTGATCGGGCACGAGCTGGCCCACGGCGTCACCGGTGCCGTGCGCGACCTGGTCTACGAGGGGCAGTCCGGGGCCCTCAACGAGTCGATGTCCGACGTCTTCGGCAGCCTGGTCAAGCAGTACGCCGCGCAGCCGCAGCAGACCGCGGAGCAGGCCGACTGGCTGATCGGCGCCGGCCTGCTGACCTCCTCGGTGCAGGGGGTGGCGCTGCGCTCGATGAAGGCGCCGGGCACCGCCTACGACGACCCGAGTCTCGGCAAGGACCCGCAGCCCGACTCGATGGCCGGCTATGTCGACACCACCGACGACAACGGCGGCGTGCACATCAACTCGGGCATTCCGAACCGCGCCTTCTACCTGGCCGCAACCGGTTTCGGGGGATTCGCCTGGGAGCAGGCGGGGCGCATCTGGTTCGGGGCGTTGTCCAGCCCTGACCTCACCACCACGGCCACGTTCGCCGAGTTCGCCGCGATCACCGTGGCCCAGGCCGAGGAACTGTTCGGCGCGCAGGCCCGCGCGGTGGTGCTCGCCGCCTGGAACGAGGTGGGGGTGGAGACCACGGTCGAGCTCCCGGACCCCGACGCGGAAGACGCGCTCGACCTGACCGAGACGCAGCAGGCGGGGGCACGACCGGCGGGGGCACAGTAGGCGGGGCACATTAGGCGGGGCACGACCGGCGGGCACGGAGGCATGAGGGGGCGTCGCGAGCGGCCTGGGGACTTGAAGAGGTGCCGTGTATGCGGCTGCCGGGCCTTGAGGGGCGTCGTTGACGGGTGCCGGGGGGCCTAGAGGGCGTGCCGAATACGGGTGCCAGGGCCTTGGGGGGATGCCGCATGCGGGTGCCGGACCGTGAGAAGGCGCCGCATACGGGTGCCAGAGCCTTGAGGGGCGCCGTACACGGGCGCCGCGCCGGAGCGGGCCGAAGACGTTACGGCGCAAGAACTGCCGCCTCACCGGGCCGCGGGACGTCCGCGGCCCGGTGAGTGGTGGGCATCCGCACCACGTCCAGGGGAGACACGCTGCGGGACACGGCTTTTCGGGTTGGAGCTGGGGGTGAGGGGAATGCCAGGGATCAGGAGTAGTACCAGACGACCGGCGCGAGCGGGGAGCCCTGACGCAGGTCGACGTGCTGCACGTTGCCGTCGGCCCGGTGGATCCCGATGCCGGTGTAGTTCTCCAGGCTCTTGATCCGGCGCAGCGAGACGGTGTGCGGGATGTCGAGTGCGTCGCCCTTGAGGTGACGAGACGACGAGGCTCCGCCGACCGCCTTGTTGTGGCCGGTGCAGCGGCACCAGGAGATCGGGGTCAGGCCGTTCGGGAAGAACGCCTGGCGCAGTTCCTCGGCGGCGATCACCGAGTTGCGGGTGGGCCAGATCCGCCGGCAGTCGCTGTAGTTCCCGCCGCACTTGCAGCGGGTCTCGAGGAACGAGAAGTGCGGCGACATGGTGGTCAGGCCGTCCTTGTCGCGCTCGTACGAATCATCGATGGCCTGGCTGGCCCGGGGGCCGAGGATGCTGTTGGCCACGCTGCCGTCCATCAGCGACGGGCCGAGCTTGAACCAGCCGGTCTTGAAGGCCCGCACGGCCTGGTCCTGCTCGCCGGTGCTGCGGATGCGGAAACCGATGGCGCGCAGGCGTTTGGTCACCTCGGTCGCGGTGAGCGAGGCCGCGTTCGGGGTGGGGGCCGTGACGGCGGAGCGGGCGGTGGAGAGGGGGAGGTACAGGTCGTCGCCGGTCTTCAGGCGGCCCTTGTCCACCGGGCTGTCGTCGGGCAGACCCTGCTCGAGGCCGATCGGTTCGCCGGAGACGTCCGAGCGGGGGGAGAAGGGGTTGCGCTCGTTGTCGTCCGGGCTCGCCTCGGCGATCGGCTCGTCGGCCAGTTCCTCCGGGGAGTCTGGCACCTCGTTCTGCACGAGGCGGGGTGTGTCTTCGGTGGCGGTCAAGGCGTCGTCGTCGGGTGTCACCGCCCCATGATTGGGAAGAGGAGTGACGCTTGCAACGTGTGCAACCGGATTGGTCCCAGTGAAGAAACTGTGAATATTTCGAATCACTCTGTGTCGGCGAAGGATCGGTGACGCGGCGTGAATCAGATCACACGCCGATCCGGACAAGATCCCCGCTCTCCCGTTGTCGTGGTTCTCCATCGACGGGGGGTGACGGCGGATGTTGTAGTGGGCCGGACCGTTCGGGAGACCAATGAGGGAGCAACCCCAGTGAACATCGTCAGCCGCCGCGCGGTGCTGGCCGCCATCACCGCCGGGGCAGCAGGAGTGCTCACGGGATGTGCCCAGGCGCCGTCGTCGGCCGGGAGCGCGGGGGCGTCGTTCTCGCCCTCGTCCGACCTGGCCGCGCCCGGTGACTCGATTCCCCAGGTCACGATCAAGGGCGCGTTCACGCCCTACGGCGACGAGCTGCTCGGCGTGGCCGGCATCGACCGGGGGTACTACGAGGCCGTCGGCCTCACCGTGTCGCCGGAGCCCTACGGCGCCCAGCTCGATTTGCTGATGAACCTCACGCCCCTGGTCAACGGCCAGGTCGACCTGGGCGCCGGATACGTGCCGACGGTCGCCAACCAGATCGACACGGTGAAGAACGTGGTCGGGTTCTGCATCAGCGACGTGTCGTACACCTACCGCATCGTCGCGCCCACCGGGAAATACACCACGGTCGCCCGGGAGATGACGGCGGGCAAGACGTTCACCGAGGCCCTGACCACGGTGATGGCCCAGCTCAAGGGCGAGAGACTGATCTGCGTCGAGTCCGGCAGCCCGCTCTTCCGCAACGCCGTGGCCGAGGCGGCGGGTCTCGACCTGGAGAAAGACGTCACGATCGAGTTCCTCTCCAGCCCCGACATGGTGAAGGCCGGTTTCGCGGGCCGGGCCGAGTTCCTCTCGCCGTCCTCCGCCGTCCACATCGTGCAGCTCCAGCAAGACGGCTGGGAGCCCCTGGTCGACCTGCGCCAGGTGATCGACAACCTGCCCGCCGAGCAGACCCTGCCGTTGCGCTTCACCTACTCCGGGCTGGTCACGACCACCGACTACGCGCAGGACAACTTCGAGACGCTGCTGCGCTTCACCAGCGTGATCTACCGGCTGATCGACGAGATGCAGGCCGACTCCGAGGCCACCGCGGCCACCTTCGTGGACTACGTGAACTCGTACACCGGCACCGACCTGACCGCGGCCGAGCTGGCCGGCACCTTCGACAACATCTACTCGCTGCGCGGTTTCGACGAGGCCACGGCCTTCTACACCGACTCCGACGACCCGTTCTTCTACGAGACCGTCGCCACCGCCAACCTGGCGGTGCTGGCCGGGCAGGGCGTGATCGACGAGGGCCACACCCCCGACGAGCTGAGCATCGCCGGAAAGGTCTACGCGGCGCTGGTCCGCTACCGGCAGGAGGCGGACAAGGCGCTCGCCTCCGCTCCGGCCGGCGACCTCAAGACGAGGGCCCAGGCCCAGTACGACGCCCGCAACTACCTGGACGCCTACCGGTTCGCCGCGGCCGCCCAGAATTGAGGACGCCGGTGGGCGGCCTCGGGCGTGCGGGTGGTGGAGGCGTCGTGAAGCGGGCGGGCGGGGCGGCGTCTCCGGTGTTCTGGGCGGCGATCGGTGTGCTCGGTTTCTGGGGGCTGTGGGAGCTGGTCGCCCTCGGGGTCGGGAACGATGCCGTGCTGCCCGGGCCCCGCGTCGTCCTCTGGGAGTTCGAGCACAGCGCCGGGGGTGACCGGGGGCTGGAGTTCCTCGGCATCGAGCACAGCGACTACCCGGTGAACCTGGCCTGGACCGTCGGAACCGCCACGGCGGCCTGGCTGATCGGCAGCGCGCTCGGCGTGCCGGCCGGGCTCGCCGCCGCCCGCAGGCAGTGGCTGCGCGACGTCACCGAGCCCGTGCTGTTCGTCTTCGGCGCCGTGCCGGTGCTGGTGGTCGCCCCGCTGCTGCTGGTCTGGTTCGGCGCCGGGCCGCTGAGCAAGCTGGTGCTGGTGGCCTTCTACTGCTTCGTCGTGGTGGCCCTGGTGGCGCAGTCGGCGGCGCTGAACCTGCCGCCGGCCACCGAGGAGTACGCGGCCGCGCTCGGGCTGGGCCCGCGGGCCCGCTCCCGCGCCGTGCTGCTGCCGTCGGCCTTCCCGGCGATCGTCGCGGTGCTGCGCCTGGCCCTGGCCACCGGCATCAGCCTGGAGGCGAGCGCCGAGCTGCTCGGCTCCCGGGTGGGGGTGGGACGGCTCGTCGCCGTCCGGGCCCAGCAGGGCAATGTGGCATCGGTGCTGGCCCTCTCGATCACCCTCGGGCTGGTGGCGCTGGCGCTGGACACGACGATCCGCGTGGCCGTGGCGCCCGCGCTGAGGTGGCGGGAATGACGACGACCGGCAGAGGATTGCAGGTGCGTGGCCTGACGGTGCGGTACGGCCGCGGGGCGGACGCCGTCACCCCGTTGCGTGACCTCGACCTTGACGTGCCGGCCGGCCAGTTCCTGTGCGTGCTCGGGCCTTCCGGCCAGGGCAAGAGCACGCTGCTGCGCTGCCTGGCCGGGTTGCTGCGCCCGGCGGCGGGCAGCGTGCTGGCCCACGGTGTGCCGGTGACCGGGCCCGGTGCCGACCGCGGCATGGTGTTCCAGCAGGACGCGATCCCGGGCTGGCTGCGGGTGGCCGACAACATCGCCCTCGGGCCGCGCGGCCGCGGGCTGCCGGAGAGCGAATGGCGGGAGCGGGTCAGCTATTTCACCAGGGCCGTGGGGCTGGACGGTCGCGAGCGGGCGTGGCCCCGCGAGCTGTCCGGCGGCATGCGCCGACGGGTCGCGATCGCCGCGGTGTTCGCCAACGATCCCGAGTTTCTGCTGATGGATGAGCCTTTCGGCTCCCTCGACCATCTCACCCGGGCCGGCCTGCACGAGACCGTGCTGCGGCTGTGGCGTGAGACGGAGAAGACCGTCGTGTTCGTCACCCACGACGTCGACGAGGCCATCGCCCTGGGCGACCGGATCGTCGTGGTGGCCGGCGGGGGAGTGCGCGCCGACGTCGAGGTCCCGTTCCACCGGCCCCGGGGCGACGAACTGCGCATGGACGGCGAGGCGAACGCCCTGCGCTCGGCGCTGCTCGATGCCCTGGCCCCCGGCACCCCGCAACGGCCCGGCACCCCGCAGGAGTCCAGCACCTCGCAACGGCCCGCGTCCGGGGCATCCGCATGAAGCGGCAGCGACTCGTACGCGACCACGGGCAGCGGGGTTTCGGGGTCGCCCTGCGCACCCGGCCGCGGCGCCGGGCGCTGCTGGCGGGCACCCTGGCCGGCCTCGCCGGGTGGCAGGTGCTGGCGCTGGTGGTCGGCGCCACGACGCGTCAGGGGCGCAACGTCGTCCCCACGCTCTGGACGATCATGACCGAGGGCATCACCGGGCTGAGCCACTTCTACCGCGGTGGCTGGGGCGCGGCCACCACACTCCAGGGCGCGCCGGACTCGGCCGGGCTGGCCGCGCTCGCCGTGCTCCAGAACTCGCTCGTGACCCTGGGCCGCTTCGGCGCCGGGTATCTGCTGGCCGTCGCGCTGGCCGTGCCCGCCGGGCTGCTGGTGGCGGCGGCCCGGCCGGTGCGCCAGGCCGTCGGCGGGGTGGCCGGGCTGCTGCGCATGCTGCCGCTGCTGGCCATGTCCCCGTTGTTCACCCTGTGGTTCGGGGCCTCCTCGGCGGCCTGCGTCGCCTTCGTGACCTTCGGCGCCTTCTGGGTGGTGCTTCTGTCCACCGCGAACGCCGTGGAGAACCTGCCCCGAAGCCTGGTCGACCAGCCTCGCACGCTCGGTCTGGGCCCGGTGCGGCTGCGTCTGTCGGTGATCCTGCCGGCCATCGGCCCGGAACTGCGCGGGCCGCTGATGCTGGCGGCCGGAACCGCCTGGGCATGCGTCCTGGCCTCGGAGCTCTACGGGGTGCAGTCCGGCCTGGGCTGGGCACTGAACCAGACCCTGGTGTATTCGCTCGTGCCCCAGATGCTGGTGGTGGCAGCCGTGTTCACCGGGCTGTCGCTGAGCACGTTGCGCCTGGTCAACCGGGTGACCGGTCGGCTGACCCGATGGAGTGAGTAAGACGGTCCCGGCCCGCCGGGACCTTTGTCACTACAGCTTGTAGTAGGTCTTTCGCCAGGGTGGGCACCATGAACGCCCTCGACCTGGCCAGATGGCAGTTCGGTGTCACGACCGTCTACCACTTCATCTTCGTTCCGCTGACCATCGGCCTGGCCCCGATGGTCGCGATCATGCAGACCCTGTGGGTGCGCACCAACGACGAACGCTGGCTGCGCATGACGAAGTTCTTCGGGAAGCTCTTCCTGATCAACTTCGCGATCGGGGTGGTCACCGGCATCGTGCAGGAGTTCCAGTTCGGGATGAACTGGAGCGAGTACTCCCGCTTCGTGGGTGACGTCTTCGGAGCGCCGCTGGCCATGGAGGGCCTGCTGGCGTTCTTCCTCGAATCCACCTTCATCGGCCTGTGGATCTTCGGCTGGGACCTGCTGCCGAAGAAGATCCACCTGATGTCGATCTGGCTGGCCGCGGTCGGGGTGAATCTCTCGGCCTTCTTCATCCTCGCGGCGAACTCGTTCATGCAGCACCCGGTCGGCGTCGAGTACAACGCCGAGACCGGTCGCGCCGAGATGACCAGCATCTTCGACGTTCTCACCAACAACACGGCGATGTGGGCCTTCCCGCACCAGATCACCGCCGCCTGGATGACCGCCGCCACGTTCGTCGCGGGCATCTCCGGCTGGTGGATGATCAAGGCGCGGTTCCAGGCCCGGGCCGATCTTGCCGACGGCGCCGACGACAGCGGCATCAAGCACCCGAAGGTCGAGCTGTACCGGCCGATGTTCCGCCTGGCCTGCGTGGTTCTGCTGATCGCCGGCGTCGGGGTGGCCATCACCGGTGACGGCCAGGCCAAGCTGATGTACCAGCAGCAGCCGATGAAGATGGCCGCGGCCGAGGGTCTCTGCGATACCGAGACCGGCGCCGGGTTCAGTCTTTTCGCGATCGGCAACCCGGGCCCGGGGCACTGCGACGTCACCACTGTGTCGATCCCGTACATCTACTCGTTCATGGCGACCGGTGACTTCAACGCCACCGTCAAGGGCGTCAACCAGCTCCAGGCGGAGTACTCGGAGAAGTACGGCGACGGAACGGATTACGTCCCGGTGCTGGCCTCCACCTACTGGAACTTCCGCTTCATGATCCTGTTCGGCGTGATCGCGGCCGCGTTCGGCGCCGTGGGTCTGTGGGCCACCCGAAAGGGCCGCACCCCCGGCCGGTGGTTCGGCCGCCTGGCGCTGTTCAGCATCCCGGCCCCGTTCCTGGCGAACCTGACCGGCTGGGTGTTCACCGAGATGGGCCGTCAGCCGTGGGTCGTCGCGCCGAACCCGGACGGCGACTGGACCATCCGGATGCTGACCTCGGACGGCGTCTCGACGGTGGGCCCGTGGTCGGTGGGCATCTCGCTGACGGTCTTCACGCTGCTCTACGGCGGTCTCGGGATCGTCTGGTTCGGTCTGGTGCGCCGGTACGCGGCGCACGGTGCCCCCGAGGTCGACCCGCCCCGGTCCGACAGCGACGACGACGCCGAGCGCCCGCTCAGTTTCGCCTACTGAGCCCTCGACTTTCGGAAACTGGAGTCCTTTCATGGAACTCGTCACCTTCTGGTTCATCCTGATCAGCGTGTTGTGGATCGTCTACCTCACCCTTGAGGGATTCGACTTCGGCGTCGGCATGCTCCTGCCCTTCGTGAGCCGCGACGACACCGAGCGCCGCGTGCTGATCAACACCATCGCCCCGGTCTGGGACGGCAACGAGGTCTGGCTGATCACGGCCGGCGTCGGCATCTTCGCCGCCTTCCCGGAGTGGTACGCCACCCTGTTCTCCGGCTTCTACCTGCCGCTCTTCCTCGTCATCGTGGCCCTGATCATCCGCGGCGTGTCCTTCGAGTACCGGGGCACGATCGAGTCCGCCAGGTGGCGCCGGTTCTGGGACGGGATGATCATCGCCGGCTCGACGCTGCTCGCCCTGCTGTGGGGTGTGGCGTTCGCCAACATCGTGGCCGGTGTGCCGATCGACGCCGACAAGCATTTCACCGGAACACTTTTCACCCTGCTCAACCCGTACGGCCTGCTCGGCGGTGTGACCACGGTGCTGCTGTTCGCCTTCCACGGCGCGCTGTGGCTGGGGCTGCGCACCACCGGTGAGGTGCGCACCCGGTCGATCGCGATCGGCGCGAAGCTGGCCCTGCCCACCATCGTCGTGGCCGCGGTGTTCGCGGTGTGGACGCAGCTGGCCCACGGCAAGCCGTGGACCTGGGCGCTCGTGGTGATCGCCGCGGCCGCCCTGATCACCGCGGGCTACGCCGCGCTGAAGCAGAAGGAGGGCATCGGGTTCGCCGGCACGGCCGTCGCCGTCGCGGCCGCCGTCGCCCTGCTGTTCGGCTCGCTGTTCCCCGACGTGATGCCCTCCAGCACCGACGCGGCCTTCTCGCTGACCGTGCACAACGCCTCGTCCACGCACTACACGCTGGTGGTGATGAGCGTGGTGACCTGCATCATGCTGCCGGTCGTCATCGCCTACCAGTCGTGGAGCTACTGGGTGTTCCGGCACCGGATCGGCGTCAGCCACATCCCGCCGGGCCACGGCCTGCCCTGGGCCACCAAGAAGGCGCCGCGCACGACGCAGGAAGCTGCGAGCTGACATGAAACCGCTCGATCCCCGGCTGCTGCGCCAGGCCCGTGCGGCCCGCAGGTACGTCGTCCTCACCACCGGCCTCGGAGTGGCCACCACCGCACTGCTGGTGGTGCAGTCGCTGCTGCTGGCCCGGATCATCGCCGGGGTGGCGATGGACGGTGAGTCGCTCGCGGACGTCCGTGCCCAGGTCGTCGTGCTGGGGATCGTGCTGGCCGCGCGGGCGGTGATCGCCGGGGCGCAGGAGCGCTTCGGCCACCGCGCCGCCACCGCCGTGGTGCGTCAGCTGCGCGAGCGGCTGATCGATCACGCGACCCGGGAACTCGGTGCCGGGCAGCGGGTTCCAGGAAATGAGAACGGCACCGAGAACGGCGAGGGGGGCGTCACCCCCTCCGGCGCCCCTCTCGCGCTCCTCGCCACCCGTGGCCTCGACGCCCTCGACGGCTACCTCACCCGCTACCTGCCGCAGCTGCTGCTGTCGGCCACCCTGACCCCGGCCGTGCTGGTGGTGATCTGGTGGGAGGACTGGATCGCGGGTCTGACGATTCTGCTCACCCTCCCGTTGATCCCGCTGTTCATGGCGCTCATCGGCATGGTCAGCCAGAGCGAGGCCGACCGCGGTCTGGCCTCCCTCCAGCGGCTGGGCACGCAGGTGCTCGACCTGATCGCCGGCCTGCCCACCCTGCGTGCTCTGGGCACCGCGTCGCACCAGGCCGAGCGGGTCCGGGTGGCCGGTGACGCCCACCGCCGGGCCACCATGAAAACCCTTCGTACCGCCTTCCTCTCGGCCCTGGTGCTGGAGGTGCTGGTGACCCTGTCGGTGGCGCTGGTCGCGGTCGGCATCGGGCTGCGCCTGGTGCACGGCTCGCTCGGCCTGCACACCGGACTGGCCGTGCTGCTGCTGGCCCCCGAGGTCTACCTGCCGTTGCGCACGGTGGGCACCCACTTCCACGCCAGCGTCGACGGGCTGGCCGCCGCCCAGCAGGCGTTCGACGTGCTGGAGCGGCCGGTGCCCGTACGCGGCACCGTCCCGGCCCCCGACCTGGCCCGCACCACCATCTCTCTCGACGCCGTGAGTGTGCGGCACGACGGCGTCCCCACCCCCACCCCGGACCGGCTCAGCGCCGGTCTGGCCCCGGGCGAGATCGTCGCGCTCACCGGCCCCAGCGGCAGCGGCAAGTCCACCGCCGTCGCGGTGCTGCTCGGCCTGCGTGCCCCCGACTCCGGCGCGGTCGTGCTGTCCGACTCCGGCGCGGTGACGCTGTCCGGCGCCGAGCCGGTGACGCTGTCCGGCGCCGGGCCGGTCTCGCTGGCCGACGTGGAACCGGAGAGCTGGTGGCGGCAGATCGCCTGGTGCCCCCAGCACCCGGTGCTGGTGCCCGGAACCCTGCACGAGAACGTCCGTCTGCTGTGCCCTTCGGCCACCGACGCACAGATCGCCGAGGCCGCCCGGGTGACCAAGTTCGATGACGTCGTGAGCACCGTTCCCGGCGGCTGGTCCGGACGGGTCGGTCAGGGCGGCACCGGGTTGTCGGCCGGTCAGCGTCAGCGCCTGGCGCTCACCCGGCTGCTGCTGAGCGACGCGCCGCTGGTCGTGCTCGACGAGCCGACCGCGCACCTGGACGCCGGGTCCGAGCGGGCCGTGCTCGACCTGCTCACCGAACTCCGCCGCCGCGGCCGCACGGTGGTGATGGTGGCTCACCGGCCGGCGCTGGTCGCGGCGGCGGACCGCACGATCGACGTCTCCGGGCACACCGTGGCAGGACTGGAAACCGGCTCGCAGATGGAGGTCCCGGCATGAAATCGAGCATGAAGACGCCCGTGAAGCCGAGCATGAAGCCAGCTGCGGACGGGCGCGCGGCGCTGCTGCGGGTGCTCGACGAGATGCGTCCCGACCCGTGGCGCCTGGTGCTGGCCGCGCTGGCCGGGGCGGCCGCGGTGGCCTGCTCGATCGCCCTGCTCGGGGTGTCCGGCTGGCTGATCACCCGGGCCGCCCAGCAGCCGCCGATCCTGTTCCTGATGGTCGCCATCGTCGGGGTGCGGGCCTTCGGCATCGGTCGTGGTGTGCTGCGTTACACCGAGCGCCTGGTCTCGCACGACGTCGCCCTGCGCGGCGTGGTGCGGTTGCGGGCAAGCCTTTTCGCCCACCTGGCCACCGCCGACGAGACCGTCGCGGCCGGCCTGAAGCGTGGCGACCTGCTGGCCCGCCTGGGCGCCGACGTGGACGAGCTCGGCGACGTGGTGGTGCGCGGCCTGCTGCCGTTCGTCACCGCAGCCGTCACCGGCGTGGCGTCGGTGGTGGCGCTGTGGATCATCCTGCCGCAGGCCGGAACGGTCCTGGCAGTCTGCACTCTCGTGGCCCTGGTCGCGGTGCCCTGGCTGGGGGCGGTCGGCGGCCGGCGTGACGTGGTGGGCACCGCCCGCACCCGCGCGGCGATGTCGGAGAACGTGCTGGCGCTGTTCGACAACCTGCCGGAACTGACCGTCGCGGGCCGCACCGGCGACCAGGTCGGTGGCATCCGGCGCGACGACGACGAGCTCTCCCGTGGCCTGGACGCCGCCGCCCGGCCGTTCGGCTGGGCCGCCGGTCTCGGCTCGGCGGTGATGTCGGCCGCGGTGTTCGGCTGCCTGCTGGTCGGCGCGGAGGCGGTGTCGGACGGCCGGATCCGCGAGGTCGCCCTCGCCGTGCTGACTTTCGTGCCGCAGGCGCTGGCCGAGGTGGTGGCCGGGCTGCCGGCCGCCGCGGTGGCCATGGTGAAGGCGGCCGAGGCGGCGCGCCGGGTGGTGCCGCTGCTCGACACCGAGCCCACCGGCGCCGGGCGCACGCTCGACGTGCAGGCCCGGCCGGTGCGCAACAACGCCCACGTGCAGGGGGCGAGCCGGTTGCGGGTGGTGCGCGAATACGCCGGAGTGCACCTGCGCGCCGAGAACCTGGCCGTCGGCTGGCCCGGCCGGGAGCCCGCCGTGCGCGGCGTCGACCTGGACCTGACGGCCGGGCGGCGGATCGCCGTGGTCGGGCCCAGCGGGCAGGGCAAGAGCACCCTGCTGCGCACCCTGGCCGGGCTGCTGCCGGTGGCGGACGGGCACATGCTGATGGACGGCACCGACGTCGGTGACGGCGTCGACCTGGCCGACGTGCACACCCGCAGCGTGCGGCACCTGGTGCACCTGACCGCCGACGACGCCCACGTCTTCGGCACCACCGTGCGCGAGAACCTGCGCGTGGCAAGGAAGGACGCGACGGACGACGACCTGCTGGAGGCCCTGCGCCGGGCCGGTCTGGGGGAGTGGATCGCCGGGCTGGGCGACGCCTCCGGGGCGAGAGGGCTGGACGTGGTGGTGGGCGACCCGGCCGGGCCCGGTCAGGGCGCGGGCACGCACCTGCTCTCCGGCGGCATCCGGCGCCGGATGCTGATGGCGCGGGCGTTCGCGAGCGGTGCCCCGGTGCTGCTGGTGGACGAGCCGGCCGAGCACCTCGACCCGGCCACCGCCGACGACCTGGTCGGCGAGGTGCTCGGGGCCGGGCGCGAGGCGGGCACGGCGGTCGTCGTCACCCATCGGGTCACCCCGCTGGCGCTGGCCGACGAGGTGCTGTGGATCGACGGCGGGGTGGTGGCGGCGCGGGGCACGCACGACCAGCTGATCGCCGCCTTCCCGGCCTACCGGGACGCCTGGGCCGCGGAACGCGGCGAGCAGGCGGCCTGAGCGTCGTTCAGAAGACCGGGTCCGGCGGGGGGAGGTAGCGACGCTGTTGCGGGACGCCCGGGTCGATGAGCCGGTTCCTGGCCAGCTTCTTCGCCAACGCCTTCGCCTCCTCGATGGTCTGGCGCAGCTGGTCGAGTTCGTCCTTCATCTCCTGGACGTCGCGCATGGTGGCCTCCTCGGGAAGAAACCCTCCGGCCAGGCTGCGCGCCGAACCTCAAGATTTCCACCGGCCCGCCCGGATGCGGATAGAGTCCGGTTTGCGAGATTCCGGATGATGGTGACGGAGGACGGCGCAGATGGACGAGCTCCCCGACTGGGCTCCCAGGAACATCGACCTGACCACGCCCTCCGCGGCGCGGGTGTACGACTACTTCCTCGGCGGTGCGCACAATTTCGCGCCCGACCGGGAGATGGCCCGGCGCATCCTCGACCTGCACCCCACGGCCGAGGCCAACGCACAGGCCAACCGGGCGTTCCTGCACCGGGCCGTGCGGCACCTGGTGCAGCAGGGGGTGCGGCAGTTCATCGACCTGGGCTCGGGCATCCCGACGGTCGGCAACGTGCACGAGGTGGCCCAGCGTGAGGCGCCCGACGCCCGCGTGGTCTACGTCGACATCGACCCGATCGCCGTGGCGCACAGCCAGCTCATCCTCGACGGCGTGCGCAACGCCGCCGTGGTCAACGCCGACCTCCGCCGCCCGAAAGAGGTTCTGGCCGCGCCCCAGCTGGCCGGGCTGATCGACTTCTCCGAGCCGGTGGCCTTCCTGATGGTCGCGGTACTGCACTTCATCCCGGAGAGCGACCGCCCGGAAGACACCATCGCCGAGCTGCACGCCGTCGCGGCGCCGGGCAGCTACCTGGTCATCTCGCACGGCTACGACGCCCGCCTCGACGCCGTCGGCGCCGGTGCGGCGCCCCCGGCCGAGCAACTGGCGGGCGAGGGCAAGGAGGTGCTCGGCGTCTACCGCCGCGCCGACCCGATCACCGTGCGCACCCGCCCCCGCATCGAGCAGCTCTTCGAGGGCTGGCCCCTGGTCGAGCCGGGCCTGGTCTGGGTGCCGCAGTGGCACCCGGACTGGCCGGACGGCGTGGGCACGGATCCGTCGTCGAGCTACGTGCTGGCGGGCATGGGGCGCAAGGCCGACGCTTAACCCGCAAGAGTGGTAGCGGTTGAACCCGCCGACCGGCGGGCTAGCGTGAATTCATGACCGTTCTCGAAGACCAGATCATTCACAAGGCCCAGGAGTTCGACAAGATCGGCGACTGGCCGCAGCCTTTCGACGCCTTCGTGCCCCCGGGTGAGACGCAGGCCCACACCGACGCCGCCATTCGCGAGCTGGATCACGAAGGTCGGCTTTCCATCCTGGGTTTCGAGGCCGACGGGATGGATCGGGTGGACGTGGTGATCGGGCTGGGGCCGAAGATCCCGCACACCAACCGGCCCGGGCCGGGGGAGCACCCCTACCCGGGCCGGCCGCGCCGGTACGGTGTCTAGTCGTCCGTGCAGGAGTGCAGGATCTGGTAGGCCTCCGCGAAAGTCTTGACGGCGGTGGCGTTCGAGCCGCCGAGCGAGCTCGGGGTGCCGGCCTGGCGGTTCATCGCCTCCAGCAGCTCCTGCATGACTTCTTCACGGGTGACCGCCATCGGGTGCTCCTTCACGCCGGGATCAACAGGACACCAGGGTAAGCACCGATCACAGAGCCCGCACGATCTCCTCCACCCGCTGCTTCGCGTCGCCGAACAGCATCTGCGTGTTCTCCCGGAAGAACAGCGGGTTCTGCACCCCCGCGTACCCGGCGGCCATCGACCGCTTGAACACGATCACGTCGGCCGCCTCCCACACCCGCAGCACCGGCATGCCGGCGATCGGGCTGCCCGGATCGTCCATCGCGGCCGGGTTGACGGTGTCGTTCGCGCCGATCACCAGTACCACCGTGGTATCGGCGAAGTCGTCGTTGATCTCGTCCATCTCGAGCACGATGTCGTAGGGCACCTTGGCGTCGGCCAGCAGCACGTTCATGTGCCCGGGCAGTCGCCCGGCCACCGGGTGGATGCCGAACCGCACCTGCACGCCGCGTTCCCGCAGTCGCCGGGTCAGGTCGGCGACCGGGTACTGGGCCTGTGCCACCGCCATCCCGTAGCCGGGCACGATCACCACCGACGACGCCTCCTTCAGCAGCTGCACCGCGTCGTCCACCAGGATCTCCCGGTGCTCGCCGTAGTCGCGGTCGCCGGAAACCTCTGTCTGGCTGCCGAACCCGCCGGCGATCACCGAGATGAACGACCGGTTCATCGCCTGGCACATGATGTACGACAGGTACGCGCCGGAGGAACCGACCAGGGCGCCGGTGACGATCAGCAGGTTGTTGTCGAGCAGGAACCCGGAGGCGGCCGCGGCCCACCCGGAGTACGAGTTCAGCATCGACACCACCACCGGCATGTCACCGCCGCCGATCGACGCGACCAGGTGCCAGCCCAGCGCCAGGGCCACCACGGTGACGGCGATCAGCAGCCACAGGTTGGGCGTCATCGTGAAAGCCAGCGTGAGGACGGCGAAAAGACCCAGACCGCCGAGGTTCAGGGCGTTCTTCCCGGGCAGCGTCAACGGTGCCGACCGGATCCGGCCGGCCAGCTTGCCCCAGGCCACGATCGACCCGGTGAAGGTCACGGCGCCGATGAAGACACCGATGAACACCTCGGCGTGGTGGATGGTCAGCAGCTCGGCGGCCACCTCGGTCTGCGCGGGCCCGGCGTGCTCCACCTGGAGGTAGCCGTTCCAGCCCACCAGTACGGCAGCCAGGCCGACGAAACTGTGCAGCACAGCGATGAGTTCGGGCATCGCGGTCATCTCGACGCGGCGTGCCCGGGCCAGCCCGATCGTCGCCCCGCCGGCGACCGCCACGGCCATCAGCACCAGCCCGGTGATCGCCGCCCCGGAGTCGAGGTCCAGCCGGTCCACCGCCAGGGCGACGGTCGCGGCCAGCGCGATCCCCATTCCGGCGATGCCGGAAAGTGCTCCCTGGCCCGCTGTCTCGTGCTTCGACAGCCCGGCCAGGCTGAGCACGAACAGCAGTGCGGCGACGATGTACGCGGCCTGCGCGGCGCTTTCGGCGGTCATCGGATCAGCCCTTCGAGAACATGCCGAGCATGCGCCGGGTCACGGCGAACCCGCCGAAAATGTTGCTGCTGGACAGGAACACGGCGATCGCCGCGAGCACGGTAACCAGCGTGTCGTCGTGCCCGATCTGGAGCAGCGCGCCCACCACGATGATGCCGGAGATCGCGTTCGTCACCGACATCAGCGGGGTGTGCAGGGCGTGGTGCACCTTGCCGATCACGTAGTAGCCGATGACCACGGCCAGCGTGAACACCGTGAGGTTGCCGATCAGCTGGGCCGGCGAGAACGCCGCCAGCACGAAGATCAGCGCACCGGTGACGCCGACCGCGGCATACAGCCGTCCCGGGCCGCGCGGCGTCTCCGGCTGCGCCGCAACCGGTTCCGGGGCGACGGCGGCGGGTGCGGCGGACACCTCCACCGGGGGCGGTGGCCAGGTGGTCACCCCGTCACGCACCACGGTCATCGACCGCTGCACGACGTCGTCGAAGTCGAGCACCAGCTGCCCGTCCCGGGCCGGGGTGAGCAGCTTCATCAGGTTCACCAGGTTGGTGCCGTACAGCTGCGAGGCCTGGGTGGGCAGCCGCCCGGCCAGGTCGGTGTACCCGACGATCGACACGCCGTTCGCCGTCACCACCACCTCGCCGGCCCGGGTGCCCTCCACGTTGCCGCCCTGCGAGGCCGCCATGTCGACGATCACGCTGCCCGGCCGCATCGCCGCGACGTGCTCGGCGGTGAGCAGCCGGGGCGCGGGGCGTCCCGGGATCAGCGCCGTGGTGATGATGATGTCCACGTCGGCGGCCTGCTCGGCGTAGAGCCGTTCCGCCGCGGCGTCGTAGTCGGCCGAGGTCCCGCGCGCGTATCCGTCGGTACTGCGCCGCTGTTCGTCGTCCATGGTGGTGACCGCGAGAAAACTGCCACCGAGCGACCCGACCTGCTCGGCGACCTCCGGTCGGGGGTCGGTGGCCCGCACGATCGCGCCGAGACTGCTGGCCGTGCCGATGGCCGCGAGCCCCGCCACCCCGGCGCCCGCCACCAGCACCTTGGCCGGCGGCACCTTGCCCGCCGCGGTGACCTGGCCGGTGAAGAAGCGGCCGAAGAGGTGGGCGGCCTCCACCACGGCGCGGTAGCCGGCGATGTTGGCCATCGAGCTGAGCACGTCGAGTGACTGCGCGCGGGAGATGCGGGGCACGGCGTCCATGGCCAGGGCGGTGATCCGGCGGCCGGACAGCCGCTCCACCAGGTCCGGGTCCAGCCGGGGACTCAGGAGTGCCATCAGCGTGGCACCGTCGTGCAGCCGGGCGATCTCCTCGGCCGTCGGGGCGTTCACCTTGAGGACGACGTCGGCGTCCCAGGCGTGCGCCCGGTCGACGGTCCCGGCGCCGGCCTCACGGAAGGCCTCGTCGGTGAAGGCCGCGTGGGTGCCCGCCCCGGACTCGACCAGGACCTCGTACCCGAGGGCGATGAGCTGCTCGACCGTCTTCGGGGTGGCGGCGACGCGGGTCTCCCCGGGAGCGGACTCGGCCACGATCCCGATCCGCAGGGGTGTGGCTGCTTCTGCGGATTCAGCGGCTTCTGGTGGTGCGTCAGACACGGGTCATTCCGTTCGTCTTCCGTCAGTTGTCCCAGGGATACCAGGATGACCAGACGTGCAGAAGGCCCGGAATGCCCTTTCCTGTGACCTGGATCGCCGGTCTTCCGGCCCGATCCGGCGTCAATGGGGCGTTCGGGCGCTGTTCTGCGCGTCAGGAGTCGACGGGAGGAACCATGAAACTCACGGTGATCGGCGCGACCGGCGGAATCGGTCGTTCGATACTGGAACAGGCGGTGGCGGCGGGGCACGACGTCACCGCGGTGGCCCGCGACCCGAGCCGGGTCGCGGACGGGGTGCGGACGGCCGGCGTCGACCTGGGTGCCGTGTCCGGGCAGGCCGCGGCCGACCTGGAGGCGGCGGTGGCGGGGGCCGACGCGGTGCTCTCCGGGCTGGGGGCGCGCCACCGCTCGGACGCCGGTGTGGTGGCCCAGGGCACCCGGGCGCTGATCCGGGCGATGCGGGACGCGGGTGCGCGGCGGCTGCTGGTGGTGAGCGCGGCCCCGGTGGCGGCGTTCCGCACGCCCCCGCAGCCGGATCCGGGGCAGGGCGCGATCCTGCGCCACCTGGCCTACCCGGTGCTGACCCGGGTGCTGCGGGGCGTGTACGTGGACCTCGGGCGCACCGAGGACGATCTGGCGGCGAGCGGTCTGGACTGGACGGCGGTGCGGCCGCCCCGGCTCACGAACGGGCCGCTGACCGGTACCTACCGCACGGCCGTCGACCAGAGCGTGCGGGCCGGGTACACCATCTCCCGGCCCGACGTGGCGCACCTGATGCTCGACCTGGCCGGGCGCCCGGAGAGCGCCGGGCACGCGGTCGGCTGCGGCTACTGAGCCGCTGGCCGGCCCAGGGCCGGGCCGAGTTTCGTGGCCATGTCGGTGAGGATCTGCACGTAGTCGTCGTGCCCGAAGCTGAACGGCAGGGCGAAGGCGACCTCGTCGATCTGCTGATAGGCCACGTCGGCGTGCAGCTGCTCGGCGATCTGCTCGCTCGTGCCGATCAGGTCGCGGGCGAACAGCATGCGGGCCGGGCCCTGGGGCTGCGTGGTGCGGGGCGTGCGTCGCGCGACGTATTCCTCGTACCTCGCCACCTGTTCGGGGGTGGCCGAGTCGGTCGGGATCACCACGAGACCCTGTGACACACGGGCCTTCTCGCCCAGCGGGTGGGCGGCGCGGAAGGCCTCGATGTGGCTGCGCTGGATCTGCGCGAAGTCGGTGGAGTCGCCCTCCGCCTTCACCACGCTGCTGGTCAGGAAGTTCATCCCGTGCTCGCCGGCCCAGACGGCCGAGCGCAGGCTGCCGCCGCCGTACCAGAGCCGGTCGGCCAGTCCGGCGGCGTGCGGCTGCACGTGGTCGGAGAACTCCTCGAACGCCCGGGCCCCGCTGAAGTCCGAGGCCTTCTCGCCGCGGACGAAACGCAGCAGCCGTTCCACCCTCTCGTAGGAGAAGTCCTCGGCCTCCGCGGTGTCGGGGTACAGGGCGTCCTTCACCGTGTCGTAGAACATCGGCGGGCCCACGCTCAGCCCCGGGTTCAGGCGGCCGCCGGACAGGATGTCCACGGTGGCCCAGTCCTCGGCCAGACGCAGCGGGTTCTCCCAGCCGATCGGGGTGACGGCGGTGCCCAGCTCGATCCGGCTGGTGCGCTGCGAGGCGGCGGCCAGCACGGCGACCGGCGAGGAGATTCCGTACTGGAGGTGACGGTGCCGCAGCCAGGCGCTGTCGAGGCCGAGTTGCTCGCCGAGCTCGATGATCTTCAGCGTCGACTCGTGCCCGGCCCGCGGGTCGGCCTCGTCGAACAGCCCGATGGTGAGGAACCCGAGCTTCCGCAACGCACGCACGACATGCCCTCCTGAGGTGATCCGGCAGTTAGTTGATTGTTGCACTATCTCGCCCGGTGGTGCAGGGGTCGACAAACCCGGTTCAAGTTAGGTAAGCCTTACCTTGCACAGTTGGAGCGATGGGAGTTCACCCGATGTCGGGCACAGGTCAGGTCACCCGCGTGGATCGGTGCGTGCCGCGTCACCACCCGGCCCGGTCCCGTGGCGTCATCGTCGCAACTGCCGACGCCGCCTCGCGGGGCGACACCCCGGCCGGCGGCGCGCCCGAGAACGACGCCGCGGCGAACAGCGCCGCGGTTCGCAGCACTCCGGCGGGCGATGTCCCGGTGAGCGGCCCCCGGCTGTCGGCTGCCGTTCGCCCGGGCATCGTCCGCCCGGCCCTCGTCCGGCAGGCGGGCGCCACCCCGGCGCGGGGCGCCCGGGTGCCGGTTCTCCGGTCGGCCGGCAACACGGCCGCCCTCGCCCGATCGCTCGGCCTGAATCTTCCCCGGGCCGGCGCCCATCCGGTCTCCTGTGACGAATTCGGTTACGGCCCAGGGCGTCCCGAGGGTCTGCTGGTGCTGCGCTATCGCAGCTCCGGGCCGCTGGAGTTCGCCGAGAGCCGGCAGGCGTTCCTGCACCAGTTCTACCTCGCCCCGGCCGGTGTGCTCTCGGTGCGGCAGGGCGACTGCGCGCTGACCGTGGCCGCGGGGGAGGTGTTCTGGGTGCGCCGCGGCGTGGCCCACGAGGTGACGGCGCGCGCGGGGCAGCCGGTGTACCGGGTCTGCCTGGCCGACGAACCGGAGCGGCTGCGTGGCCTGCGGGCGGGCGCCGCCACCATCGACCCGGGCGCCGCCGAGCTGGTGCGGGTGCTCGGCGCGGCGGGCTTCCCGGTGCCCAGGGTGGCCAGGGCCCGGGCCCGGGTGCTGGCCGGTCTCGGCGCCGGAACCCGCCGGATGGGTGGGAACCAGGTCAACGGAGCGGGTTACGCGATGCGGGTCGCCCAGGCGCTGACCCGCGACCCGGGTGACCCGACCGGCCTGGAGGAGTGGGCCCGCCGCCTGCACGTGAGTGTGAAGACACTCCAGCGCGACTTCGTCAAGGAGTTCGGCATCTCGTACACGCAGTGGCGCACCCGGTTACGGCTGCTGGCCTCGCGCGTGCTGCTGGAGACCACCCCGGTGACCGAGGTGGCCCGCCGCGTCGGCTATGCCAGCACGTCCGCCTTCATCGTGGCCTTCACCCGCGAGTTCGGCATCACACCCGGGCGGCAGAGGGCGTCGTAGTCTCCTGCGCCGCAGGCGGTTTCCAGGGCGCGGCGAGGGTCGCCGGGATCATCCGCCGACGGTGGGCGAACAGGGCCAGGGCGACGGCCGCGTAGACCCCGGAGAGGATCAGCCTGCCCTCGGTGCCGGTGATCGGGAACTGCACGGCGAACAGCGCCAGCAGCGCCCACGCCGACCAGCGGTGGAAGCGCAGGGTCAGCAGCATCGCCACGCCCATCATCGTCTGGGTGGCCGTCAGGAGCATCTCCTCCACCTGCCGGTCGTCCAGGTGCAGCGTGATTCCGCCACCACCCAGGAAGTAGACGATCGGCAGCGAACCCACCAGCAGCGTCCACTGATTCACCTTCGACGAGATCAGCGTGGCGATCGCGTCGGCCCCGTTGCCGCGGCTCGCGAAGATGATCGCGATGATGAACTCCGGGGCCTCGCTCGACAGCGGCGCGAGCCACTGCACCAGCAAGAACTGGTCGATCCCCATATCGGTTCCGGCCTGCACCAGGCTCTCGGCGAAAGGCTCGGCGCACAGCAGGATCACGGCCGCCGACACCACGAACAACAGGGGGACGACGATCCGCCGGCGTCGCCTCGGCAGGCCACCGAGCGCCGCCGCGGTGCCGATCAGGTGCGGTTCCTCCACCTCGCCGGAGGCCAGGCGCACCAGGTAGAACACGAACCAGAGCAGCAGGAGCACGCCGAACCAGACCTGGATGCCGCCGCTGAGGGGCATCCAGAACGCCGCCACCCCGGCGGTGAGCAGGAACCCCAGTTCCAGCCGGTTGCCCCGCTCCAGACGCAGGGCGGAATCCGGTTTCCCGGTCAGGCGTTTCGTGGCGGCCAGGGCCGCCAGCACCACCACCGGCCAGCCCAGCCCGAGCAGCAGCCGGTTCGATCCGGTCATGTTCGCCGCCGCGTACTGCACGTAGTCCGGGTTCGAGCCGGCCGTCCAGGCGTAGTACAGATCCACCGCGTACTCCGGCAGCACGGCGATCAGGGCCAGCACGGCGATGGCCAGGCCGCCGGAGATGTCCACCTGGGCCGACTCCGCGGCCCAGGCCAGCAGGAACGAGGCGGCCACCACGGCGGTGCCGAAGACCACCATCGACAGCACGGGTCCGGAGTGCAGGCCGCCGGCCCGCATCACCACCGCGGGCAGAGCGAAAACGGCGCAGATGCTGAGGGAACGGGCCAGGACGCGGCCCGGGGGAGCGGTGCCCATCGGGAACTCCTCGGTCAGGTGCCGACCGGGAGTGCCTGGGGAAGTAGACGCTTCGGCCAACACGCGTTGGCCGAAGGTCTCGCTCGCCGTGAGTCACGGTGGCTGACCGGGCGCCCGCGAAATCCGGTGCGCCAGTATGTCGATCAGCCGCGTCCTGCCGGACGGAGCTACTCCCCTTCGGAATGGCCACGACCGTAACACGCGGTCTCGGACGGCAACAATCCGCTGAGGCCTGCGTCACCCCCGGGATCTGGCCTAAATTGTCTGCCGTGAGCCAAGAACCGGTACTGGAACTGGAAGCCGTGACCTTCCGCCGCGGCGACCAGCAGATCCTGCGCGGCATCGACCTGACCGTCCGGTCCGGCGAGCACTGGGCGCTGCTCGGCCCGAACGGCGCGGGCAAGTCCACCGTCCTGGGCTTCCTCGGGGCGGAGACGTTCCCGAGCTCGGGTGTGGTGCGGGTGCTCGGCGAGCAGCTGGGCCGGGTTGAGCTGGCGGCCCTGCGGCGCCGCATCGGGCACGTGAACCCGCGGCACCGGCTGCGCTCGGCGCTGACCGTGCGCGACGTCGTGATCACCGGTATCACCGGCACGATCGAGCTGCCGATGCGCTGGGAACCCTCGCGGGCCGACCTGAAACGGGCCGGTGACCTGGTGGAACTGCTCGGGCTGGGGCACCGGGCCGAGCACCTGTGGCCCACGCTGTCGCAGGGTGAGCGAGGGCGCACGCTGATCGCCCGGGCCCTGGCCGGTGACCCGGAGCTGCTGCTGCTGGACGAGCCCTCGACCGGCCTGGACCTGGCCGCCCGCGAGCAGCTGCTCGACACCGTGGACCTGCTGGACCAGACTCATCCGGGCCTGACCTCGGTGCTGGTGACCCATCATCTGGAAGAACTGCCGACGACGACCACGCACGCCGCGCTGCTGCGCGACGGGCGCCTGGTGGCCGCCGGGCCGGTCGGGGAGGTACTGACCGGCGAGCTGGTCAGCGCCGCGTTCTCGCACCCGATCGCGGTCGGGCGGGAAGACGGGCGCTGGACCGCTCGTGCGGTGCGCCGAACAGGTAGGCCCTAGGGGCGGCGTAGCTCGGCCAGCGGCAGCGGGTGCAGCGGGTCGGTCTCCCAGACCGCGCCGTACTTCATGCCCACCGTGTCGAGCTCCAGCACCAGACCGTGCGGGGTCTCCAGGAACACGATGTCGATGCGCAGGCCCTCACGGCCGTCGCGGGCCGGAGTGGTCTGGGTGGCCACCACACCGGTGGTGACCCAGCCGGCCGGTGCCAGCGAGGCGATCACGTCCACCCCGCCGTCACCGATCACCAGCTCCCAGCCGGTCGGGCCGCCGGGGCGGATGTCGAGCTCGGTCACGTCGCGGGCCTCGGACGCCCCGGTGCCCGCGTAGATGCTGGACACCTGGGCCACGTCGACCGGCTCGAAGCGACCCTCGGCGAACGTGGCCTCGCCGCGCTCGGTCACCAGCGGCAGGCTCAGGCCGGCCAGTCGCGCGGCCAGAGCCTCGTCGTCGTCCACCGTTCCGCTCTTCTGCAACGCCGGCACCAGGTGCTCCCAGACCGCGTCGAGCAGCGACTGCGTATCGGGCGACTGCGAGGTGATGGCCACCACCGCGTCCTGCTCGGGCAGCACCAGCACGAACTGCCCGAACGCGCCGTCGGCCCGGAAACCGTGCCGGCTGCGCCACAACTGGAAGCCGTAACCCCGTGCCGAGTCCGGCTTCTCCTCGTCGGGTGTGGCCACGTGTACCTGGGAGGCCAGCTCGGCCCAGCCCTCGGGCAGCACCTGCCGCCCCTGCCAGACCCCGCCGTTCAGGTAGAGCAGGCCGAGCTTGGCCAGCGTCTCGGTGGTGGTGAAGAAGCCCGAGTAGCCGATCTCGCGGTCCTCGCCGTCTTTCAGCCAGCCCATCGGCTCGTGCACGCCCAGCGGCTCGAACAGCCGGGGCCGCAGGTAGTCGAGCAGCCCGCTGCCCGACGTGCGCTGGATGATCAGCGACAGGGCCAGGGTGCAGGGCTGGTTGTAGGCGAACACCGAGCCCGGCTCCTCGTCCGGCGGGATGCGCAGGAAACCGCGGATGATGTTGCCGGTCTCGTCGAGCTCCGCCGCGCCGAGCGTCTCTTCCAGGTGACCGCTGGCCATGGCCGCGACGTGCCGGATCTTCATCTCGCGGGCGCGCCGGTCGGTGACGTCGGCGTCGAGCTCGGGGAAGTACGACAGGACCGTGGCGTCGAGGTCGACCAGGCCCTCGGCGACGGCGAACGCCAGGGCGGTGGCGGTGAAGGTCTTGCTGATCGAGTAGACCAGGCCCGGGCGCTGCGCGGTGTAGGGCGCCCACCAGCCCTCGGCCACCACGCTGTCCGACTTCAGCACCATCAGGCTGTGCAGCTCGACGCCGCTGCGCTCGGCCACGGAGTCGATGAAGGCGCTGATGCCGGCCGCGTCCACCCCCTTCTGCGAGGGAGTGCTGCGGGGGAGTGGGACGGACTGGGCGGTCGTCATTGCCCTATTTGATCACGCCCGGGCCCTCTCCGCCGCGTCGCCGTGGTGCCGGGGCGGCGATGCCGTGGTAGCAAACAACCCGTGACGACAGTGCGCACCAGCGCGGGCACGGTTCGTGGCGTCGAGTCGGCGACCGTGGACGGCGTCAGCGCGTTCCTCGGGATCCCTTATGCCGCCAATGGTTCGGGTGACGACCGATTCGCCGGACCGGTCCCGTTCCCGGCCTGGCCGGGCGAGCGCGACGCCACCGGATACGGGCCCACCCCGCCGCAGCCGCACCGCGGCGACCTGTTCGCCTCGCTCGACCTGACCCCGTTCTTCGGGCCGGGCTGGGTGCCGGGCTCGCCCTCGCTGACCGTCAACGTGTGGACGCCCGGCGCCGAGGAGCGCCTGCCGGTCCTGGTTTTCGTGCACGGCGGGGCCTTCGTGGCCGGCTCGTCGGCGGCCTCGCTCTACGACGGCGCCACCTTCGCCCGGGACGGCGTGGTGTGCGTGACGCTGAACTACCGACTCGGCGCGCCGGGCTGGCTGCACCTGCCGGACGCCCCCGAGAACCGGGGCCTGCTCGACGTTCTCGCGGCCCTGACCTGGGTCCGCTCGGAGATCGCCGGTTTCGGCGGCGATCCGGGCCGGGTCACCCTGGCCGGGCAGTCGGCCGGGGCGATGCTGGTGGCCGCGGCCCTGGCCGACGAGCGTTTCGCCGGGCTGTTCCGCTCGGCGGTGGTGGCCAGCGGCAGCGGGCTCGGCGGGCTGCTGCCCGCCCAGGCCGGGCTGGTCACCGGTCAGCTCGCGGCCTTCTACGGAATCGAGCCCACCGTAGAGGCTTTCGGTGAGCTCCAGGACGACGACCTGCTCGACGGCCTGGCCGCGCTCGCCGGGCTGGACCTGCGGCTGCCGGGGGTGCGCCATCCCCTGGGCGGGCTGGCCCCGTTCGCCCCGGTGCTGGGCGAGCAGCCCGCCACCACGATCGCCGCGGGCGGCGGCCTCGACGTGCCCCTGCTGATCGGCACCTGCATGCGTGAGGGCAACCTCTACACCGCGCCCACCGGCGTCCCCACCACCGAGGCCGAGGCGCTGGCCGCCGCGGCGCTGGCCTCGCCCGGCGGCGCCGACGGCACCGGCCTGCTGGCCGCCCACCGCTCCGCCGCGCCGGACGCCGACTGGGACGACCTGCGCAGCACGATCATCACCGACGCCGCGTTCCGGGACGGCAGCCGGGCCCTGGCCGACGCCTCCGCCGCGGCCGGGCGTGCCACGTACGAGTACGAGTTCGCCTGGCCCTCAACGGCTGTCGGCGGAAGACTGGGTGCCGCCCATGGCGTCGACCTGCCGTTCTGGTTCGACCGGGCGGACGCCGATGACCTGCGCGGGCCCACCGGGCTGCTCGGCCCGGACGGCGGCCCGGCCGCCCTGGCCGCCGAGATGCACGGAACCTGGCTGTCTTTCGTCCGTGACGGACGGCCCGGCTGGGACGCCACCAGCCAGGGCCGTCCGGTGGTGAGGCGCTTCGGGTGACGGGTAGCCTGACGACGACGAGCGCATGGGGTGAGGACGACGGAAACCAGGCACAGCACGGTCCAGGTCAGCGGTGCACGGCTGGCGGTCGACGAGACCGGGCACGGCCCGGTCGTCATCCAGGCGCACGGCCTGGGCAGCAACCGTGGGCAGGACCGGGAGACGGGCTTCGACTTCTCCGGCCTGGAGTCGACCCACCGGCTGGTGCGTTACGACGCCCGGGCCCACGGCGACTCCGGCGGTGAGCCCGAGCCCACCCACTACACCTGGGCCCATCTGGCGCTCGACCTGCTGAGCGTGCGGTCGCAGGTCAGCCCGCAGGCACCGGTCGACGCGATCGGCGCCTCGATGGGCGCGGCCACGATCCTGCACGCGGCGCTCGCCGTGCCCGAGGCGTTCCGCCGGCTGGTGCTGCTGATCCCGCCCACCGCCTGGGACACCCGCGCCGCCCAGGCCGCGGCCTACGCCGACGCCGCCACGCTGGTGGAGAAGCACGGCCTGCGGGCGCTGCTGGCGGCCCAGGCCGCTCAGCCGCAGCCGCCCGCGGCCCGGCAGGGCCGGACGGAGCCGCAGGGCAGCGCCGACCTGTTCCCCTCGGTGGTGCGCGGCGCCGCGCTGAGCGACCTGCCGCCGGCCGACGACCTGAAGGTGCTGGACCGGCCCACGCTGATCCTGCCCTGGGCCGGTGACGCCGGGCACCCGGTGAGCACGGCGGAGCGGCTGGCCGAGGTTCTGCCGAACGCCACGCTGCACGAACCCGCCCGCACTCCCGAAGAGGTGAGCGCCTGGGCGCCGCTGGTCGGCGAGTTCCTCCGTTGACCCGCCGCTCGTAAGTTTGGTAAGCCTTACCTCACTAATTCTGAGGTAGGGGACGGTCATGGCCGGCAACTGGCAGCGCGGCGTGATGCGCCTGATGGGTATCAGCAATCATCCGGTGAAGGTCGAGGAGATCGTCGACGTCACCGTCTGGTACCGCCGGATCCGTTTCTCCGCGCCGTCTTTCGTCGGTGACCTGGAGGTCTTCCCGACCCTGTGGGTGCGCTTCTGGCTGCCGAACCCGGCCAGGGGCCCCGAGGCCCTGGCCCAGCGCGCCTACACCGTGGTGGCCGTGGACCGGGAGGCCGGCACGTTCACGGTGGAGTTCGTGCTGCACGAGGCCAGCGGCCCGGCCGGTGACTGGGCCCAGGCCGCGCGGGTGGGTGACGAGCTGGAGATCGCCCTCACCCCGGCCCGGGTGAAACTGCCGCCCCGGATCGGCTCGGTGCTGCTGGCCGGCGACGTCACCGCGCTGCCGGCGGTGAACAGCTGGCTGCCCGCCCTGCCGGAGTCCACGCCGGTGCGGGTGTTCCTGGAAGACGGCCATGCCGACCACGACCTGCTCCCGGTGGCCGCGCGGGAGAACCTGACCTGGACCTGGGTGACACCCGGCGCCACCCCGGGCGCCGAACTGGCCCGGGCGGTGGCCGCCCTGGAGCCGCAGGACGGCCTCTTCGCCTGGGCGGCGGGCGAGCGCGGCCTGGTCAAGGCCCTGCGCCCGGTGCTGAAGAACCAGCTGAACCTGGACCGGGCGCACCAGTTCTCGCAGTTCTACTGGATGGCGGACAAGGCCTTCGGCTAGGAGGGCTTCGTCGCCGCGCTCTCCACCCGGCACGCCTGAGTGGTCTTCGTGTCGTCCTTGGGCCGGTCCGGCTTGGCCACGCCGGGCTGTTCCTGGCCCGGCCTGCTGCGCCCCGGCTCCTTGTCGTTCGCCTGCTTCGGCTCGGGCGCCTCCAGCGCGGCGGCCCGGCGCTTCTCGTCCTGCTGACGGCGCCGGCGCAGCTCGGCCCGGGCCACGCCGAACGCCAGCAGCACCGGCCAGACGTACTGCGACCAGCCCGGAAGATCCGGGAGGTCGGGCAGATTCGGCAGGTTCGGCAGGTCGGGCAGGTTGATCTCGGGCCACGGGACGTCGATGTGTGGCCAGGGGATCCGCGGCAGGTCGATCGTGGGCAGATTGATGTCGGGTCGCCAGGTGATCCGCTTCAGCAGCCAGATCAGGGCGATCGGCAGGAGCACCCCGGCGAGTGCGGTGCCGGTGCGCCGGGCGGTGTAGAGGTACGGGTGGTCGCGGATCCAGGTCTCGCGCCGGGCGGCCCGGCTGCCCTCCTCCGGCACGAAGTCGGTGCCGCCCACCCCGGCGTGCGCCGATCCGGTCGCCCCCAGCTGGGCACCGGGCGTGTACAGCGTGACCTGGCGGGCCGGGCCGGGGAGCGTGGGCAGTTTGAGCCGGATCGCGCCGTGCTCGTGACCGTCCAGCACGACGGTGTTGTCGGAGGTCTTCTTGCTGGCCACCTCGGTGCCGTCGCTCGTCCAGCGCAGTCGCCGGCTGGTGCCGGGCGAGATCTCGACCGTGTGCTCGTGGCCGTCGTGGCTCAGGTGCCAGCGTTCGGGTTCTTTCGACATCTGCGCGCGCCGTCCGTGGGGTCGGAAGCAATACTGGAGTGACTGCTCTATTAATATAGTCGCCGACGGCCGGAACGGCATCCGGCGGAAGACGGATCCCTCTACATCTTCGGGAGGAATCGGATGGCGCGCACGGTGGACCCGGCCCGGCACCTGGCCCGGCGCATGCAGATCATCGACGCCGCCCTCACCCGGTTCGCCGAGGACGGCTTCGACCGCGCCACCACCACGGCGATCTGCCGCGCGGCCGGCATCGGCTCGGGCACCTTCTTCCACTACTTCCCCACCAAGCTGGCCGTGCTGCTGGCGGTGCTCGACCTGGGCACCGCCGAGACCGGCCGGTGGTTCGCCGCGCAGCACGGCCGCGACGACGCGGCGAGGGTGATCACCGACTACGTGGGGCACCACGCGGACGAGTGCGCGGACCCCCGGGTGGCCGGTTTCGTGCGTGCGGTCGGAGCGGTGGCGGGCGACCCCGACGTGGCGGCCGCGCTGGAGCGCGACGAGCGCACGGTGCACGAAGGACTGCTGCCATGGGTGCGGAAAGCTGTCGCAGACGGTCAGATTCGCGCCGACCAGCCGTCCGGGCGGCTGGCCGTCTGGATCGAGGTGCTGCTCGACGGGTACCTCGGCCGGATCGCCGGCCAGGACCGGTTCGACGCCGTCGCCGAGAAGGCGATGCTGCTCGACGCCGTGAGCCGTCTGCTGAAACCCTGAGCCGGTACTTTGACGCCATGAACAAAGTGGCCGTGATCAGTGGCGCGAGTAGTGGGATCGGGGCGGCGACCGCCCGCGGGCTGGCGAGGGCCGGTTACGACGTGGTGCTGCTGGCCCGCCGGGAGGACCGGCTCAAGCAGGTGCGCGACGAAATTGTGGACGACGGTGGGCAGGCCACGTTCCACGTGCTCGACGTCACCGACGCCGAGGCGGTGCAGGCGTTCGCGGGCACGCTGGAGCGCGTCGACGTACTGGTGAACAACGCCGGCGGGGCGATCGGTGCGGATCCGGTGCTGAGCGCCGACCCGGCCGACTGGCGGGCGATGTACGAGGTCAACGTCATCGGCCCGCTGATGCTCACGCAGGCGCTCGCACCGAAGTTCGGGCACACCGACGACGCGGTGATCGTGGTGCTCACCTCCACCGCCGGCCACGGCGTGTACGAGGGCGGCGGCGGTTACACCGCGGCCAAGCACGGCGAGCACGCCCTCACCGGCACGCTGCGTCTGGAGCTGTCCGGGCAGCCGGTGCGGATCGTCGAGATCGCGCCGGGAATGGTGGCCACCGAGGAGTTCTCGCTCAACCGCTTCCACGGCGACCGGGCCAGGGCCGACGCGGTGTACGCCGGGGTGCCCGACCCGCTGTCCGCCGCGGACGTGGCCGACACCATCGTCTGGGCGGTCACCCGGCCCAAGCACGTCAACGTGGACCTGCTCGTGCTGCGGCCCCGGGCCCAGGCGGCGCAGCACAAGGTGCACCGGATCACCCAGCAGTGACGTGAGGTCCGAGCGGCTTCTGCTGCTCCGGACCCGCGCGTCGCACGAGCGCGGATGACCTGGCCGGGCGCCTGGAGGCGTCGACGCGCACGATCATGCGCGACGTGGAAGCGCTCTCGTCCGCGGGCGTGCCGGTGTACTCGGTGCGCGGCCCGCACGGCGGCATCGCGTTGCTGCCGGGCCACCGCACCGACGTCACCGGCCTGACCGCGGACGAGTCCCGGGCCCTGCTCCTGCGACTCGACGACGTCCCCGCCCCGGTCGAGGTCCGGGTGCGGGCGAAACAGGGCGTCTTTCGCAACGAGTGCCCCGGATGTGACAATTCGTGGCGTGAATGCGACGAAGCGTGCACTGATCGTCCGAGGCGGCTGGGAGGGGCACCAGCCCGTCGCCGCCACCGCCCTCTTCATCCCCTTCCTCGAAAACTCCGGCTACCAGGTCGAGATCGCCGACAAACCGGCCGTCTACGCCGATGCCGCACTGATGTCGTCGATCGACCTGGTGGTGCAGTGCATGACCATGTCCACGATCGAGAAGCCCGAGGTCAGAGGGCTGCGCGAGGCGGTCGCGGCGGGCACCGGGCTGGCCGGGTGGCACGGTGGCATCGCCGACTCCTACCGCGACAGCGCCGACTACCTCCAGCTGATCGGTGGCCAGTTCGCCTGTCACCCGGGCCGGCACCCCGACGAGCGCACCGGCGCCCCCGACGACAACTTCATCCCGTACCGCGTCGACATCACCGCCCCCGACCACCCGATCACCGCCGGCATCGAGCCGTTCGACCTGTTCACCGAGCAGTACTGGGTGCTCTCCGACGCCTACGACGAGGTGCTCGCCACCACCACGCTGGCTGCCCAGCCGTGGAACGAGTGGTCCCGGCCGGTCACCAGCCCGGCCGTCTGGACCCGGCAGTGGGGCGCCGGGCGGGTTTTCGTGGCCACGCCCGGTCATGCCCCCGACGTGCTGGAGGTTCCGCAGGTGCGCACCATCATCGAGAGGGGACTGCTGTGGGCGAGCCGGTGAAGCCGTTGCGGGTCGGCGTGATCGGCGCCGGCAAGATCAGCGGCCAGTACTCGCGGACGCTGCGGCGCCTGCCCCACCTGCCGGTGACCTCGGTCGCCGACCTCGACCCGGCCCGCGCGCAACAGCTGGCCGCGCAGCACCCGGGCGCCCGCACCGAGACCGCGGCGCACCTGCTCGCCGCCGACGACGTCGACCTGGTGCTGAACCTGACCGTCCCGGCGGTGCACGGCGGGATCGCGCTCGCCGCCCTGGCCGCGGGCAAGCACGTGTACGGCGAGAAGCCGCTGGCGCTCACCGTGGCCGAGGGCCGCGCGGTGCTCGACGCCGCGGGCGCCGCCGGGCTGCGGGTCGGCTGTGCGCCCGACACCGTGCTGGGCACGGGCATCCAGACGGCAAGAGCGTTGGTGGACGACGGGAGGATCGGCGTGCCGGTGGCCGCCACCGCGTTCATGACCACCCCCGGGCACGAACGCTGGCACCCCGACCCGGAGTTCCTCTACCGGCCGGGCGGCGGCCCGCTGCTCGACATGGGCCCCTACTACCTCACCTCGCTGGTGCACCTGCTCGGGCCGGTGGCCTCGGTGACCGGCGTGTCGTCCCGCCCGACGGCGTCCCGGGTGATCGGCAGCGGCCCGCGTGCCGGGACCGCCTTCGACGTGGAGGTGGACACCCACGTCGCCGGTCTGCTGGTGCACGCGTCCGGCGCGGTGTCCACGCTGGTGATGAGCTTCGACGTGTGGGCGGCCCGGCTGCCCCGGATCGAGGTGTACGGCTCGGGCGGCAGCCTGGCCGTGCCCGATCCCAACCGGTTCGACGGGGAGGTGGCGATCTTCACCGCGGAAGACCAGGAGTGGCAGCCGGTTCCGCCGTCGGCCGGCTACCCGGAGGGCGGCCGGGGGATCGGGATGGACGACCTGGCCCGGTCGCTGGGCACCGGCCAGGAGCATCGCGCCTCGGGCGCTCTCGCGCTGCACGTGCTCGACGTGATGGAGACGCTGCTGACCGCCGCCCGGGAGGGCCGCAGCCTGCCGGTCGGCACACCCGGCGCCGCCCCGGCCGCACTGGACGGGCTGCTCACCGACTGGTGAGCCGTGCGGTGCCGCCGTGTCCGGACGGGCCGCCGGGGCAACTCCGATTAGGCTGGCGAAGACCTGTGACCAGCCCAGTTGGGGAGATGCCTTGCCGTTCACGGTTCCTGCCTACGCCGCCACCTCGGCGACCGCCCCACTCACCCCCTACACGCTCGAGCGCCGTGACGTCGGCCCGCACGACGTGCGGATCGACATCAGGTTCAGCGGCATCTGTCACTCCGACATCCACACCGCCCGCAGTGAGTGGGGCGCCACCACCTACCCGATCGTGGTCGGCCACGAGATCGCCGGGGTCGTCGCCGAGATCGGTTCCGGGGTGACGAAGTTCGCCGTGGGCGACCGGGTCGGCGTCGGCTGCATGGTGGGCTCGTGCGGCGAGTGCGAGAACTGCCGGGCCGGCGACGAACAGTACTGCCGCAAGGGCATGATCGGCACCTACGGCGGCCGTGACGCCGAGGGCAACCCGACCCAGGGTGGCTATTCGCGGGCGATCGTCGTCACCGAGGACTTCGTGCTGCGCATCCCCGAGGGCATCGAGCTCGACGTGGCCGCGCCGCTGCTGTGCGCGGGCATCACCACGTACTCGCCGCTGCGGCACTGGAACGCGGGCCCGGGCAGCAAGGTCGCCGTGGTCGGCCTCGGCGGCCTGGGGCACATGGCGGTCAAGCTGGCACACGCGATGGGCGCCGAGGTGACCGTGCTGTCGCAGTCGCTGAAGAAGCAGGAGGACGGACTGAAACTGGGCGCCGACCACTACTTCGCGACCTCCGACGAGTCCACGTTCGAGTCGCTGGCCAGCTCCTTCGACCTGATCATCAACACGGTCAGCGCGAAGATCGACGTCGGCGCCTACCTCGGCCTGCTCAAGGTCGACGGCACCATGGTCAACGTCGGTGCGCCCGAGGATCCGCTGCCGGTGCACGCTTTCGCCCTGATCAGCGGCCGCCGTTCGTGGGCGGGCTCGAACATCGGCGGCATCGCCCAGACCCAGGAGATGCTCGATTTCTGCGCGGAACACCACCTCGGGGCCGAGATCGAGGTGATCGGCGCCGACCGGATCAACGAGGCCTACGACCGGGTGCTGGCCTCGGACGTGCGCTACCGCTTCGTCATCGACGCCTCCACCATCGGCTGAGCACCAGAACGGGGGACGGCGAAGAGCCCGTGACGGCCCGGTGGTGCTGGTCGGTCTGGGTCTGCGGCTGGCCGCCGAAGCCCGTTGACGGAACCCCAGGTGACCGGCTGGCAGAACTCCACCTGGCTGGTAGGAAAGAGTCATGGGCAACGGAACCGACCGCTCGACACTGATCGCCGTCGCCGCCCTGGGCACGGCGCTGCTCACCCTGGCCCTGCTGGTGGTGCTGAACCTGCCCACGCCGGTGGCGGTGGTGCTCGCGCTGATGCTGGTCACCACGGCCTCCGGGGCGATCGGGGCCCTGCTGACGCTGCTGCGCGAGGGCCGTCGCAGTTGCGGCCGGCGGGCCTGAACGGGATGAGCGCCGCACGGGTCTCCGGAGCCGGCCGGCGGACCACGGGCCTGATGGCCGCTGGTCTGCTCATCACCGGGACGGCGGCGTGCGGCGGTGAGCCGGAACCGGCAGGCAGCGACACCCCCACCGTCGCGTCGTCCACCCAGCGCCAGCAGGCCACGGAATCCCCGGACGGCACCGGAACTGGCTCCACAACAGGGAATTTCGACGTCGGTGATCCTCAGGAGATCGCCACCGGCATCGAGGTTCCCTGGGGCCTGGCATTCCTGCCGGACGGCGACGCACTGGTGGCCGAACGCGACTCCGGCCGCATCCTGCGGGTGCCGGCCGAGGGCGGTGACGCCGAGCCGGTGTACACCGTGCCCGGTGTCGACGCGGCCGGCGAGGGCGGCCTGCTCGGCCTCGCCGTGCGACCCGGCAACACCTCCAGCGCAATGGTTTACGCCTACTACACCGCCTCCGACGACAACCGGATCGCCCGGTTCGCGCTCGACGACGACGAGCCCGAGGTGATCTTCCGGGGTATCGCCAAGAACACCTACCACAACGGTGGTCGCATCGCCTTCGGTCCCGACGGGCTGCTCTACGCCGGCACCGGCGACGCGGGCGACACCTCGCACGCGCAGGACCCGGACAGCGTGAACGGCAAGATTCTGCGTCTCACGGCCGACGGTGACCCGGCGCCCGGTAATCCCGAGAGCGGTTCCCCGGTCTGGAGTCTCGGCCACCGCAACGTTCAGGGTCTGGCCTGGGACGCCGAAAACCGGCTGTTCGCGAGCGAGTTCGGGCAGAATGAGCTCGACGAGGTGAACCTGATCGAGCCCGGCGGCAACTACGGCTGGCCACAGGTCGAGGGCAGGGGTGGCACCGGCGGCGGGAAGTTCACCGATCCGCTGGTCACCTGGCCCACGGACGACGCCTCGCCGTCCGGCGTCGCGATCGTCGGGAACACGCTCTACGTGGCCGCTCTGCGCGGGGAACGGCTCTGGACGATCCCGCTGCGCGACGGTGCGACCGGCGACCCGGTGGCCGAGCTGGAGGGGGAGTACGGCCGGCTGCGCACGGTGCAGGCCGCCCCCGACGGTGCGCTGTGGCTGACCACCTCGAACACCGACGGGCGGGGCGACGTGCGGGCGGGTGACGACCGCGTGCTGCGGTTCGCCCCACAGTGAATCAACGGACGACGGGGAGTCGCCGAAAGCCCGGCGTCGTCCATCAATTCACTGGTGCGCCATGAGCTGCCAGGTGAACTCGACGGCGTCGGCCATCTGCTGATCCTCGTCGAGGAGCCACTGCACCTGCATGCCGTCGGCGACCGCGATCAGCGCCTGGGCGGCCGTTCTCGGGTCCAGGTCGGGCCGCACGGTGCCGTCGCGCTGGCCCTGCTCGATCTCGCGCGAGATCAGCGAACGGGCCAGATCGTAACGCCCGACGAAGTATTCGCGGGCGTCGTCGCTGTAGGGCACCTCGCCGAGCAGGGTCATGTAGAGCCGCACCAGGCCCGGGATGGTGGCGTTGCGCCGCACCGCCCGGATCAGTGAGCCGATCGCGTCGGCCTCGCCGTGGTAGTCGCGGGTGTCGATCTGCTGCCGCTCGCGCAGCACGGCGAGGAACAGGTCTTCCTTGGCGGGGAAGTGGTGCAGCAGCCCGGCCTGGCTCAGGCCCGCGCGGCGGGCGACCTCACGCATCGAGGTGTTGCGGTACCCGAGCTCGGCGAAGCACTCCAGGGCGACGGCGAGGATCGCCTCGCGCCGGGCTTCGCCCTTGGCGTACCGGTTCCGGTTGATCTGAGCGGTCATGAGCGTCTTTGGTCTCCATTCAGGTGCTTCAGCTTCTCATGCCGCCCTCAGATCCGCCCTGACCTGGCCGAATGCTGTGACGAAGCACAGAGTTGCCAGGAAAACCTTTCAATGATTGGTTTCCATCACTAGCGTTGAACCGGGGCCGCCACCGTGGGCGACCCGGGGAGTCCCGGAGGAAGCTGTGACAACGACTGTCCAGAGTGGCGAGGCGATCGGCCCCGCGCGTACCCGAGCGGAATGGGTGGCCTCGATCGGCATGCCCCTGGCCGTGTTCGGTGTCTACATCTCGCTGCTGCCGGCGATCAACGCCGCGCTCGCTCTGCGCCTCGAGGGCATGAACTCGGACACCGCCGCCAGCAATCTGAGCTGGGTGCTCGGTCTCGGCGCGCTCTGCGCCATGATCGTCAACCCGGTGGCCGGCCGCTTCTCCGACCGCTCCACCAGCCGGTTCGGCGCCCGCCGCTTCTGGATCTCGCTCGGTGCCGGGGTGGGCTTCATCGGCCTGGTGATCGTCGCCTTCGCCCCGAACGTGCTGCTGATCATCGTCGGCTGGGTGATCGCGCAGAGCGGTTTCAACGCCGCTCTGGCCGCCCTCTTCGCGATCCTGCCCGACCAGGTGCCCGCGCAGTGGCGCGGCAAGGTCGCGGCCCTGATCGGCGTGGCCGGCAACGCCGCCACCCCGTTCGGCCTGTTCTTCGTGCAGCTGGTCGGCAGCGCCGTGCTCCAGGCCCTGATCCCGGGCATCATCGGCCTGGTTCTGATCGCCGGGTTCGTGGCGATGCTCAAGGAGACCCCGCAGCCGCCCTCCGAGGAACCGTTCGGCCTGGGCAAGCTGTTCGGCGCCTTCGTGTTCAACCCCCGCAAGCACCCGGACCTGGGCTGGGCCTGGCTCACCCGGGCCCTGATGACCTGCGCCCAGATGACCGCCCTGTCGTACCTCACGCTGTTCCTCATCGAGGACTTCGGGATGAGCAACGACGAGGCCGCCACCAAGGTCTTCTACGCCACCCTGGTGAACGTGGTCGGCGTGCTGATCACCACCTCGCTGGCCGGCTGGCTCAGCGACAAGCTCGGCGTGCGCAAGCCGTTCGTCGTGGTCGCCGGCCTGATCGGCGTCGTCGGCCTGGTCACCATCGCCCTCGCCCCGAACTACGGCACGCTGCTGGTCGGCGAGTTCGTGATGGGCGCCGGCATGGGCTCGTTCTACGCCGTCGACCTGGCCCTGGTCACCGACGTGCTGCCGGAGGACGGCGACAACGCCAAGGACCTCGGCGTCATCAACATCGCCCAGGCCGCCCCGCAGTCGCTGATCCCGGCGGCCGCCCCCTCGATCATCAGCGCCACCGGCGGCTACCCCGGCCTGTTCCTCACCGGCGGTGCGTTCGGTGTGCTGGGCGCCCTCGCGGTGCTCCCCGTGAAGAAGGTGAAGTGATGAGGCAGCTCCTGGGCCGGCTGACGCTGGAGGAGAAGGTCGAGCTGCTCACCGGCCAGGACATGTGGCAGACGGTGGCGATCGAGAAGATCGGCCTGAGGGCCATGCGGCTGTCCGACGGACCCTCCGGGGTGCGCGGCGAGTTCTGGGACGAGCGCCACCCGTCGCTGAACCTGCCCTCGGCCACCAACCTCTCGTCGTCGTGGGACCTCGCCCTGGCCCGCAACTACGGCCGGCTGGCCGCCGCCGAGGCCCGGTCGAAGAACGTGCACGCGGTGCTCGGCCCGACGGTCAACCTGCACCGGTCCCCGCTCGGTGGGCGGCATTTCGAGGCGTACAGCGAAGATCCGGTGCTGTCGGCCGAGATCGCCGCCGCCGTGGTCGAGGGCACCCAGGAGAGCGGCGTCGCCGCCTGCCTCAAGCACTACGTGGCCAACGACTACGAGACCCAGCGCTACACCGCCGACACGGTGGTGGACGAGCAGGCCCTGCACGAGGTGTACCTGCTGGCCTTCGAGAAGGCGATCGTCCGGGCCCGCTGCTGGATGGTCATGAGCGCCTACAACCACGTCAACGGCACCCTGGCCACCGAGCACGACCTGCTGGCCGACCCGCTGAAGAGCGAGTGGGGCTTCGACGGCGTGGTGGTCAGCGACTGGACCGCCGTGCGCACCATCGCCTCGGCCCGGGCCGCGCAGGACCTGGTGATGCCGGGCCCGGACGGCCCCTGGGGCGAGGCCCTGGTCAAGGCCGTGCGCGCGGGTGAGGTGCCCGAGTCGGCGATCGACGACAAGGTGCTGCGCATCCTGCTGCTCGCCTCCCGGGTCGGCGCGCTCGAGGGTTACCCGGTGCGCACCGACTTCCCGCCGATCGACGGCCCCGCGTTCATCCGCCAGGCCGCCACCGAGGGCTCGGTGCTGCTGGCCAACGACGGGCTGCTGCCCCTCGCGGCCCCGAGGAGCGTGGCCGTGCTCGGGCACAACGCCGTGGCCGGCCGCAGCCAGGGCGGCGGCAGCGCCACCGTGGTGCCGACCCACGTGGTGAGCGCGCTGGAGGGCCTGACCGCGGCCCTGCCCGACACCGAGATCACCTACTCGCTGGGCGCCGTCGCCGAGACCGGCATCTCCGAGTTCCCGCTGGCGCAGACCCGCAACCCGGTCACCGGCGAGCCCGGGATGCGGGCCGAGTTCATCGGTTTCGACGGTGAGGTCAAGCTGGGCGACGACCGTCTCGCCACCGACGTGAAGTGGCTGGGCGGCGCGCCCACCGAGGAGTCGCAGTTCCTCGTGCTGACGCTCGACTACACCCCGGCGGCCACCGAGACCCTGCACCTCGGGGTCGGCACCACCGGCCACTTCCAGCTGCTGGTCGACGGCCGCGTGGTGCTGGAGGAGACGCTGGAGGACACCGACGAGGAGCTCGGCGCCGGCCTGCTGGCCCCGCCGACCGCCGCCGCGCCGGTCGCCCTGACCGAGGGCCGCCCGGTACGCGTCGAGGTCAGGTACACGCTGCCCAAGGTGGGGGCCTTCACCAACGCCGTCGCGATCGGTGTGGGCACGCGTCCCACCACCGACGCCGACGACCAGCTGATCGCGGACGCCGTCGAGGCGGCCCGCGCGGCCGAGGTCGCCGTGGTCGTGGTCGGCACCAACTCCAAGGTGGAGTCCGAGGGCTTCGACCGGGAATCGCTGCGCCTGCCCGGGCGCCAGGACGACCTGGTCGCCGCCGTCACCGCGGCCAACCCGCGCACCGTGGTCGTGGTGAACTCCGGCTCACCGGTGGAGATGCCCTGGCGCGACGCCGCCGCGGCCGTGCTGCTGGTCTACTTCCCGGGGCAGGAGTTCGGCCACTCGCTGGCCGACGTGCTGCTCGGCCTGCGGGAGCCGGGCGGCCGGCTGCCCACCACCTGGCCGGTCGCCGAGGCCGACGTGCCGGTGCTCGACGTCACCCCGGTGGACGGAAAGCTGGCCTACACCGAGGGCATTCACATCGGGTACAAGGCCTGGCTGAAGGCCGGCACCGAACCGGCCTACGGCTTCGGTCACGGCCTCGGCTACACCACCTACGAGGTGGTCGCCACCGAGGCGGGCCCGGTCGCCGACGGGGTGGCCCAGGTGCGCACGACCGTGCGCAACACCGGTGCCCGCGAGGGCAAGGTGGTCGTGCAGGTCTACGCCTCCAGGCCGGACAGCACGGTGGAGCGCCCGGCGCTCTGGCTGGTCGGTTTCGCCACCGCCCGGTTCGCCGCCGGCGACGGTGGCGAGCTGCTCGTCGACGTCCCCACACACCTCCTGCGCCATCGGGTGCCCGGCGCCTGGGAACTGGAGTCCGGCAAATACCTTCTGCACGTGGGCCTTTCGATGGCCGAGGCGCTGCCGCGCACGCTGGAGCTGGCGGTCGGACAGCCGGCGGCCGGGGACACGGTGAGGGTCAGGAGGCCCTCGTGACCGGGTGCCCGGCGGCCTAGCCTTCTCCCATGCGCCCGGGTCGCCGCCTCACCGTCGCCACCGCCGGGCTGTTCGTCAGCTGGCTGCTGCACGACCTGGAAGAGGTCGCGACGATGCGGGCCGGCTCAGCTGAGCTGCTCGCCCGGGTGCCGGAGCGGGTGCCGCTGCCCGAGGGCTGGCGCGAGCACGGGATGCCGCAGGAGCAGGTGGTCACGGCCGTCGGCCTGGTCGGCGCGGTGATGGCGGCGGCCTCGGCCGACGGCTACCGCACCGCGGTCCGGTCCGGCTTCTACCGTGCCGCCCTGGTCGGCTACGGCCTGCACGGTTTCGGGCATCTGGCCGGTTCCGCGGCCCGGCGCGGCTACACCTCCGGCGCCGCCACCTCGCCGGTGCTGGTGATCCCGTTCTGGCTGTGGGCCGAACGGGCGCTACGGGCGGGGCAACCGCCGGGGACCCGGCACGTGGCTGAGGCCGGGCAGGTGCCCGAGACCGAGCGGCTGCCGGGCCGGGTGCCGTTGCCCGCGGCGCTGCTGATGCTCTCGCTCGTGCCGGCCGCCCACCTGGTGGCGCACCAGCTGCTGCGGCGAGTTCACCAGGCCGGCGTGGTGCCGTCGGGCTGGAGGAACTCGAGGCGGTTGCCGAACGGATCGGCCGAGTAGAAGCGGCGGTGGCCCGGGAACGCGTCGTCCCAGGTCACCGTGATGCCGTGCTGCTCCAGCAGTTTCGCCAGGGCGTCCAGGTCGCCGACCAGGACGCCCGGGTGCGCCCGGCCGGCCGGCACGAACTCCTTCTCGGCCCCGAGGTGGATCTCCAGCGAGTCGGCCCGCACCCAGAGCCCGCCCCGGGCCGCGAGCTGCGGCGGCTTGGTCACCTCGGCGAAACCGAGAACGCCCACCCAGAAGGCCCTCGCGACGTCCTCACCGCCCACCGGGATGGCCAGCTGCACGTGGTGCAGCGAAAAGCCGGTGCTGGTGGGGTGGTCCGGGCCGTATCCCTGGGAAGAGGTCATACCTGGCAGTCTATGACCGGTGATGTCGCGCCGGCCGGTTTGTTAGCGTCACCCCATGCCGCAGAAACTCCCTTTCCAGGCCGTCCTTTTCGATTGTGACGGGGTTCTCGTCGACTCCGAGCAGATCACCAGCGGCGTGCTCCGGGAGATGCTGCACGAGCTGGGCTGGCAGATCAGCGCCGCCGAGTGCTTCACGCGGTTCGTCGGCCGCTCGCTGAAAGACGAGTTCGGCGTGATCGAGCAGTACACCGGCGTGCGGGTGGGGCCGGCCTGGCTGGCCGGGTTCCGCCGGCGCCGTGACCTGGCGCTGGCGGCGCGCCTGGAGGAGATCCCCGGGGCGGGTGCCGCGGTCCGGCGGCTCACCGCGTCGTTCGCCGGGAACGTGGCCTGTGCCAGCGGGGCCGACCGGGCCAAGGTGGAGATGCAGCTGGCCCGGGTCGGGCTGCTCGACGTGTTCGCCGGGAAGATCTACAGCGGTGAGGAGATGCCCCGCAGCAAGCCCGCGCCCGACGTGTACCTGGCCGCGGCGGCCGGTCTCGGCGCCGACCCGGCCCGCTGCGCCGTGATCGAGGACACGGTCTCCGGCACCCGGGCCGGGGTCGCCGCCGGGGCCACGGTGTTCGGGTACTGCCCGCCGGACAGCCCCGCGCACAGCAGTCCGGAACGGCTGGTCGAGGCCGGGGCCGCGAGCATCTTCACCAGCATGTCCGACCTGCCCGCCCTGCTGTCGTCCGTCCCCTCCGGCCCGCGTTGATTTTGGGACGACGAGGAGCGGGCAGGAGAATGCCCCGGTGACTGAAAGTGTTGAGGTCGACCCGGACATCCGGGCCTGGATGACGTCGGCCGGCCTGCCCTCGGGCACCGCCCGCAAGGTGACGATGCGCGGCAACCCGGTCCTGCACCGGCCCTGCCGGGAGGTGACCGAGTTCGGCGACGAGCTGCGCCGGCTGGTGGCCGACATGTTCGTCAGCATGGAGGCCGCGGACGGCGTCGGCCTGGCCGCGAACCAGATCGGTGTGGACGCGCGGCTGTTCGTGTACCACTGCCCGGACGCGAGCGGCGAGTTCCGGACCGGCGTCGTGATCAACCCGAAGCTGGTGCCGGTGCCCGGTCAGGCGCTGATGCCGCCGGCCGAGGACGAGGAGGGCTGCCTGTCGGTGCCCGGCGAGTACGCGCTGCTGGCCCGGCCGGCCGTGGCCGAGGTGGAGGGTCAGGACGTCGACGGCCGCCCGGTGCGGGTGCGGGGCGACGGCGTGCTCGCCCGCGGCCTCCAGCACGAGACCGACCACACCAACGGCATGCTCTACGTCGACCGGCTCTCCGGGCCGGAGCTCGGCCGGGTGGTGAAGTCGCTGGAGAACCGGATCCGCAAGGGTGACCTGCCGGCCTGGTCCGAGGGCGCCTGACCTTGTCGTCGGGGATCCTCGTCGCCCTGGTGGTGGCCGTCGGTGCCACCTGCCAGGTGCTCTCCGGGGTCGGGTTCGCGCTGGTGGTGTCGCCGCTGCTGATGCTGGCCGTCGGTCACACGACGGGCCTGCACACCACGCTGATTCTGTCGTGCGTGCTCAACCTGGCGGTGATCCTGCGGATGCCGCGCGAGGTGGCACCGGCCGACGCCCTGCGTCTGCTGGTGCCGGCCGCGCTGGTGATCCCGCCGATGATCGCCCTGAGTGGTCAGCTGCGCGGCGCCCCGCTGAACATCGTTGCGGGAGTGGCCGTTCTGGCCGCCACCGCGGCGAGCGCGGCCGGGCGCACCCTGCCGTTCTTCCGGCACCGCCTCGGCCCGGTGCTGGCGGGCGGGATCAGCGGGGCGCTGAACGTGCTGACGGGTGCGTCCGGGCCCCCGGTGGCGCTGTACGCGATGGCGCGGCGCTGGCCCCCGGCCCGCACCACGGCCACCCTCCAGCTGTTCTCGCTGCCGCTGAACCTGCTCACCCTGGTCGCGGTCGGCCTGCCCAGTGCCTCCCAGTGGGCCGGCATGTCCTGGGCGGCGGCCGGCCTGGTGCTGGGCCTGGCCGTGTCGCTGCCGTTCGTGCACCTGGTGCCGCACGGGGTGGTGCGGTGGGTCACGCTCGGCATCGCGACGATCGGTGGGATCACGCTGCTCGCGACGGCCTGATCCTCGCCGTCCATGATTTTCGGTAGACGGAATGTACTCACATGGCAACCAGGGGTGTGAATCGGGCGTAACCCGCTTATCGTCCGCTACATGGCTGGGCATTCTGAGCGCTATGGGCCGGGTGTTCCGAAGGAGCTCGACCGGTATCTGGTTCCGGGCGAAGACGTCGTCTTCCTGCTGCGGCGGCACTGGGTGGTGCTGGCGGAACCGTTCCTGACCACGATGTTCGGCCTGCTCGTGCTGGCCGTGCTGAGTGCGTGGGTGGACGGCGGGGTCGAGACGGCCCTCACGCTGGTCTGGCTGCTGGTGCTGTCGCGGCTTCTGGTCGCGGCCTGGGAGTGGTGGTACGAGCTGGTCGTGGCCACCGACAAACGGCTGATGCTGGTGCACGGCGTGATCACCCGCAAGGTCGACATCATGCCGGTCTCCAAGGTCACCGACATGCGCTACGACCGGTCGGTCACCGGGCGGGCGCTGGGCTACGGCAAGTTCGTCATGGAGTCCGCCGGTCAGGACCAGGCCCTCAGCACCATCAACTACATCCCCGACTCCGACCTGCACTACCAGCAGATCTCCCAGCTGATCTTCGACCCGAGCGCGCCGCGGCTCACCCAGAAGACCGGCGGCAGCTCCCGGGTGCCGGTGGTCGAGCCGGAAGAGGCCTGGTGGCGCCGCAAGGACTGAGCACCGCGAAAGCGTCCTGCCACAACCGGAACCCGGGCACCACGCTGTTCGGCTGACCCGACATCCGGGCCAGTCCAGTCCATTCCAGTCCCGGCCGATCCGGGTCGATCCTGTCCAATCCTGGCCGATCTTGGCCGATCCGGGCCGCCCGGTGGTGGCCGCCTGATCCCGTCGGCGCCGCGGCCGGCGCTCATGGCTCATGGCCGGCGCTCGTGGCCGTCGATGCCGCGCCGTCGATGCCGCGCGCGATCTCGCCATACCGGTCGCCGCCCGGCCACGCTGCGGTTCATCTCCGAGGTGGTGGCGCTCTGCTGCCCGGCCGCCGAGGCGATGGTGGTCCGGAACTCGCTGATCCGGTGGATCACGGCCGGCACCTCGGTGATCGCCTCGACCGGTCCGCCGGGAGATGTCCTCGGTGCCCGGCCTCCTCGGCCACCACCGCGAAGTCCTGGCCGGCGTCCCCGCCGCGGGCGGCCTGCGCGGCGTTCGGCGAGATCGCCCGGATCGCCGCGCCGATCTCCTCGCCGCCGGCCGAAACCGTGTCCACGCTGCGGACCGTCTGCTGGGCCTCCTCGGACACCTGCCGGGACCGGGCCGAGATGGGCCGCGCGGCATCGGCGATCTGCGCGGCGGTGGCGCTCAGCTGTCCGGTGGCGCCGGAACAGCGGCAGCGCTCATCGGGTTCTCCCCGTCGGAATCAGGTGCGACGGGATCGTCGGCACGGGGGTGACGGGTTGAAGGCCCCCGGGACGGGATCTAGGTTGACGAGGAAGCTCGATTGAACCCAAGAATGAGGTCTCTTACGTGAAGCTGGGTTACAAGGCGTCGGCCGAGCAGTTCGCCCCCGGTCAGCTGGCCGACTTCGCCGTGCAGGCGGAGGACCAGGGACTGGACTCGGTGTGGATCTCGGACCACTTCCAGCCCTGGCGGCACGTCGGCGGGCACGCCCCGTCGGCGCTGGTCTGGCTGCCCTGGGTGGCCGCCCGCACGTCGCGGGTGCAGTTGGGCACGAGCGTGCTCACTCCCACCCTGCGCTACAACCCGGCGGTGATCGCGCAGGCGTTCGCCACGCTGGGCTGTCTGGCGCCGGGCCGGGCGATCCTCGGCATCGGCACCGGTGAGGCGCTGAACGAGACGGCCGTGGGGGTGGACTTCCCGGAGACCCGCGAGCGCTTCGCCCGCCTGCGCGAGGCGGTGCGGCTGATCAAGCAGCTGTGGAGCGAGGAGCGGGTCACCTTCGAGGGCGACTACTACCGCCTGCACGACGCCACCGTGTACGACCGGCCGGAGCAGCCGGTCCCGATCTACATCGCCGGTGGCGGGCCGGGCGTCACCAAGTATGCCGGTCGCGCGGGCGACGGCTACATCTGCACGTCGGGCAAGGGCATGGACCTCTACGAGGAGACGCTGCTGCCCGCGCTGAAGGAGGGGCTCGCGGCGTCGGAGCGGCCGTTCGAGGCGATCGACAAGACCATCGAGATCAAGCTGAGCTTCGACGAGGACCCGGCGAAGGCCCTGGAGAACACCCGGTTCTGGGCGCCGCTGTCGCTCACGCCGGAGCAGAAGGCCGGTGTGCACGACCCGGTCGAGATGGCCCGGCTGGCCGACGAGCTGCCGATCGAGCAGGTGGCGAAGCGCTGGATCGTCGCCTCCGACCCGGCCGACGTGGTGGCCGCGGTGAAGAACTACGTCGACGCCGGCTTCACCCACCTGGTGTTCCACGGCCCGGGCGACGACCAGAGCCGGTTCCTCACCCAGTTCACCAGCGACGTGGTGCCGCTGCTGCGCAAGCTCTGACCCGTCGGGACACGAAGCGGGCCGGGACGATCTCGTCCCGGCCCGCTTCGGTGTGGCGGCGGTCAGATCTCGATCGTGCGCTCCAGGTTGGCCAGCTTGTGCCGGGCCATCGCCAGGTTCGAGCGCTGCTTGTCCAGAGCCAGGTAGAGGAACAGGCCGGTGCCGGACTTGTCGGTGATCAGGCGGATCAGGTGGTACTGGGTGTCGAGGGTGATCAGGATGTCCTCGATCGCCTCACGCAGGCGCAGGGTCTCCATCGTGCGCAGCTTGGCCCGCACCACCTCGGTGTTGCCGGCGGCCGCGACCTCGAGGTTGAGCGTGTTGCCGCCGGCCTGGCCGAGGGTCATGCCGCTGGTGTGGTCCACCAGCGCGACGCCGATGGCGCCGTCGATCTGCATGGCTTCCTTGAGGACGGTGTCGATGTTGGACACGGGTGCGCTTCCTTTTCCGGCCACGGGCAGGGCCTGGTGGGGCTGGTGGGTGCGACCCGGGTCACCGGGACGCCAGCCGACCCAAAGACCGGCTACCGAGTTCACTCTCCGGTTCTTCTCGGCAGCACGCCCCCGCAATGCATCGGCCGTTCGAGGGTAGCTGCGACGCATCGTGCCCGACTAGGGACTGCACGTGAAATATCCCAGGCCACAGCATGATTGCGGCAATACGGACGACTGAGACTTTCCGGGATTCGTCGAACATGTGTTCGAATCTCGAGTTAGAATGTGGGGGTCGAGGCGTTCGAGCGGCAGGAGCCGGAGATGACCGAGATCAAGACTTCTCTCCCGTCGATCATTCAGTTCATCAGCACGCCGGGGGCGCGGCGGGGCCGGGTGCCGGCGCAGTTGCGGGCGATGTACGAAGACCCCACCCGTCATCCCTGGCGGTACTACGACCCGATCGTCACGGCGATCGTCGACGGGCTGCGGGGTGACCGGTTGCGGGCCACGCTCGACGCCGCGGTCGCCCGGTCGCAGGCCCGGGAAGAGACCGACCGGCGCTGCCGGGGGCAGTCGGTGCACTATGCCGACATCCGCGAGGGCATGCTCAAACTGCGCCGCAAGACCGGCCCGGTCGCGGTTCTGCCTGCGCCGTCCGGGGTCTGGCGGCACGGCGATCTGCGGGTCAGCGTGTCGCCGCACCTGCTCGTCGAGCGCCGGGGCGGGGCGCGGGAGGTGTGGTTCCTGCACCTCAAGGCCAACCAGCTCACCCAGGCCACGGCCGACGGCGCCCTGGTGATCCTGGGCGAGGCCATGCGCGCGGCCGGCTGTGACGCCACGCCGCGGGTCATCGATGTGCGTTCCGGCCGAACCGGTTTCGCGCTGGGCTGCACCCGCGACGTGCCGATGCTGGCGGCCTACGTCAAGGCCGAGGCCGATGCGTTCGCCAGTCTGTGGCAGGCCAAGGTGGCGGCGTGAGTCAGTCCAGCCGGTAGGCCGCCACGGCGTTCTCCCGGCCGATGAGTTCCGCCACGCGCAGGCACTCCTCGGCCGGCCAGCCGTGCTCGCGCCGGTTCTCGTCGAGCACCGTGTGGATGGCCGAACGCCATTGCCGGGCGCCGAGATACACCAGCTCAGGCAGCGCGTAGGCGTCGCTGGAGTAGAGCACCTTGCCGAACGGTGCCAGCTCCAGCGACTCCCGCACGGCCGTCACCGCCGACGTGCCGATGTGGTTACTGGTCAGCCCCACGTCGAAGTAGACGTGGGGCAGCACCGCCGCGAGGTATCCGGCCTGCCGCACGAAGGGGTAGCAGTGCAGCAGCGTCACGGGGGTGCGCAGGTCCGCGGCCCGCACCAGAAGTCCTTGCAGCAGAAGCGGATCGGCCTCGTGCAGCAGCAGGTCGGGGTCGCCGAAACCGGTGTGGAACTGCACCGGCCGCCCGTCCCGCAGGGCCCACCAGATCAGGTGCCGCACGATCACCTGGTCGGTCAGGCGCGGCGGGGTGTCGCGGGTGCGCTGCTCGTCGCGCCAGTGCAGCAGCGCGGCCTCCACCGCCTCCGGGGCCGGGGGCTCGGCCGGCAGCCGCAGCCCACCGCGGTAGGCCGCCACGCTCTTGAAACCCACGGCCCCGAGCGCCGACTCGCGCAGCACGGCGTCCAGGCCGTCCACGCCCACGGCGTCACTCGTCACCCAGCGTTCGGCCGCCGCCTCCAGCCGCATCAGGGTGTGCACGGTGAAGCCGCCCGCCTCGGCCAGGGCGGCGTCGGGGATCAGCCGATCGCCCTGGTAGCCGACGTCCACCAGCAGGTCGCTCGCCCCGGCGGCACGCAGGAACCGCCGGTTCACCTCCGCCGCACCGAGTTCCGCCCGCCGGGCCACGTAGGAGCCGGCCGACGCGAACGAGGGCAGTCCGAGCACCGGGGCGCACCAGTTGCGCACGGCGAACCCCAGCTGCGAGTCGAACACCGTGGCCGGGCGGGCCGGGGGCGCGTAGGGCTCGGTGAGGGCGAGCTCCAGCTCGTCCTCGGTCAGGTTGTCGACCACCACGCTGTGCACATGGTGGTCGACGAGCCGGATCCGGTCGATGGCTGCGCGAAGATCGGTGTCGGCGGTCGGCATGAAGTCGATCATGCCTCAGCCCGTCGTGTCGGGGGAGTGGTCAGGGGAGTAGTAGAGCGTGGCCGACCACCACGGGCCGTCGGCGGTGATCTCCTGGTGCACGGTCAGGTCGAGGATCTCCATCGGGTCCACCCCGAGCTCGTCGATGTGGTCGGCCATCCGCCGCAACAGGTAGGCGAGATCGGCCGGGCGGTCGTGCTCCGGATTGCTCAGCGAGAAGTGGCGCGCGGCCCACGACTGGTTCATGCGCACACTGTGCCCGGCAGCAGGCCCCCGGCCGGCGCTCGGCGAAACGCTTCAGGAAGAAGGGTCCTCGATCGCCCGCGGCCGGCCCACGAAGAACGCCAGCACCACTGCCGCGGCGGAGATGATGCCACCCCAGAGCAAGGCCGCGTGAACGCCGTCGGCCACGCCGGTCAGGGGCTCCACGCCGTCCTCCAGCGATTGTGCGGTCGTGCGGGTCATGACGGTGACGAACAGCGCGGTGCCCGCCGCGCCCGCCACCTGCTGCACGGTGCCCACGATCGCGCTGCCGTGCGAGTACAGCGCATGCGGCAGCGAGCCCAGCGCGCTGGTCAGCAAGGGGGTGAACATGAGGGCCAGGCCGATGCTGAGCAGCACGTGCGCGGCGATCACGGTGCCCCGCCCGGTGTCGATGCCGAACCGGGTCATCCCCCACAACGCGATGCACGCGATCACGGCACCGGGCGCGACCAGGGGGCGCGGCCCGACTCGGTCGAACAGCGCACCCACCACCGGCGCCAGCAACCCCATGGCCAGACCGCCGGGCAGCAGCATCAGGCCGGTGGCCAGGGTCGAGAGTTCCAGCGCCGACTGGAGATAGATCGGCAGCAGGATCAGCGTGCCGAACAGTGCCATCATGCTCACCGCCACCAGCAGCACGGCCACCGAGAAGCTCGGCGTGCCGAAGGCCCGCAGATCGAGCAGGGCGCGATCGCGCAGCACGAGCTGACGCCGCACGAACACCACCAGGGTCACCCCACCGACCACCAGCGGGATCCAGACCGGCACCGGCGTGTGCCCCGTCGCCGACTCACCGATGCTGCTCAGACCGTAGATCAGGCCGCCGAACGCGAGCGCCGACAGCACCACCGACACCACGTCGAGCGGGGCGGGCGCGGGCTCGGTCACGTTGCGCACCCACACCGCCCCCGCCGCCAGGGCGATCACGGCGATCGGCAGCACCAGCCAGAACATCCAGCGCCAGGTGAGCTGGTCCAGCACCACGCCGGAGATGGTCGGGCCGATCGCCGGGGCCACCGAGATGACGATCGAGACGATGCCCATCATCCGGCCGCGCCGATGCGCGGGCACCACGTTCAGGATGGTCGTCATCAGCAGCGGCATCATCAGCGCGGTGCCGACGGCCTGGACCACCCGGCCGGCCACCAGCGCGCCGAACACCGGGGCGGTCGCGGCCACCAGCGTGCCCAGCGTGAAACTGCCCATCGCCAGCACGAACACGGTGCGCAGCGGCAGGCGGATCAGCAGCCAGCCGCTGACCGGGATCACCACGGCCATGGTGAGCAGGAACGCCGTGGTCAGCCACTGCGCGGTGGTGGCCGGGACGGAGAACTCCTTCATCAGGTCGGGGAGCGCGACGCTCATGATCGTCTCGTTCAGGATCACCACGAAGGCCGCGCAGACCAGGAGGGCGATCAGCGGGCCGGTGCGAGAACCCGGGTCGCTGCTGGTCTCCGGGGCCACATCGATGGATGCGTCGGTGTTCAAGCCTGGTGCCTCTCGTCTCGTGCACGAACCCCCGTGCCGCCGTCAGTCATTATGGCAGCGACTGCCAACACGGCGGGTAGTGAATCGATTCCCGGTACGATGCGGGCCGTGGAGAACGGGGAGACCGCACCGCTGCGCGACCGGCGCCGGGCACAGACCGAGCACGAGATCGGCGAGGCCGCGCTCGCGCTCTTCGAGAAGCAGGGCGTCGACGGCACCACGGTCGACGAGATCGCGCGCACCGCAGGGGTTTCGCCGCGCACCTTCTTCCGCTACTTCGCCACCAAGGAACGCGCCGCGCTCACGCCGCACCGCGACCTGGAAAACCGGGCCGAGCGGATGATCGCCACCATGCGCGGCGACCGGCCGCTGCTGCCGCAGCTGGAAGAGGTCTGGGTCGAGGTGCTGCGGGCCTTCGACAACGGCCGGAGCGAGCCCGGCCGCCAGCTGCTGCGGCTGCGCCGGCTGATGCGCGCCGAGCCCACCCTGCGCACCGCCGCCCTGCGGCTCGACGAGGAACGCCTCGACATCCTGGTCGGCCACCTCTCCCGGCTGCTCGGTCACGACGACGAGCTGCCCGCCCGGGTGGTGGTCGAGACGGCCGGCGCCGCCGTGCGGGCCGCCCTCGACCTGTGGGCCGACGCGATCGAGGCCGGCCGCCCGGCCGACCTGCTCGACACCTACCGGCGCTGCCGGCAGGTGATGCGCGAGGCCATGGCCGATCAGGTGCCGCTGTGATGTGCTGAAGGGCCCTCGACCACGGAGACGCCCATGGACGACGAGCAGTTCTGGAACCTGGCCCGCACCCACCTGATCCGGTACGGCGGCAGCTTCACCCCACGGGTGATCGAGTCCGCCGCCGGGGCGTACCTCACCGATTCCGGGGGGCGGCGCATCCTCGACTTCACCTCCGGGCAGATGAGTGCCGTGCTCGGTCACGCCCATCCGGACGTGGTGCGGGCGGTCACCGCCGCCGCGGGCACCCTGACCCACCTCTACTCGGGCATGCTCAGCCGTCCGGTGGTGGAACTCGGCGCCCGGCTCGCCGCCTCACTGCCCGGTCCGCTGGACCGGATGATGCTGCTGACCACCGGCGCCGAGTCGAACGAGGCCGCGATCAAGATGGCCAAGCTGTACACCGGCGGCTACGAGGTGGTGGCGTTCGACCGGTCGTGGCACGGGATGACCTCCGGTGCGGCGGCCGCCACCTTCTCCGCCGGCCGCCGCGGCTACGGGCCGCCCGCACCCGGCAACCTGACCCTGCCCACTCCCAACGCCTACCGTTCCCCGTTCCGGCACGAAGACGGCTCCCACGACTGGGAGTCCGAGCTGGCCTACGGTTTCGGCCTGGTCGACCAGCAGTCCACGGGCAACCTGGCCGCCTGCATCGTCGAGCCGATCCTCTCCTCCGGCGGCATCATCGAGCTGCCACCCGGCTACCTGGCCCGGCTGCGGCGGTACTGCGACGAGCGGGGCATGCTGCTGATCCTCGACGAGGCGCAGACCGGGCTCGGCCGCACCGGAACCATGTACGCGTTCCAGCGCGACGGCGTGGTGCCCGACATCATCACCCTCTCCAAGACGCTCGGCGCCGGCCTGCCGGTGGCCGTGGTGGTCACCTCGGCCACCGTCGAGGAGGTCTGCCACGACAAAGGTTTCCTGTTCTTCACCACGCACGTGTCCGACCCGCTCGCGGCCACCGTGGCGCTCACCGTGATGGACGTGATCGAGCGCGACGACCTGGTGGAACGCGCGCGCAGGCTCGGGACCGAGCTCACCGCACGGCTGCTCGACCTGCGGGAACGCTACGAGCAGGTGGGCGATGTGCGCGGTCGGGGGCTGCTCCAGGGCGTCGAGCTGGTGAACGACAAACGCGACAGGACGCCCGCCGACCGGCTCGGCACCGCGGTGACGGCGGCCTGCCTGGAGCGCGGCCTGCACATGAACATCGTGCAGCTGCCCGGCACGGGCGGCATCTTCCGGATCGCCCCGCCGCTCACCATCGGGGAGGCCGACCTGCACGCGGGTGTCGACATCCTCGAGGAATCGCTGAAGGCCGTTCTCTAGGAACCCATCGTGGCTCCCCGCCCGTCACCCCCGCGCAGGAACCGGGTGGCGGGCAGGGAACCGTCTTCGTGCCGAGCGCCCTCGGCGCTGCCGGAATCGGTGGAGGCGAAGACCTTTCCGGTGGCGTTCCAGCGGTTGCCCGACTCCCGCGCGGCGGGGGAGAGGTCGGCCGCGTTCAGGTTGCCGGAGGCCAGGTTGCGGGTCAGCCGGGAGTCCGACGACGGCAGGTAGAAGCCGACGTTCCCGTTGCGGAAGGCGGTGTTCCGGGTGAGTTCCAGCGCGCCGCCGTTCCCCTCCTCGTTGAAGCCGATGCCGGTGTTGTCCCAGGCCGCGTTGTTGGTCAGCTCGTGCGCGACCTTCAGCGTGGTGCCGCCCCCGCCGAGCGTGAAGCCGTTGGTGTTGCGGTAGGCCCAGCTGTCGCGCACCTGCACCGGGGTGGCGAACGCGCCCAGGTCCAGCCCGTCCGCCGCGTTGCCGAACACCCGCACCCCGCGCACCAGATTGCCGTCGCCGCTGCCGTACATGATCGACAGTCCGCTGCCGTTGTCGTGGAAGTCGCTGTCGAGCACCTGGTTCCGGGCCGTGTCCTGGCCGCGCAGCACCAGCCCGCCGGAGGCGTTGTCGTGACTGTCCAGGCGCCGGAACACGTTGTCGCTGCACGAGTCGCAGACGTAGGCGTGGCTGGGCGCGCCGCGGATCTCCAGCCGCTGCACGGTCCAGTGGTCGGCGCTCTGGCTGATGCCCCACTCGTTCTGCGGAATGCCGGACAGGTCGAGAACCGGCTCCTCGTCACGGTACCCGCTCAGGGTGATCCGCTCGCCGGCGGTGCCGGAGGTCTCGATGGCCAGGCCTTCGGCCGGCCGGTACACGCCGCCGCGCAGGGCGATGGTCTGGCCGGCCCGCACGACCGACACGGCCTTCGCCAGACTCGCGAACGGGCTCTTCAGCGTGCCCTTTCCGGTGTCGTCGCCGTCCGGCGCCACGTACAGGTCGGCCGCTGCCACCCCGGCATAGGTCGCGGTCGGGGTCTTCTTCGGCTTGACCGTGGTGGAAACGGCTTCGGGTGTGCTGGTTTCGTCAACGGTGGACGCCGTCGGGGCCGCCGTGGTCGGCACGGCTCGCGGGGCGGCCGGGTCGGAGGGGCCGGTCCACAGCGGGTAGGTGACCCCGCCCAGGCTGATCGCCGCCGCACCCGCCACCACCGCGGACTTGCCGGTGACACTGTGCAGGAACGCCGAGAAGTGACCGGTGGCAGCAGCGTTCAGGGTGACCTGGCCGAACGACAGCTTGCCCAGCAGGCCGGCCGGCACCGCGACCAGCCCCACGCCCTGGAGCAGGGCCTCGGGCCGGGCCAGGTCGCGGGAGTACTGCCGGCAGTGCACGCAGTCACGGGTGTGCCGGATCAGCCGCTTGCGCCAGCGGGAATCGGCCACGCCGTTCCAGCTGCGCACCACCGTGGACAGTTCCGGGCAGCGGGGCCGGGCGTTCAGCGCCCGCAGCACCACCCGGGTGGCGTCGAGCCGCTCGCGCATCCGCTGCACCCGCACCGCCGCGTGCTGCGGCGTGGTGTCGATGCTGCTGGCCAGCTCGGCCCGGGTCATCTCGCCGGAGGTCTCCTGCCACCACAGTGAGAACAGCTGCCGGTCACCGGTTTCCAGCCACCGGGCGGCCTCGGCCAGCTCGCGGCACTGGCCCTGGAGCGCCAGCTCGGTCACCGTGCGCTCGGCGAAGTCCGCGCCCGGATCGGCCACTTCGGTCTCGTGCCTGCGCAGCAGCGTGCGGTACCCGTGGCGGGCGCGCTGGCGGTGGTGCTCCTGCATGCGCCGGTAGGCGATCGTGACGGCCCACGACCGGAACCGGCCGGGCTCACGCAGATCGGGCAGGCCGCGGATGATGCCGACCATGGTGTCCTGCACCAGGTCGTCCACGTCGGCGTCGCCGTTCAGCGCCCGGCCCACGATGTTGTAGATCAGCGGCAGATGCGTCTCGACCAGCTGGTCGAGCGCCGCCCGGTCGCCGGCCTGGGCGAGCGTCACCAGATCACTGGTGGGCGTGCCCGTTCCGGCCCTTCCGCCGTCCATCATTGTGCCCTTCGACAGGCCCTTGTCGGGCGGCCGATCCTGGCACAGCTGCGGCGAAGCCTGCAATCCCGCTGTCACCGTGCGCAAGTGGGGCACAGCGAAAAGTAGTTCTCCCGCTTTCTGTTATTTCCCTGTCCGCCCCGCGACTACCTGTGTGCCGACCCGAACCGGCCGGCCTACCCGCGAGAGGACATTCCCTGTCATGCCCGCAACCCTGATGCGTCTACCCGGGCGGCTGCGCAAGCGGCACACGGCCCTGACCGTGGGGCTGGTGGCGGTCGCCGTCGCCGGCATCACCGCCACGCAGATCCTGCCCTCGAACGCCGCGAACCCCACGGCCGGAAGCACGTACGAGCTGGTCAACGCGAAGAGCACGATGTGCGTGGACGTGCCGGGCGCCTCCACCGCGAGCGGCACCAAGCTCCAGCAGTGGGGGTGCACCGACGACACCTGGCAGCAGTTCAAGCTGGTCGACAAGGGCTCCGGCCAGTACTGGCTCCAGAACGCCAAGAGCTCGATGTGCGTCGACGTGCCGAGCGGTTCCACGAGCACGAACGTGCAGTTGCAGCAGTGGGGTTGCTCGGCCGGTCAGGCCAACCAATTGTGGACGACGAAGAGCAGCGGTGACGGGCACCAGCTGGTGAACGTGGGCTCCGGCCTGTGCATCAGCACCAAGGACGGCTCCACCGCCTCCGGCGCCGCGATCGTGCAGGACACCTGCACCGCGAACAACCGCATGCAGTGGACGCTGAAGACCGCCGGCTCCAGCACCCCGGTGACCACGACCACCACCTCGTCGTCCTCGGGTTCTGGTTCGTCCACCGCGATGGTGAACCCGGACGGCAGCGGCAGGTACAAGACCGTGCAGGCCGCGATCGACGCCGTCGGCGAGGGCAACAAGAGCCGCGTCACGATCACCGTCGCGCCGGGCACCTACCGCGAGATCGTCACGATCCCGAAGACGAAGCCGTACATCTCGCTGGTCGGCACCGGTTCGGCCGCCAAGGACACGGTGATCGTCAACAACCACTCCGCGGGCGAGTACGGAACCAGCGGCAGTGCCAGCGTGTTCGTCTACGGCGCCGACTTCGCCGCCTCCAACCTGACCTTCTCCAACGACCTGGACGAGAGCACCGTGACCAGCGGGGCCCAGGCCGTGGCCCTGAAGGTGGACGCCGACCGCGCCTACTTCACCAACGTGCGGGTGCTCGGCGACCAGGACACGCTGCTGATCAACTCGGGCCGCTCGTACTTCACCGGCTCCTACGTCGAGGGCACCGTCGACTTCATCTTCGGCGGCGGCACGGCCGTGTTCGACGCCTCGCAGATCTACGAGAAGCGTTCCACAGGCGGCCCGATCACCGCGGCCAAGACCGATGCCTCGCAGACCTACGGTTTCCTGATCAACAAGTCCACCATCACCGGTGCGACGAACAACACCGTGCAGTTCGGCCGCCCGTGGGGCCCGGACGGCCAGGTCGTCGTCCGTGAGTCGACCCTGTCGGCGGGGATCAAGACGGCCGAGCCGTGGACCGACATGTCCGGGAACACCTGGGAGAACGCGCGCTTCTCGGAGTACCGGAACACCGGTGCCGGCGCCACGACCAACAGCAACCGCCCGCAGCTGAGCTCCACCGAGGCCGCGAACTACACCCCGGCCAAGTACCTGGCCGGGTCGGACAGCTGGAACCCGATCAGCACGCCGGTGATCACCACGACGACGGCCGCCGCCAGTACGTCGGCTGCCGCCACCACCACCTCCGCCGGCCGTACCTGGTCGAACACCGCCGACGGCTTCGCCTCCACCGACGGCGGCACCACGGGTGGCGCGGCCGGCCAGACCGTCACCGTGAAGACCTACGACGACCTGGTGAAATACGCCACGTCCTCCTCGGCCTACGTGGTGAAGATCGCCGCCACGATCAAGGTGCCGACCTACGGCTACGAGATCCCGGTCACCTCGAACAAGACCCTGATCGGCGTCGGCACCAGCGGGAAGATCCTGAACGGCGGGATCACCCTGAAGGCCGGTGTGAGCAACGTGATCATCCGGAACCTGACCATCGGTGACACCGCGATGGCCGAGGACGACCCGGACGACAAGGATTACGACTACGACGGCATCCAGATGGACACCGCGAACCACGTCTGGATCGACCACAACACGTTCACGAACATCAACGACGGCTACATCGACAGCCGCAAGGACACGACCAACCTGACCGTGTCGTGGAACGTGCTGGCCGACCACAACAAGACGTTCGGCATCGGCTGGACCGACAACGTGACGTCGAAGATCACGATCCACCACAACTGGATCCACGACACGAACCAGCGCAACCCCAGCGTGGACAACGTGGCGTACGCCCACCTGTACAACAACTACCTGGCCAACATCACCTCGTACGGCAACAACGCCCGCGGGAAGACGAAGATGGTGGTGGAGAACAGCTACTTCGACAACGTGAAGAACCCGTACTACGCGGGTGACTCCACCGCCTCGGTCAGCCAGAGCGGCAGCGTGGTGGTCAACAGCAGCGGCAAGACGCAGACCACCGGCACCACGTTCAAGCCGTCGGACTTCTACAGCTACACGCTGGACAAGGCCGCCGACGTGCCCTCGCTGGTGAAGACCTACGCCGGGCCGCAGGCGAACATCGGCTCGTAGCCTCCCGCCCCACCCGCTCGCCCGGGCGTCCTCGAACCGAGGACGTCCGGGCGTCGTCGTTCGACTGGTGCCCCTGCCCGGTGGCCCTTGTCCGGTGGAACTGCCCGGTGCAACGTCTCGGGCGGGTCTGCCGTCTGTGCAGAGCACGACCCCCCGAACAGAGGGGGTCCCTGCACTCAGCCAGGGCGGTTACGATCGCGCCCGGCCAGAGGCAGCTACAGAGCCAGGAGGCATGGTGGGCTTGTTCGACAAGATCCGCGGCGAGCTGATCGACATCATCGAGTGGCTCGACGACACCCGGGACACGATGGTGTACCGGTTCCCGCGGTATCAGAACGAGATCAAGATGGGCGCGAAGCTCGTGGTGCGCGAGTCGCAGACCGCGGTCTTCGTCAACGAGGGCACGATCGCCGACGTGTTCCCGCCCGGCACCTACACCCTCCAGACCCAGAACATGCCGGTGCTGAGCACCCTGAAGGGCTGGAAGTACGGCTTCAACTCGCCGTTCAAGGCCGAGGTCTACTTCGTCAGCACCCGCCAGTTCACCGAGCTGAAGTGGGGCACGCAGAACCCGATCATGCTGCGCGACAGCGACTTCGGCATGGTGCGGGTGCGGGCCTTCGGCGCGTTCTCGGCCCGCGTCAGTGACCCGGGCACCTTCCTCAAGGAACTGGTCGGCACCGACGGGCTGTTCAAGACCGACGAGGTCAAGGAGTACCTACGGCAGCTGATCGTCGGCCGTCTCGCCGGCGCCCTGGCGCACGCCCAGGTGGCCGTGCTCGACCTGGCGGCCAACCAGGAGGCCATCGCGGCGCGCCTGGCCGGCACGCTGACCGAGGAACTGGCCCCGAGCGGGATCGCGATCCCCAAGTTCATCATCGAGAACGTCTCGCTCCCGCCCGAGGTCGAGCAGGCGATGGACAAGCGCACCCAGATGGGTGTGCTCGGTGACCTGAACAAGTACACGCAGTTCCAGACCGCGAACGCGATCGAGAACGCCTCGAACAACCCCGGTGGTGCGGGGGACGCCCTGGGTGTCGGTCTGGGGGTCGGGCTCGGTCAGCAGGCCGCGGCGGCGATGTACCAGCAGCCCGCCGCCCCGGCTGCTCCCGCCGCCCCGGCTGCTCCCGCCGCTCCTGCCGGGCCGCCGCCGCTGCCGGCCGCGGCGCAGTGGTACATCGCGGTGAACGGCCAGCAGAGTGGACCGCTCGACGAGGCGGGACTGGCGGCGAGCGTCGCGGCCGGCCAGCTGTCCGGCACCACCCTGGTGTGGCGGGCCGGGATGGGCGAGTGGACGCACGCGTCCTCCGTTCCCGAGATCTCCCGCCTGCTCTCGCAGGGACCGCCGCCGCTGCCCCCGCAGTAGCACCCAGCCCACCACCGGTCAGCAGGCCAGACACACGAGCAGGTCAGGGATGACGGAGCAGTACACCCAGCAGCAGTACCCGTGCGCGTCGTGCGGCGCCCGGCTCACCTTCGCCCCGGGCACCACCGCCCTGAAGTGCCCGTACTGCGGGTTCGAGCAGCAGGTGGACCAGGCGCCGGACCGCGAGATCCGGGAGCACTCGTTCGACGCCTGGATGGCCGAGGCGCAGCAGAAGCCGGTCACCCAGATCGCGGCGCACACGGTCACCTGCACCGGGTGCGGTGCCCGCACCGAGACCGACCACCTCTCCGACGCCTGCCCGTTCTGCGGCGCGGCGATCGTGGTGGAGGCGCACGCCGACCTGATGATCACGCCCGAGGCGGTGCTGCCGTTCGCCATCACCTCGGACCAGGCGATGGACATGTTCCAGGACTGGGTGCGCAGCCGCTGGTTCGCGCCGAACACCCTGAAGACGCTCGCCGCCCGCGAGGGGATCAAGGGCACCTACCTGCCCTACTGGACGTACGACAGCGACACGATCACGATGTATCACGGTCAGCGGGGTGACTACTACTGGGACACCGAGACCTACACCGACTCCGAGGGCAAGGAGCAGGAGCGGCAGGTCCGGCGGATCCGCTGGTATCCGGCATACGGCCGGGTGGAGCGGGTTTTCGACGACATCCTGGTCTCCGCGGTGAAGCGGCTGCCCGTCGACAAGGTGGACAAGCTGGAGCCGTGGGACCTGCCCGCGGCCGTGCCGTACCAGCCGGAGTACCTGGCCGGCTACCAGACGCTGCGCTACGAGACCGAGCCGCCGGAGGGCCTGGAGCGGTTCAAGCAGATCGCCCGGGACCGGATCGAGGACGACTGCCGCGACGACATCGGCGGTGACCAGCAGCGGGTGCACTCGATGGACACCGAGTGGAACGCGGTGACGTTCAAGCTGATGCTGCTGCCCGTGTGGCTGGCCGCCTACCGGTTCGACAACCAGGTGTGGCGGGTGATGATCAACGCCCGCACCGGCGAGGTGATCGGCGACCGCCCCTACAGCGCGGTGAAGATCGCCGCGGCGGTGGTGGCCGCGCTGTTGCTGATCGCGGCCGCGGTGCTGGCGTACACGCTGCTCCAGGGCCGGTGACCGGCGCCCGCGTCGGACGGTCTCAGTAGACCCAGACGCGGGTGCCGATCGGCATCTTGTTGCTGTTCCAGATCCAGTTGATGGCCGTGTTGCTGAGCCGGGCGCAGCCGTGGGACGCCGCGTAGGGCGGCACGCTGTTCGATCCGTGCACGGCGATGCCGCCGTTGAAGTACTTCGGCCGGTACAGCACACCGAGCGGGGCGTGCCGGTAGCCGTCGATCTGGCGGAACACCCGGAAGTGCCCGCTCGGGGTGCTGGCGATGTGCGTGCTGCCCTGGCTGACGTAGCTGCGGCCGGTGCCGGTGGACGTGTTCAGGGTGTAGGTCACCCGGCCGTCGTTGACGATCTTCAGCACCTGGCGCTTCTTGTCGATCTCGATCACATGGCCCGTGGTGCTGCGGGCCTTCGGCCGCACGCCCCGGTCCAGGGCCCGCCACACCTTGGGCCCGACGACGCCGTCGCGCTTGAGCCCGGCCACCTTCTTCAGGGCGAACACGGCCTGTTCGGTGAGCCCGCCGAACTCACCGTCGGCCGCGCCGCCGGTCCAGTAACCCAGTGCGTTGAGCCGTTTCTGGAGGGTGCGGACGGCCTGGCCCGACGATCCCCGCCGCAGGGTGGGGCGGGCGGCGCTCGCCGCTGCCACCGGGGCGGCCGAGACGGGGGAAGCCGTGTGAGGGGTTGCCGACGGGGCTGCCGGCAGGGCTGCGGCCTGGGCGCCGGCTGGGCCGGTGACGACGAGGGCCGCGCCCAGCACGGCCGACGCCGTCAGAGAGGGGATGGTTCTGGGGACCGTGAACGTACGCCTCATGTCAGCTCCCACCGCAGCCGCACCGACCGATATGTACGAGATTACGTCTTTGTCGGCTTCGGCGTGAGGTGGTCCTGGGAGGGGGTGCCGTGACTTCGACGGGTCATGCCGCCAATTGCGGTTCGTGACAACGTGTTCCGTGGTGGAACCGCTACAAAACACGAAATCCCGAAGCCGGGGCTTCGGGATTTACTGATCTCTGCTGGGCAGAGGATATGGTGGGCGATACTGGGATTGAACCAGTGACCTCTTCCGTGTCAAGGAAGCGCTCTCCCACTGAGCTAATCGCCCTCATGCACGTGAAGGTGCTGGAGGTGGAGACGGGATTTGAACCCGTGTACACGGATTTGCAGTCCGTTGCCTCGCCTCTCGGCCACTCCACCGCGAGGCTGGTGGGCCTCCGAGCGGACGACGGGATTCGAACCCGCGACCCTCACCTTGGCAAGGTGATGCTCTACCAACTGAGCCACGTCCGCATGCTTCCTCACGTTTCGTTCCGGGCCTTTCGGTCCGTCCCGTTCCGTTCGGTGCCCCATAAACTTAGCAGAAGTTCAGGGCCCTTCTGACCACCGCCGTGCCGGGTGCACGGCCTGCGAGCGTCGTCCCGGTCCCGTGCACATCTGGCGGCCCTGACTCCGGTGGCCAGGGCTTCCAGCGTGAGCCGGCCGGGACGGGGTGGCCCTTCTCCTCTTTGACACCACCCTGCGGGCGACGGTGGTGTCAAAAACCAGAAGCATCTCCCTGTGCTCCCGCTGCGTGGCGCGAGGACCGGGCCGGCGGCGCTGCGTCGTAGGGGCGTTTCCAGTATTTCGTCAGGCAACTCATAGTTCTTCCACAGCCTGCGCGCGTAGCTTGTGGCCGGGAACGGGCCCTGGCCGTCCGCGCGCCCGGAAATCCTCGTCCCGCAGCGCACTTCAGCGCATTCGACGCAGGAGGAAGACCAGCATGGTGAGCGGCAAGGCGTCACGTGAGGCGCGCCGGGAGAAGATCGCCGAGGCCCGTCTGCGGGTGGCCCGTCAGGAGGCCACGCGCAAGGCCGTCCGGGTGGGCAGCCTGGTGATCGTCCTGGTCGTGGCCGTCATGGCCGGCCTGGTGTTCTGGCAGGAACACGACAGCGGCCAAGAGGCCGCCGCGGCCACCACCGCCACCCCGGCCAACCTCGGCCTGGACAATTCGGTCGTGGACGGCGACGACAGCGCCGCCGTCAAGGTCGTGATCTACGAGGACTTCCAGTGTGCCGACTGCGCCGCCTTCGAGTCCGCCACGCGTGACCAGCTCGCCGACTGGGTGAAGGACGGCGACGTGCAGGTGCAGTACCGGCCCGTGGCCCTGCTCGACGACAAGTCCACCGACGACTACTCCACCCGAGCCCTGAACGCCCTGGGCGCGGTGGTGAACGCGGACGCCGACGCCGCTCTCGAGTTCCAGCAGCTGCTGCTCGACAACCAGCCGGACGAGGGTGGGGCCGGTCTGACGGACGACCAGCTCGTCGACTACGCCGTGCAGGCCGGGGCCGACGAGGACATCGTGCGCACCGCGGTGGAGGGCAGGACCTACCAGGACTGGACCGCCCAGGTCACCCAGGACGCGTCGACGGCCGACGTGACCACGACGCCGACCGTCCTGGTGAACGGCACCGCCCTGGACGACGTCACCAAAAAGGCCCTGAAGAGCGCCGTGACCGACGCACTGGCCGTGGCCGCCGCGACCGACACCACCGTCAGCGAGAAGTGATGCCCGCGGGGATGGACAAGGGCGTGTGACGCCTGGCGCACTGGTCGGATGGAGCTACCCGCTGACGGGCACGTGCACAGCCAGTGGTCGTGGGACGCTCGGCTGGTCGGTGACATGGACGCCACCTGCGCCCGGGCCGTCGCGCTCGGGCTGCCGGCCGTCGTGTTCACCGAGCATGTCGACCTCACCCCCTTCCGCCCGGCGGCGGACGTGATGCGCGACTACCTGGCCGAGATCCCCCGGATGGTCGCCGGGTCAGGGGTTTTCACCGCGCTGGCCCACATCGACTACCCGGTGCGCAGTTGGCCGGCCGATGCCGGGCCGTTCCGTCCGGAGGACTTCGAGCCGGAGTTCCGGCAGGCGCTCGCCGCCCTGGCCGACGGAGAACGGGCGCTGGAGATCAACACCCGGCTGCCCCTGCATCCGCTGATCCTGCGCCGGTGGGTGGAGGAGGGCGGCAGGACGGTGACGTTCGGCAGCGACGCCCACCGGCCGGACGCCGTGGGTGACGGCCTGGGCGGGGCCGGCCGACTCGCCCGGGACATGGGCTTCGCGCCCGGTGGACGGCCGGCGGGGGAGTGGACGCTGGTCCGCTGAGGTGGTCAAACTGCTTGCAGGGCCGCCGGTCCGGCGGCGAGGCGGGCATTACGACCTACGAACCGGTCCCAGTAGCCGGGCCTCCGGGCCGGGTGTTCTCGTAAAGCCTTGCAAAACACGAAATCCCGAAGCCGGAGCTTCGGGATTCATGGGCCTCTGCTCAGCAGAGAAGATGGTGGGCGATACTGGGATTGAACCAGTGACCTCTTCCGTGTCAAGGAAGCGCTCTCCCACTGAGCTAATCGCCCTCATGCACGTGAAGGTGCTGGAGGTGGAGACGGGATTTGAACCCGTGTACACGGATTTGCAGTCCGTTGCCTCGCCTCTCGGCCACTCCACCGAGACTTGCTGAACTTCAGAGCGGACGACGAGATTCGAACTCGCGACCCTCACCTTGGCAAGGTGATGCTCTACCAACTGAGCCACGTCCGCTTGCTTCCGTCTGGTGCGGTTCGGCCTTTCGGGCCGCCCCGTTCCGTTCGGTGCATGAGTAAGTTATCCGACCGGCAACCCAGAAGTCCAACCGGCTCCATCCAGAGGTCGGACGAGCCCTGAACGGTCTCTTCGTCGTCCTCTGTTCTGGCCCTCCCCGGAGCGATCCGGCGCCCCCAACGGGGGAGGGGTCGCCGGATCGCTGGCCGGGATGCGGATCACGTCAGCGCGGATCAACGTTCATTGGGGTGGGGAACCCGAAGGAACTGTGGAGCGGGGAGGCGCGGATGCTGGGTGATTCAGGGGTGCCAGGTGGAGCACTGCGTTCTACCGAGGTGCTTCCGAGGGGTGGATCGGGTGAATCAGGTGGATCAGGTCAGCAGCCGGGCCACGGCGGCGTCGAGATCCAGGTAGAGGCTCTCCTCGCCGTCCGGCACCACGGCGGCGGTGCGGTCGAGGAAGGTGCGGACGTCGTCCGCGCTCGCCTCCAGAACGGCCTGACCGTCCGGGGAGGTCAGGCTGATCATGACCAGTTCACGGCCGGTGCCCCAGGAGGGCCAGACATGAACGTCACCGTCGCCGATCGGCGTGGTGAGGCCGGTGCGGAGCAGGTCGCGGGCGAAGACCCACTCGACCTCCATGCCGTCACCGGAGAACACGGCCCGGACTGCATACGGGTCGGACGCGCCGTACCGCAGGCTGACCGGAAGGGGCACGGCATCGGCGTCTGCGACCACAAGACGCAGCTGAACGGACGCCTCAACGTCTACTTGCGGCTGCATCGATCTCCCTCATCTTCGCCCCGGTGGATTAGCGGAACTCTCGGTCACGCGTCACCGTTTCGGGGGGCACACAGGTGGCTTACAGCGGCATCTTTCCCTGCCTGGGGCCAACTGAAACCCGCCAACCGAGTGGTGATCTCAATCAGTGTTCGTCGATCTTGATACGACGGGGTGCTTTGCTCACCCTCTGCGATCAGGGCTTTGTCTTACGTCAGGGGAATTGGACTCGTGAAGCAAACTGGTGACGGACCGGTGAAGCCGGCTCAGAAGTCTGACGAAGTCCGACATGACCAGCAAGAAGATGACGATGTGGAGCTTGATCCACGGGTCTGGGTGCGCCGGTTCAAGGCCTGGCGTGAGGCGCTGCGCCAACGACCCTCCACTAACCGTCTGTATCGACTGGTGGTTGGCCTGGTCGGCGGCGGGATTGTCGTCGGTGGCCTCGCCCTGGTCCCTCTTCCGGGACCGGGCTGGCTGATCGTCTTCCTCGGATTAGCCGTTCTGGCGACCGAATTCACCTGGGCTGACCGATTGGAGAAATTCGCCCGAAAGCAGGTGGGAGCCTGGACGAAGTGGCTCATGGCGCAGCCGATCTACGTTCGCGCCCTGGTCGGTCTGGCCACGGCCGCGCTCGTCGTCGCGATCTTCTGGGTGCTGTTCCGGGTCACGGGGGTGCCCGGCTGGATCCCCGACAACTGGATCCCGGCGTGGTCGGGGCTCGGCTAGCGACTGCCTGAGGACGACGAGGAGCCCGGGCCCGAGCGCCCCGGCTCCGGATTCCCGGCCGGCCTCGGGGGCCGATTGGGAAGATCGGGGGGTCGTTCGCTAGAGTTCTACTCGTTCGGGCCGCCGGGAACGGCCGGGCCGGACGAACTCCGGGCGATTAGCTCAGCGGTAGAGCACTGCCTTCACACGGCAGGGGTCACTGGTTCGAACCCAGTATCGCCCACCCGGAAGTTCGCGAAATGGGAGGCCAGACGGCCTCCCATTTTCGTTTTGGCGCGCAGTTCGGGTCGAGGTGCCGATCGTGCACGGATGTACCCGGAGAGCTATGAGGCCGAGGTGCCAGCGGTTAGATTGTTCTCTTCGCCGCGATTGCCCCCTCGATAACTAGGACGTATCAGTGCCGGATCTGTGGCAGCTGCTGAAACAGGACACCGTTCTCGACCAGGTCGCCCAGGGGCTGCGATCGGGCCAGGGCATGCAGCTGGTGACAGGTCCGCCGGGGGCGGGCAAGTCCCGGCTCGCCGTCGAGATCGGCCAGGCCTGGGAGGCCGCCGGCGGCGTCACGCTCGTGGCCCAGGGCGACCCGGGCCGCGGCGACTCGGCTCTCTACCCGTTCAACTATGCGATGGCCGGGTTGTCGAACCACTGGCGCACCACCGGTGCCCTGGCGCTGGGGGTGGGCCAGGCCGTGGAGTCGCTGCTGGGTACCTACGGCGTGATCACGCTGGCCGTCGGGGCCCTGGCGCAGCTTCCGCAGAAACGCCGCGAGCGCCGGTCCAGGTTTCTCGGTGAGCCCGCCCAGCAGGTGCTGAACCAGCTGGAGCAGAAGGGCCGGAGGAAGCCCCTACTGCTGATCGCCGACAACCTGCACTGGTGGGACGGCGAGTCCCTCGACCTGCTCCGCATGCTTCTGGGCCAGGAACTGCGCGCGACGATGCCGTTCCTCGGCCGCCTGCGGGTACTGGCCGTGGAGACGGTCGAGCCCTATCAGAGCGTGTCCCACCCCCGCGCCCACGAGAACCTGCTCGCCGGCGCGGACACCCGCACCTTCTCGCTGGAACGGGCGCCACGCGACAGGTTTCGCGAGATCCTCGTCGCCCTGGGGGCACCGGAGACGCTCGACCAGGGGGCCGCGGACGAGATCTACACCCTGTCCGGTGCGCACCTCGTGCTGGCCCAGCGGGCGGCGGAGTACATGGCGGGACGCGGGATCGACACCCTGCTGGCCACCGGGGACGCCGAGGACTTCCGGCGCGTCCTGCTGACGCAACGCGTGCACTCACTCGGCGGCCTGGGACGTGAGACCACGGCCCTGCTCCAGGTCGCCGCGACGCTGGGCCTGACGTTCCGGCAGGACGAGATCCTCTGCGCCTACGAGGGTCCGGAGTCCGAGACCCGGCGGCTGCTCCGGTCCTGCCGGGAGGAACGGGTCCTGGAGGTCGAGGACCAGACGTACCGGTTCGTGCACGACATCTTCCGTCAGTACTTCGGCAGCTCCGACGTCTCCGACAGCGTGACCGTGCACGAGCGCCTGGCCTCGTGCCTCAGGGTGCTGCGGGCGGCCGACTACGACGTGCGTTCCCTCAACGCCCTGGACGCGGAGCAGGTGACGGAGGCGGGCGTGCTGGCCGTCCAGGCCGCCCTCCAGCGGGACCGGGAGGGGGACGACTGGCGCACGGCCCTTCCGGCCAGGTCGCTGGCCGCCGTCCAGGACAGTGGCCTCACCACGGTTCTGGAACTCCTGGTGGATGCCCGGGCCGCCCTCACCCGGTACGACTTCACCGGCTGCCTGGACGTGCTCCGGCGGGTGCCGCACGGCCTGGCCCCGCCGCTGGCCGCCGAGACCGCCTACCTCCAGGCGATGTGCCTGATGTCGACCCGCAGCGAGACCGACCGGGAGGCCGGCCGGGCGTGCCTGCGTCCCTGGTCCGGGCTGGAGGACACGGAACCGGAACTCGGCCTGCGCCTGATGCGGCTGCTGCTCTACGGCCTGGCCATGATGCGTGACAAGACCGAGGCGCACGCCCTGGAACAGCGCATCAAGGCGACGCTCCAGTCCCGGGTGACCTTCGACGACTCCGCGGTCGACGACCTGTACACCCTCGACCGGATGTCGGGCAGCCTCGAGGTGCCGGACCGGGCCCTCGCCCGCAACCGTGAGGCCGCAAGGCATTTCGCCCCGAAACCCGGAACGACGACCGTGCGCCGGCCGCTGGAGTACTACCGCTGCCTGGTGAATCTGGGGGCGAACCTGATCGGCAACGCCGAGTACGCCGAGGCGGTGGAGGTCTGCGAACGCGCCACGGTGCTGGTGGAGGAGTTCGAGGAGGGGACGTTCCCGCGCACCGACTACCCGCTCTCGAACCGTCTGCTCGCCGAGTACCGCCTGGGCCTGGTCACCGCCAAGGAGGCGGTGGAGCGGCAACGGTCGGTCATCGCGGCGTACGGAAGCACGACGGACCCGTTCTACGCGCAGAACGCCCTGGCGGTCTACCTCGCCCTCGATGACGAGTTCGACGATTCGCTGGCACTTTTCGATGACCTCGATGCCCGTCTGCGCAACACCCGGCAGCGTCCGGAACCGAGCATGCGATACCTCATCGGGTCCAACCGGGCCGCAGCGAATTATCTTTCGGGCAACGTCCGGCAGGCGAGGGACGAATGGCATTCGCTCGGACCGCTGCTCGGCGAGATCGCCTACGCGGCCGTCTTCTACCTGGAACGCCGACATGAACTGCTCTCGGACGTCTTCACCGGCGGGGTGCCGATGACCGCGACCGAGTTCGACGAGTTTCTGCCCACCCACCGGGCCCAGGGCTTCGGCCCGGTGTGGAACCACTACGGCAGGGGATTCCGCATCCCGGAGGTGGAGTTCTGGCGGGAGAACTAGCCCAGCAGGCCCTCTGCGGCCAGGCTGGCGGCCAGGACGGCGCGCAGGAACTCCGGATGTCCCAGCCCGAGCGCCGACACGGAGGCGAAGGCCGAGCTGCCGCGACCGAGGCCGGGTGAGACCCCGACGTCGAACACGTACGCCGCACCGGAGGTGTCCACCCGGAAGTCGATGCGACCGAAGCCGCCGAGTTCCAGGCCCACGAAAGACTTTCGAGCCAGATCGCCGAGCCGCGCACCCAGCTCGTCGTCGGCGATCAGCCGGTAGGAGACGGCGCCGTGCGAGAGGTTGTCGTCGATCGTCATGACGGCGTCCGGGTCGCCGGGGGCCTTGGCCAGGACGGTCTCCACAGGAGGCGTCACCAGTAGCCCGGAGCCAGACGATTCCGGGCCGGCCGGCGTCAGCCCGGCCAGCACCGGGATGCAGATCTCCCGGCCGGCGATGAACTCCTGCACCGTCACCGCCTGGCCGATGTCCGCGGCGATCGCGGCCACCCGCCCGGTGCAGGTCTCGTCCACCTCGAAGACGGACTGCTCGGTCACTCCGACCGACCAGGACTCGTAGGTCGACTTCGTGATCACCTTCAGCCCGGCGGGTGGGACGATGTCACCGGCCCACCCCCGGTCGGCCCGGTAGTGCCAGGTGCAGGGGGTCGGGATCCCCAGCGCGTCCAGCACCGTCAGGTAGTGGAACTTGTGCCTGCCGAGGGCGCACGCGTAGGCGCTCGAGTTCGCGCAGACGATGCCGTACGAGTCGGCGAGCGCGGGGATCAGGGACTTGCGGCCCGGCCGGAAGGCGTCGTTCGCGATGGACCCCTCGATGCCGTTGTACACGATCTTGATCCGCCGGCCGATGGCGTCCACCGTTCCGTCGGCCAGAGCCCTGACGAACGGACGCTCGCCCTCGAACAGGCGCACATCGGCACCGATCGACGTGAAGGCTTCGACGGTCTGATGGAGCTGCTCGTCGGGCACGCACCGCTGCGCGAAGAAGGACCGCGCGAGCCCGGGACGCTCGGCCGCCCGGTCGGGACGGTCGTAGACCAGGAGGACGGAGAGATCGGGAGCGATCCGCTCCAGAGCCTCGTTCAGGGCCAGGAGCACGCGCCGCGGGTCGGCGGTGTCGGGCTCCGGCACTGATAGGTCCTAGTTATCAGGGGTCCAGACAGTGCCGCAAAACATCCGCTTGGGTGATCACCCGGCGCAGTGCCACATCGCTCACATGGGTGTAGATCTCGGTCGTGCTGATGCTCGCGTGCCCGAGAAGCCGCTGCACGTAGCGGATGTCGATCCCGGACTCGAGCAGCTGGGTGGCCGCGGAGTGCCGGAACATGTGCGGGGTCAGGTGCCGGCCGATGCGGGAGGCGCGGCCCGCGCCGGCGATGCGGTCGCGCAGGGCGGAGGTGGTCATCGGGTCCAGGTCGTTCTTGAACAGCAGGTACGGATGGCCGACGCCGAGGTCCGCGCGGGCGTCCAGGTAGGCCCGCAGCAGGGGGTTCAGCCAGGAGCCGGTGTAGTAGACAACCCGCTCCCGGGAACCCTTTCCGTGGATCCGGATGCTCTCGTCGGCGAAAGTGATGTCACCGGTACGGATCTGCACCACCTCGCCGACCCGCACCCCGGTGGTGATCATCAGCGTCACGGCGACCAGCGTCGTCACCTTGTGCGGACGGGTCAGCGGAGCCGGTGGGGCGCCGAGATCGGCCGACCGGAGAAGACAGCGCAGCAGCTGACTGAGTTCGTGCCGCGGGATCGACCGGGGCAGGGGCCGGGCCCCGCTGGTCCGGAACCTCACCTGCGACCAGTCCCGGTCGACGGGCAGCTCGCTGGCCTGGAGCCATCGGCAGAAGCTCCGCGCCGCGGCCAGGTTGCGGCGGATCGTGGCCTCGGACAGTCCCTCACGGCGCCGGGACTCCAGGAACCGCCGGATCTGGTCGCCGGTCACCGCCGCCGACCCCGGGGTGAGGCCGATGAACTCCTGGAACCTGGCCGCGTCGGAGGTGTAGGCCCGGACGGTGTGCCGGGAGAAGCCTTGCGTGTGCGCCAGCCAGGAACCGAAATCGGCGCCCGGGTAGCCGGATCTCAGCGTGATCACCCCGCCTGGAAGCGTCCGTCGGTCTACCCGGGGTTGATCGGCACCGATCCGCGTTGCTTGATCCACTGCACCGTGGCACGGACCGGGCCCTTAGCATGGCCGCATGCCCCCGCGCGACAACGAACTCGGCGACTTCCTGCGCAGCAGTCGTTCCCGCATCGAGCCGGGTGAGGCGGGACTGGCGGGCGGCCGGGCCGGACGGCGTGTGCCGGGTCTGCGCCGCGAGGAGGTGGCGGTGCTGGCCGGGGTCAGCGCCGACTACTACACCCGCCTGGAGCAGGGGCGCGAGCGCAATCCCTCCGCGCAGGTGATCGAGGCCATCGGCCGGGCCCTGCGGTTGCCGGAGCAGGCGCGGGAGCACATGTTCCGGCTCGCCGGGCTGCTCCCTCGGGCGGGTCGCCCGCCCGAGGTGGTCGCCACTTCCCTGATGGACGTCCTCGCGGCCTTTCCGTCGGCTGCCGCCTACGTGCTCGGCCCGGCTCTGGACGTGCTGGCGGCCAACCCGATCGCCGAGGCGCTGCTGTCGCCGTTCGGCGAGGAGCGCGGCATGCCCCGCATCCTGTTCACCCACCCCGCCGCCGCGACCGTGTTCACCGAGCGGGACCTGCTGCGCCGGGCCAGCGTCCATGCTCTTCGACTGAACGCCGGCCGGTTCCCCGGCCACCCGGGCATCCAGGACGTGGTGGCCGGGCTGACCGAGGAATCGGCCGAGTTCGCCCGGCTCTGGCAGGACCACCAGGTGGGCGGCCTGAGCCGGGCGTTCAAGGTGTTCGTGCATCCTGCCGTGGGCCGGATCGAGCTGACCTACCAGACCTTCGAGGTGGACGACGCGCCCGGCCAGCAGTTGCTGGTCGGCACGCCGGTGCCCGGGTCGGCGGGCCAGGAGGCGCTGGCCCGCCTGGCCTCCGGCACCCGGCTCACCCCTGAGCCGTGGGACGCACCACCAGTTCGCTGACGTCCACGTCGGCCGGCTGGTCCACCGCGAAGGCGATGGCCCGGGCGATCGCCGAGGGCGGGATGGCCAGCTCGTCGGTGGCCGCGCGGGCGGCCTGCTGCACCGCGGCGTCACCGCCCTGATGTGTGAGCTCGGTCCGGGTGAAACCGGGGCAGACCACGGTGACGCGGACGTCCCGGCTCTCCTGCCGTAGCCCCTCGGAGATGGCCCGGACGGCGAACTTCGTCGCGCTGTAGACCGCGGCGGTGGGGTCCACCCGCAGGCCGGAGACCGACGCGACGTTGACGATGTGCCCGCTCCCGCGCTCGCGCATGCCGGGCAGTACCGCCGCGATGCCGTGCAGCACACCGCGGATGTTGACGTCGATCATCTGGTTCCACTCGTCCACGCGCAGGTCCTCGACCAGCGACAGAGGCATCACGCCGGCGTTGTTGACCAGGACGTCGACGCGCCCGAAGAGCTCCGTGCCGGTGGCCGCGAAGGCGTGCACCGAGTCCGGGTCGGTGACGTCGAGGTGGGTGGTGCGCAGGTCGGCGCCGTCCGCGCGAAGCCGCCCGGCCAGGTCCGAAAGACGTTCTGTGCGGCGGGCTCCGGCGAGCACCTGGTGCCCGGCCCGGGCCAGGTGGATGGCGGTGGCCTCGCCGATGCCGCTGCTGGCGCCGGTGATCAGGACGGCCTTGGACTGCGTGCTCATGAGCTGATTCCTCGTCGTGCGAAGCGGAGGGGACACCCCGAGTTCAGCGCGGTCCGGCCTCCCACACCGGTGCACCGGCCACCAGGATCAGGATCAGCCATCGACGAACAGGGAAGAAGCATCATGACGAACGGACGACGTGAAACCATCGTGGCCGAGTGGATCCAGGCCGCGAACACCCATGACCCGGAGCGCTTTCTCGCGTTCTTCGCCGACGACGCGGTGCTGGACGATCCCTCGGTCGGGCGCAGTTTCGAGGGCGCCGACGGCATCGGGGAGTACTACCGGGACTACTTCATCGGGTACGGCACACGGACCCGGCTGATCGGGATGACGCCGCAGGACGGCCATCTGCACGTGGAGGTGCACTTCACCGGAGAGTTCCCGGGAGGGCAGACCGGCGGCATCTTCGACATCACGTTCACCGGTGACCAAATCCGTTTCATCCGGGCGGATCTGGCCTGAGTACGGACATGCGCGCCACCGCGATCCACGGCGGAACGTGGGCCGAGGTCCGGGAATTGCGCTTAGCATGGGAAAGTGCCCCTTGTCCCGGTCGGTGCCGCGCTGCCGGAGCGGCCGTTGCGCATCGCCGTAGCGGGGGTGTCGGGAGCAGGGAAGACGACCCTCGTGCGTCGTCTGGGAGAGCGGCACGGCCTTCCCGGCGCCGAGCTGGATGCTCTCTACCACGGTCCGAACTGGACGCCGCGCACCGAATTCGTGCACGACGTCCATGATTTCATCGCCGGCCGGAGTGGGTGCTGGAGTGGCAGTACGGTCAGGTGCGCCCGGCGATCACCCGGCGGCTCACCCTGCTGATCTGGCTCGACCTGCCGGTGCGGACGGTGATGTGGCAGGTGGTCCGCCGCACCGTGGTACGGCGTCTGCGCCGGGAGGAGCTCTGGAACGGCAACCGCGAACCGGGCCTGCTGACCGTCTTCACCGATCCGCAGCACGTGGTGCTGTGGGCCTGGAGAACCCGGCACAAACTCGGCCCTCGCGTGGTCCAGGTGCTGAGCGACCGGCCTGACCTGTGCGTCATCAGGCTCCGGAACCGTTCCGAGGTGGAACGTTTCGTGGCCGCGTTGCCCTAGTGGGGGAGGCCCCTCCCGCCCCGGACCGGACGGGAGGGGCACTCACGCGCGAGGATCAGGCTTCTTCCTCCTCGCTGCCCTCCTCTTCCTCGTCGCCCTCGAAGATGTCTTCGATGATCTCGTTGGCGACGTATCCGGCGGTCAGACCGCCGACGACGCCCATCGCCATCCCGGCCATACCGGAGCCGCCGCCGGACGAGTGCCCGCCGTGGTGCATCGGCTGACCGGCCGGATAACCGGCCTGGCCATGGCCGCCCTGCCCGTAGCCACCCTGGCCGTAACCGGGCTGGCCGTAGGGGTTCTGGCCGTAGCCGCCGGCCGCGCCCTGGCCGAACAGCGCCTGCCGCTGCCCGATGGCCTCCTGCACCCAGCCGTCCACGACCTGCGCCCAGTCGGTGCTGTCGGCGTCGGCGTGCGACACGGTGTAGCGCCCGTAGCTGTCATGGCCCGGCCGGAACAGGCCGCCGCGCTTGTCGAACTCCAGCACCACCTGCACCGAGTGCGGGTTCGCCACGAAGGTGAGCTCGACCTCGTTCACGGCGTGGGCGTACTGCTGCGCCGGGAAGTACTCGATCTCCTGGTAGAACGGCAGCTGCTGCGGCACCCCGGCCAGCTGCCCCCGCTCCAGGTCGGCCGACTTGAACACGAAGCCGAGCTGGGCGAAGGCGTCCAGGATGCGCTGCTGCACGGGCAGCGGCTGCACCTGCACCGGGTCGAGGTCGCCCTTGTCGACGGCCCGGGCGATCGAGACCTCGGTGCGCACCCCCATCACCATGCCGTGCAGCGGCTGCCCGTACACGGCGGTGATCGGTGTCTCCCAGGGCATCACGAGCTGGAAGGGGAGCGAGAGCTGCTGCCCCTCGGCGAGCCGGATCGGCCCGCTGACGGCGACCCGGTGGAACTCCCCGACGGCGTCGTGGTCGCCGCTCTCCATCCGGGTGATCAGGCCCAGGGTGATGTGCTCGATGTCCACGTCGGCGCCGCCACCGGTGAGGTTCACCTGCCCGGTCAGCACCCCGCCCGGTTCGGCGGTGGGGCGGGACAGCACAGTGTCGACACTCGGGCCGCCGATTCCGAGGGCGCCCAGCATCTTCTTGAAGACCACGTGTTTTCTCCTGCGGTGAAACTGTCGGACACGAAGCGGGCATCACCCGCAAGATCACCAACGGCCGGACCGCCGAAATCGTCCCTTACTCATCCCTACCAGCTCATAGGGCCGCATACTGCTCCTGCGTATCGCCAGGTGCGGATCATCCGTCGGACCGTGATCGGGCCAGGCACTTCATCGGGCCGGGCTTCCGGCCGAGAAGTCAGTGATCAGGGTCTGCTGCCGCCCGCGAGGAGTGCCGATGACGAACGATGCCCAGTCCACCAGTCTCGACCTGATCCTCCGGGACGCGGTGCACGCCCTCCAGCAACTCACCGGAACCGACACCTGGAAGCACGTGCTGGTCGGCACCAGCCAGGGCACCGGGCGCGGCGCCGACCACACGGCCGTGTACCTGTGCACCGAACGCCGCGACCTGGCGATCATCTCGTTCCCTCATCGCCTCGTCGTGCAGCCCAACGTGCACGACACCCTGCGGCACGTGCGGGTGTTCCCCCGGCACCGGATCATCGTCGCCTCCGCCGCGTACCTCACCGGCCCGGTCGGCGGAATGGAGGCGCAGATGCTCGACGACCCGGTGCGCGCCCGCGAGGACCTGCTGCTGATGGTGCCCGACGCCGCGTCGGCCAGCGGGATGGCGGAGATCCGGGTGACCGGCGCCCAGACCGGCGAGGTGGCCCGGGCGGTGGCCGAACTGCACGCCCTCAAAGCCTGACCCGCCCCTCAGCCGCCCGAGGCGTCCGGCAGGACCCCGGTGACCGCCTCGGTCATCCGGAGGGACATCTCCTGGAGGGGCAGACCGTCGGTGTTGCCGAGAACGACCCCGACCCAGCCGGTGTCCGGGTAGATGCTCCAGCTCGCCCCCACGCCGGGATTGGCTCCGGCCCGGGAGAACTCCCACTGGCCGCCGACGATGTGCACCGGGACGCCGTACGACCCGAAACCGCTCGGCCCCTGCGGGAACCTGGCCGCGGTGAGCACATCGGCCCAGGGCCGGTCGAGCAACGTGCCGTCGTACAGCCTCCGGGCGAAGCGCACCAGGTCGGGGGCACTGGCGAATCCACCGTCACCCGGAGCGTCGATGAACGCACGGCCCGGGTTGCGCCCCTGCACCCACTCGTCGGGACTGCCCTGGTCCAGATGGTGCAGGGCGTCCACCTCGCTGCCGTCCGCCAGCCTCATGTACGGATGAGCGAGGCGGCGGTCGGTGAGCCACTGCGGCCGGGTGTAGAACGCCGAGACGCTCATGCCGGCCCGGTCGAAGATGTTCTCCTGCACGTAGTCCCAGTAACTCTGGCCACTTGCCGCCTCCACCAGCAACGCCGGGACGGCCGTGCCCGCGCCGGCGTGCCGGGGATCGGGCAGGCCGGGGGTACCGATCGGCTCCGCCTGCCGGGCGTACCACTCGCAGTACTCGTGCACCTCCTCGCGACTGCGGTAGACCCGCTGGATGTCTTCGTCGGGAGTGGCGAGCCAGGACGATCCGGAGAGCAGGTGGTGCACGGTCACGTTCTCGGCGACGTCCTGGCGGAAACCCGTCAGGTGCTTGCCGATCGGGTCGCCCAGCGCCAGCTTGCCGCGCTGCACCAGTTGCAGGACGGCGACGGGGGAGAACGGTTTTCCCGCCGAGCTGAGGGTGAACACGGTGTTCTTGCCGTTGCGGATGCCGCGCTCGCGGTCGGCCATGCCGAAACTGCGGCTCAGTACCGTGCGGCCCCGGTGCGACAACAGCACCGTGCCGGAGAACCGGCCTTCGGAGGCAAGTTTCGTGACGTACCGGTCGTAGGAACCGCCGGGCCGGGTGGCCGGAGGGATCCTGGACGAGGCGGCCGCACCGCCGGCACTCAGTGCTCCTCCGGTCGCCACCGGGGCGGCGGCGAAGGCTCCGAGCAGGGAACGGCGGCGCCAGGGCCGGGCTTCGCCGGCGGATTGCGTGGTGAGGTTGTCCATGGCGAACCAGACTGCCGGACAAGGTATATCGGTGGCGTATGGCGGAACGCATACGCTCACGACAGCACCGCCCGTGGTCAGGGAAGGTCGGCCAGGCTGTTGCGATGGCCCGCCCCGGCCAGCAGATTGACGACGCCGAGCACCACCGCGCCGATGCCCGCGTAGAGAATGAGCACGGTCAGTTCCGTCGCCAGCGGGGCCTCGGGAAAGTAGAGCACCCGGCGCAGCAGCGTGGCCCCGGCACCGGGCGGCAGGGCCTGACCGAAGTCCTTCCAGAACACCGGCATCAACGGCAGAGCGGTCGCGGCGCCGCTGATCGGCGAACCGAGCAGGAAGTACAGGATGCCCCCGACGCCCGCCCCGGCGCTGCCGACGAGCGAGACCAGAGCGCTGACCGACGCGGTCACCGACAGGTTGATCAGCGCCAGGCACAGTGAGAGCTTGAAGAAGTGCACGTGGTTGCCCACCCCGAAGGCGTGCGACACGGTGGCGATCCCGAGCCCGACCACCAGGGCGTAGAGCACCAGGAACAGCACCGGCAGCTCACCACGGGCCCAGTTGGCCCGGTAACGCGGCACCAGCCGGCCCAGTCCCACCGAGCCGATCGTGCCGACCAGCACCACCACCTGGAGGAGCACGGCGATGCTGCTGCCGGCCGAGTCCCCGGTGGGCAGGGCGCTGGTCTCCGTGACGGTGGGGGTGAGCGACGCCCCGGCCGCGGCCTCGGTCACCAGCGCCGTCAGCGCGGACGCCACCTGGGGGGACGCCGCGGTGGACTTCAGCAGCTCGACGCCGCTCTCGCTGACGACCACGGCACCGTAGGTGTCCATCCGGTCGATGCCGCCGATCGCCGCGTTCCGGCTGTCGTAGGTCACGAAACGGACGGCTTCACCGGCCTCTTCGGCCAGTGCCGTGCGGGTGGTCTCCGCGCCGACGTAACCCAGCGGCACGTGGTGCGGCGTGGGTGCGTGCGAAACGCTGAGCAGGGCCGAGCCGAGCAGGGTGAGGATGACCACCCCGAGCGCCGCCACCACCGCGGCACGCACCCAGAAGTGCCGTTCGCGGCGTCGTTCCGTCTCGGGGGCCACCTCGGGCGCGGAGGTGGGCTCCGTCATGGTGCCCATGGTCCGATGCTGACAGGGCCCGGGAGCCGCGGCAGCCCGGCGTCCCCCGATAGGCCGTATCCCGGCCTCGGGCAGCCGAAATGATCGTGCGGTCCCACCCGGCCGGGTGGAACCGCACGATCAGCGGTAGGCGTCAGCCCGGGATGTCGCGAGGGTCGTCGCCGTACGTGTGCTTCTCGGTGATCTGGCCGTTCTGGTCCTTCACGATGTGCTCGACCCGGTCGGCCCGGGCCCGGTCACGGCCCTGCCCGACCTGCTCGTCCTTCGTGCCACCGGTGGCGAAAGGCGCTGTCTGGCCCTCGATCCGGCTGTGCCAGTTGCCGTCCTGGTGATAGGTCTCCACGTCACCCTTCGGCATCCGTACCACTCCGTTCCGATCGTCCGTGCTCGTCCTGGTGTTCCTGGGACCAACGTAGGCACATCGGGCCGGACCGCCACCGCAGAGGGCACACCGCTACAACCGGAACGGGTTCCAGCCCTTCGCCGCCATCAGGTACCAGGCCGTGGCCCCGGTGTGCAGACTGGCGTAGTACAGATCGCCGAAACCGGTGTCCAGACCGTCGCTCGACGCCGAGGGGATGCCCCGCCCGTCGCCGTTCGGCGTGGTCGCCTGCGCCCGCTCGATGTTCGCCAGCAGCCGGGCGGCCAGCCGCGCGTCGCCCTGCGCGCCACGGGCCTTCAGCGTCAGGGCCAGGTGCCCGGTGCCCTCCAGCCAGACCTTGCTGACGTCCGTGTCGCTGTAGCTGACCCCGGAGACACCCGCGTCCGTGGTGCTCAGGTTGCTCAGCACCCAGTCGACCGACCGGCTGTACCGCCGGTCCAGGGTGGCGAGATAGGCCCAGGTCTGGGTGTCCTCGGGGATCGGCGTGCGGTTGGTGGTGACGCCGTCCGGGTCGGTGCCGGTCCAGGTGTGACCGCTCGCCGGGTCCTGCATGGCCGCCACGAACGAGAACGCCACCTGCGCCCGCGCCCGCCACACCTGCTTGCCGGTCAGCCGGGCGAGCATGGTGAAGAACGCGCCCACGTCGATGTTGTGCTCGGTGGCCTTGAACGTGTTCGGCTGGTCGTCGGCCGTGCGGCCGCCGGTGTAGCCGTAGGGTGCCCGGTCGGCGTCGTAGGTCTTGTCCTGGATCCAGTCGGCCTCCAGCAGAGCGCCTTCCAGGAACCGGCGGCGGCCGGTGCGGGCGTACAGCTGGGCGAAGGCCATGCCGACCCAGGCCTGGTTGCCGGTGAACGCCGCGGGGGAACCGATGTCCAGGCTGCCGGTCAGCGTGGTGAACGAGTCGGGCTGGTACGACGCGCGGGTGCGGCCGTCACCGATCGGGTCGTGCGCCTGGGCGTACAGCAGCGTGTCGCCGAGGATCGTCGCCCGGCGCACGTCGTCCGTGGTCCCGCTCGCCAGCCAGGCGAGGATCACCAGGGCGTCGTCGTAGGCGAACGACGACACGAACGTCCAGGTCGGCGTCTCGAAGAAGCCGCCGGTGTAGCTGCGCGGCACCCGCAGCGCGGTGCCCGAGCCGTACTCGTCGAACTTGTCCGCGAGGAAGGCGTAGGCCTTCCGCACGGACGGGTCGGTGGCGGCAGAGGTGGTGGCCGAGGTGGTGGTAGACGTGGCGGCCGACGCGGTGGCCGGGTACAGGGCGCCGGCCGCGAGGGCGGCGCCGCCACCGAGCATCAGATGACGGCGGGAGGGGAGGTGAGACACGTGATTCCTTCGGGGGAGGGGTATCTCGGAGCGAGCCGGGATCAGGCGTCCGTGGCGGCGATGTTCGCCACCAGCTCGGCGATGTGGGCGGCGCGCTGCTCGCGGGTGGAGGGCCGGCCCGGCACGCCCGGGCGCTCCTGCCAGGGGCGCGGGCCGTCGGCGTGCCGGTACTCCACCCCGAGGGCGTCCAGGCGGGTCAGGTGGTGCTCCAGCCGGGCGCTGAAGTCGGCGAAGTCGCGGGCCGCGGCCGGGCTCCACAGTGCCTCGGCCACCGCGCACAGCCGGGGGAAGACGAGATAGTCCACGGTGCGCGGGTTGTCGGCGTGCTCGGTCCAGATGTTCGCCTGGCCGCCGAGCACGTGCCGGGCCTCCTGCGCGCTCAGCTCGGCCGGCACCGGCTCGAACCGGTACACGTCCTCGACGGTCAGCGGGATCGACACCGGGATCGGCTCGTTGGGCAGCTCGGACTGCCGGTAGTCGAGATACACCATGTCGTCGGGGCAGGCGATCACGTCGTGCCCCCGCCGGGCCGCGGCGACCGCCCCGGCCATGCCCCGCCACGACGCCACGGTGGCGCCGGGTGCCAGGTCGCCCTCCAGGATCTCGTCCCAGCCGAAGGCCCGGCGGCCGGCTGCGGTCAGGTGGTCGTCGAGGCGCCGCACGAACCAGGTCTGGCAGTCGGCCTCCCGGGTGATGCCCAGCTCCCGCATGCGTTCCTGGGTGCGGGGGTCGGCGCGCCACTGGTCGCGTGGGCACTCGTCACCGCCGATCCCGATGAACGGCGAGGGGAAGAGCTCGAGCACCTCGTCGAGCACACCGAGGAAGAACTGGACGGTGGATTCCTCGAGGTTGAGCACGTTCGGGTTGATGCCCCAGCGGGTCCACACCTCCAGCGGCTCCTGGAGCACGCCGAGCTCGGGGTAGGCCTTCAGCGCGGCCTGCACGTGCCCGGGGGTCTCGATCTCGGGGACGACGGTGACGAAGCGCTCCGCGGCGTAGGCCACGATCTCGCGGATGTCGTCCTGGGTGTAGAAACCGCCGTGCGGACGGCCGTTCTCACCGGCGTCCCGGGCCGCGCCCACCTGGGTGCCGTGCCGCCAGGAGCCGACCTCGGTCAGCCGCGGGTAGCGCTTGATCTCCACCCGCCAGCCCTGGTCGTCGGTCAGGTGCCAGTGCAGGGTGTTCAGCCGGTGCACCGCCATCAGGTCGATGAACCGGAGCACGTCGTGCTTGGGCATGAAATGCCTTGAGACGTCGAGCATCACGCCACGCCAGCCGAAGCGGGGTTCGTCGTCCACCACAACGGCCGGAACGGCCCACCGCTGCCCGGGGACCAGCCCACGCCGGAACACCGCGGGCGGCAGCAGCTGGAGCAGCGCCTGGCAGCCGTAGAACACCCCGGCCGGGCCGCCACCGGTGACGGTGGCGCCGGTGGGCGCCACCTCCAGCCGGAAGGCCTCCGTCCCGAGGCCGCCGTCGATTCCGAGATGGATCGTGCCACGCGCGGTTTCACGCAGGGGCAGCCCGGTGGCCGGGTACAGCGCCGACCGGAACCAGGTGAGGACGGCGATGAGCTCCTCGTCCGCGGACAGCGTGGTGGCGCGGTCGAGGACGAGTTCTCCGTCGCCGGAACGGAGATCGACCGGACGGGGGATCAGCATGGTTCAGCCCTTCACGGCGCCGGCGGACATCCCGGACACGAGGTTGCGCTGGATGATCAGGAAGAAGACGACGACGGGCAGCGCGAACAGCACGGACGCCGCCATCTGGCCGCCGTAGTCCGTTCCGCTGGTCGGGTTCGTGAACGACGCCAGCCACACCGGGAGCGTGTAGTGACTCTGGTCCTGCATGAACGTGTAGGCCACCAGGTAGTCGTTCCAGGCGGCGATGAAGGCGAAGATGCTGGTGGCGATCACCCCGGGGGCGACCAGTGGGAAGAGCACGCTGAACAGGATCCGCCAGGTGCCGGCGCCGTCGATCCGGGCGGCCTCCTCGATCTCCACCGGGATCGCGACGAAGAAGCCGCGCATCACCCAGATCGAGAACGGCAGCGTGGTGGCCAGGTAGGCGAGGATCAGGCCGTAGTAGGTGCCCAGCAGGTTCGCCGTGTTGAACAACGCGAACATCGGGATGAGCAGGGCTGTTCCGGGCAGCATCTGGACCGCCAGGATGACCACGAGGATGGCCCGTCGCCCGGCGAACCGGAACCGCGACAGCGCGGCGGCGGCGAAAATGCCCACGGCGATGGACAGGACGACGGTGGCGGCCACCACGATCACGCTGTTGCGCAGGTTGGTCAGGAAGTTCTCCTGCGTCACCGCGGTCACGAAGTTGTCCAGCGTGGGGTGCGTGGGCAGGAACTTCGGGGTGGTGGTGAGCAGGTCGGCGCGCGGTTTGAAGGCGCTGTTGATCATCCAGTACACCGGGAAGATCCAGACCAGGCAGAAGATCGCGGCCAGCGTGTTGGCCTTCCAGCGGCTGCGGCTCACAGGTCCTCTCCCGACTTCAGCAGGCTGCGGATGTAGAAAGCGGTCAGGCCCAGCAGCATCAGCGTCGTCACCACCGAGATCGCCGCGCCCTGGCCGATCTCGAACCCGACGAACGCCGTCTTGTAGGTGAACACGCCGAGCGTCGAGGTCGAGTCGCCCGGACCGCCCTGCGAGATCAGCCAGATCTGGTTGAACACGTTGTAGTCCCAGATCACCGACAGGATGGTGACCAGCAGCAGGGTGGGCTTCAGGAAGTTGAGGGTGATCACCCGGTACACGGTGAACTCGCCGGCCCCGTCGAGCCGGGCGGCCTCCAGGTACTCCGAGGGCACCTGCTCCTCGGCGGCGTTCAGCGTCAGGGCGATGAAAGGCACCGCCTGCCACACGATCAGCAGCCAGATCGCGGTGTAGGCGTGGGCCGGGTCGCCGGCCCAGTTCAGGCTGGAGGTGTCGCCGAAGACCCGCATCTGGTCCAGGCCCCAGTTCACCACGCCGTACCCGGGCTGGAAGAGCCAGTTCCAGACCAGTGACGACGCCACGTTCGGCATCGCCCAGGCCATGATCAGCACCACCGTGGTGGTGTAGCGCCAGAACCCGCGCAGCCGGGTCAGCAGGTGCGAGACGCCCATGCCGATCACCATGCTGCCGATCACCATGGCCGCTGTGAACAACACGGTGCGCAGCAACGACTTCCAGAACGCGCTGCTGCCCAGCAGGGTGGTGTACTGCTCGAAGCCGGTGTACCGGAACTCACCGGTGAACAGGGTGCGCTGGTTGTAGTCCGTGAACGACGTGTAGACCAGGTAGATGATCGGCAGGACGGTGACCAGCACGATCACCAGACCGGCCGGCGTCAGCAGCCACAGCGGGGTGAGGTCGGGGCGCCGCCCCCGCGCGCGGGGCGCGGGGGCGGCCGTCGAGCTGGTGGCCTTGCTCGGGGTCTCGGTGGTCACAGCGTGTCGGTCAGGTGCGCGTCGAAGTCCTTGGCAGCGGCCTCGGGGGTCTTCGACCCGGTCGCGATCGACGAGAAGAACTGGTTGATGCTCTTGTCGCCCTCGACCGTGGCCCACTGCGCGGCGGCCGGGGTGGCCTTGGAGTTCAGGGCGGCGTTGAAGAAGCCCTTCTGCTGGTCGTTGATCACCGACTGGGCGGCCTCGATGCCCTCGGTGCTGTTCGGGATCCAGCCGTCCTTGCCCACCACGTAGTCGTCCTGCATCTGCGGGCTGGTCGCGATCTTCGTCCAGACCAGGGCCAGGTCGACGGCGTCGCTCTTGGCCGCGATACCCCAGTCCGAGCCACCGAGCATGGCCGGCTGGGTCTTGCCGGAGAGGCCGGGCATCGGGAAGGTGCCGATGTTGTCGGCGTCCAGGTCCGGGTTGGTCTCCAGGGTCTTGGCGATGCTGCCGGTGGTGCTCAGGAACGCCGAGGTCTTCTCGTCGGCGAACACCTGGTTGAAGTCCGGGTTGTCGGTGTCGACGGCCTGGGACGCCTTGGTGGAGTAGGTGTTCTGGAACGTCTTCCAGTCGTTCAGGGCCTTCTGCGCCTCGGCGCTCTCCAGGCCGCCGGTCCAGGTGCCGTTCGCGTCGGTCGCGATCTCCGCGCCGGCGTCCCACACCCACTGCATGCCCGCGGCCCACTGCTGGCCGGGCATGTAGAAGGCGGAGAAGTCGGAGGCCGTGTTGGCCGCCTTGATCTTGTCCAGGTCGGCGGTGAGTTCCTCGTAGGTGGTGGGAACCTCGGTGACCCCGGCGTCCTTCCAGATCTCCTTGTTGTAGATCACGGCGCGGGCACCGGCGAAACCGGGTGCGGCGTAGAGCTTGCCGTCCACCGTGGCGGGGTCTTCCAGGCCGGCCAGCCAGGTGCGGCCCTGGGCCAGGTCGGCCTTGTAGGCGGTCAGGTCCACCAGGCCGCCGTTCGCGGCGAAGCTGGCCACCTGGGTGTTGCCGAGGTCGAGCACGTCCGGGGTGTTCGCGGTGGACAGCGCCGTGCTGATCTTGGTGGTGATGCCGTCCCACTCCTGGATCTGCACGTCCACGTCGGCGCCGGTCTGCTTCGTGAACTCCGCGTTGATCGCGGCGATGGTCTCGTCGGTGTAGTCGCCGTTCATCGTCCAGATGGTGAGCGTCTTGCCGTCGCCCTTCGCCGCCGGGACGGTCTTGACCGAGCCGCCGCCGTCGCTGCCGGCGTCGTCGGAGCTGGAACCGCTGCTGGCGCAGGCCGAGAGGGCCAGGGTGAGGCTGAGACCGAGGAGTGCTGTGGTGCCGAACCGACGGGGACTCATGCGGGACTCCTGAGAGATGGGCAGGATGATGGGTGTTCGAGGGTGTGCTGATTCCACGCCACCGCGTCTGGTTGCGGTGGCGCTGGTCGGGGGGACGGACGGTCAGGCGGTGAGCTCGGCCTCCACGGCAGTGGTGACCGCACCGAGAACGGCCGCGCGCGTGCCGAGTTCGGCGGGCAGCACGGCGATCCGGGCTGCCGTGCGGGGTTTGGTGTAGCGCTCGACCGCGTCGCGCACGGCGTCGGCCAGATGGGTTCCCCCGCCGGCCAGTTCGCCGCCCACCACCACGGCCTGCGGGGCGAGGACGTTGCACAGGGCCGCCACCTGCTTGCCGATCACCGCGCCGGCGTCGGTGACCACGCGGATCGCCGCCCGGTCGCCGTCGCGGACCAGGTCGGCCAGATGGGCGGCGGTCCGGACGCCGGGGCGCACCACCCGCAGCGCGCTGAGCACGGCCTCCAGCGAGGCCAGCGTCTCCAGGCAGCCGCGGTTGCCGCACAGGCACAGGTCACCGAAGTCGGCGACCTGAACGTGCCCGAGTTCGCCCGCACCGCCGTGACTTCCGCGGTACAGGCGCCCGGCCAGCACCAGGCCGATCCCGATGCCGGAGGACGCCTTGACGTGCAGCACGTCGTTCAGGCCCAGGGCCGCACCGAAACTCCGCTCGCCCAGGGCGCACAGGTCGGCGTCGTTCTCGACGAAGGTCTCCAGACCGGTGGCCGCCGCCAGCACCGGGCCCGGCGCGACGTGCAGCCAGTTGGGTACCCAGACCGAGCTGACGTAGCCGGTGCCGGACTCGACCACGCCCGGCACCGCGACCACGAGCCGCGAGATGCGTTCCCGGCCGCCGGCCGCCTGGTCGATCAGCTCGTTGACGAATGCGCTGACCTGGGTGAGGGATTCGGCGTCGTCCATGTCGATGCCGCGGGTCTGCTCGCTGACCACCGCGCCGGACAGGTCGCAGAGGGCGGCGCGCACCACGTCACGGCCGACGTCGAGCCCGACCACCAGGCGGCGCCCACCGACCAGCTGCACGAGCCGGCCTGGGCGCCCGGTGCGTCCGTTGCGCCGCTCGTCCAGCCCGACCTCGCTGACCACGCCCTCGTCGCTCAGCTCGGAGATCAGGCTGGACACGGTGGTGGCGGAAAGGTCGGTGAGCCGGGCCAGGTCGGCGCGGCTGATCTCGCCGTGCTCCCGCAGCAGGTCGAGCAGCCGGCGCCGGTTACTGGAGCGCAGGGCGCTCAGCCCGCGGGTGCCGGGCAGAATCGACATGTCCGGAACAATCACAGTTACGACAGTGCTCGTCAATATGTTCGTCCGGAACTCTTCGTTTGCAGGCTGTAAACGGTTTGTTTCTCCAAAGTCCGTAAGAATTATCGCCTTTGGCCACTCTCAGTGGCCGGATTTCAGCTGTTGGTCAGGAGAACTGAGCAAGGTGGGCGCGAGTTCGCGGGCTCACGTCGCCCCCGTCGGTTTCCCGCCCGACGGCACAACGGTGGACGCCGTTGGCCGGGGAGAGTGGGTGGGCCCGGCGGGCACCCCGGGGACGACCGCCCGGACCCGGCTGTGAGGATGCCGGTATGGAACAGACCACCCCCGTGCTGAGACCGGCCCGCTACCCGGCCGACGTCGACGACCTGGCCGCCCTGAACATCGAGTACCTGACCTGGGCCACCGGCCGCCTGCTGGAGGAGTTCGGCGTGGTGATGGCGGTGCCGGACGCGCAGGCGTCCGCAGCGTCGGTGCGCGCGTTCGACCGGGAGGGCGCCCGTTACCTGGTGGTGGAGAACGAAGGCGTCCTGGTGGGGATGGGCGCGCTGCGCACGCTGGAGCCGGGGGTGGTCGAGATCAAGCGGATGTATCTGCGGCCGGAGCTGCGGGGCCTGCACCTGGGCTCGGCCCTGCTCGACCGGTTGCTGGCCGAGGCGGTCGACGGGCTCGGCGCGCACACCCTGCGGCTGGACAGCTGCCGGTTCATGCACGGGGCCCAGCGGCTGTACGCGTCGCGGGGGTTCACCGAGCGGGATCCCTACGAGGGCACGGAGATTCCGGCGCAGATGCGCGAGAACTGGCGGTTCTTCGAGAAGCCGGTGCCGGTGCGGGCCTGACCTTCCGCCGTAGGGGGTGCGGGGGCCGGGTGGGCGTGAACGGCGCAACCATGTCCTTAGGGGCAGGTGTCTGTGTCTGCTTGACCGGCCCCCGCGCGGCGGAGCATGATCCTCATCACTTTCACGATGGGGGGCCGACGTGAGTGATCTGCCGCTGGTCATGCAGCGGGCGCAGACGGACTTCGACTTCTATCTGGCGCTCCGGCGGGATCCCGAAAACGCGCTCTCCGGATTCGATCTGAGCGACGCCGAGCGCAGCGCCTTCGTCTCCGACCCGGCCGCCCTGTGGCGGGTGGTCGGTGGTGCGTTCGGTGACGGGCCGCCGAGGGTCGAGGAGCAGGACCCGCCACCGCCACCTCCCGGGCCACCACCTCCGCCGGGCCCACCACCGCCACCTCCGCCCGGGCCACCACCTGGGCCGCCGCCCCCGCCGGGGCCACCACCTCCGCCCGGCCCGCCGCCAGGGCCGCCGCCCCCGCCGGGGCCACCACCTCCGCCCGGCCCGCCGCCAGGGCCGCCACCCCCGCCGGGTCCGCCCCCGCCACCGGGCCCGCCTCCACCCCCGCCGCCTCCCGGGCCGCCACCCGGCCCACCGCCGCCTCCGCCACCGGGGCCGCCACCGGGCATCTTCGTCACCCCGACCCCACCGATCGACGTCGGTGTCGGGCCGGTCGTCACCGACCCGATCACCCCCGGCGTCACCGTGCGGGTGCCGATCACCTTCCTGGGTATGGCCCAGGGCGGGCGTTCTTTCGAGCCGGAGGACTTCATCGGCGATCCCGAGGTCGCCGAGGCCGTGGAGTCGATCGAGGGCGCGGCCACGGACGCGGCCCGCCTGGCCGCCGTGCAACGGCTGATGGGGAGGCTCGGATGATCGCCGGAGCTCAGTTGCCCTGCGACATAGCGGTTGTCGGCCTCGGCATCGCCGGGGTGCACCACCTGACCAAGGAGGTGGAGGAGACGATCCGGCGGTGCACGAAGACTTTCGTGGCCGACACCGGAACCGGGATGCTGGAGTATCTCGGCGGCCTGGGCACCGAGGTCGTCGACCTGACCCAGCCGCGGGAGGTGGGGGAGCACCGTATCCTGATCTACCGGCGGATAGCGGCCGAGGTGGTGGCCGCCGCGAAGGCCGGTGGGCCGGTGTGTTTCGCCACCTACGGGCATCCCACCATGTACTGCTACCCGACCACGCTGATCCAGCGGGCGGCGCTCGTGCTGAACCTGTCGGTGACCGTCCTGCCGGGGGTGTCGTTCCTCGACACGCTGCTGTGCGACCTGGGGGTGGATCCCGGGTTCGACGGCCTCCAGATGTACGAGGCCAGCGACCTCGTGGTGCGCCGCCGGCCGCTCCAGGCCGACGTGCCGTGCGTGATCACCCAGGCCCCGATGACCCTGGACGCCTACAACCGCAGGGGTTCCCGGGCGCTGGACAACCTGCGTCTGCTCCAGCGGCACCTGCTGGGCACCTATCCGGCCGACCACGAGGTGCTGCTGGTCACCTCCAAGCCGCACCCGTTGCTGGAACCGCTGATCCAGCCGGTCCCGCTCGGGTCGCTGGCCGCCGCCCTGCTGCCCGCCACGCAGCTGGGCACCCTGTTCATCCCGGCGCTGCACCGCCGGGAGATCGCCGACCGGGAACTCGCCGCGAGGATGCAGATCCTCGACGGTCCCCGGACGGCGAGGGTGACGTCCGGGGCGCCACCGAGCCGCCCCGGACGTCCACCGATCGGACCACAACCGGCGTGAGAACCCGTGCCGCGACGTACGTGGTGGCGGCGACACCCCGGTCCGGGAGCACCCTGCTGTGCGAGGGGCTCCAGGCGACCGGGGTGGCCGGGCGGCCCGCCGAGCTGTTCGGGCCGCTGCTCGAACACACCTGGAAGACGGCCTGGGGGCTGCCGGCGAACGTCCCGGACGACGAGTTCGTCCGGGCCGCACTGCGCTACGGGACCACCGGGAACGGCGTGTTCGGGATGAAGATGCACTGGCAGCACGTGCGGTTCCTGGCCGGGCGGCTGGGGGTCTGCGGGCCGCCGGGTGCGGTGCTGGACGCGCTGGTGCCGCGGGCCCGGTTCGTCCGCATCGTGCGCCGCGACCGGCGGGCCCAGGCGGTCTCGCTGTTCCGCGCCTACTGGACCGAGGAGTGGGTGCGGTTCCCCGGCTCCGGGCCACCCCGCCGGCCGGCCGGCGAACTGCGCTTCGACCGGGCCGAGATCGAGCGGCTCGAGGCCTCGATCGAGGCCGAGTCGGCCGGATGGCAGGAGTTCTTCGACCGCCGGGGGATCGAGCCGCTGATGGTGGAGTACGAGGAGCTGGACCGCGACTACGGCCGCCAGATCGCCCGGGTGCTCGACCATCTGGGGGCCGACCCCCGGGCGGTGGACCGAATCCCCGCACCCCGCCTGCAACGTCAGTCCGACCGGCTGAACGCGCACTGGATCGAGCTTCTGGAGGGATGATGCCGAGAACGTCGATCGTCGTCGTCGACGACTTCTACCGGGACCCGCTGGCGATCCGTGACCACGCCCTGGGCCGGAGTTTCTACACCCCCTACGAGAGCGACGAGGACGTGGCGTCCGGCCGCCGGCCGACCTGGTGGGCCAGCCGGTTCGAGGAGGCCGGCGACTGCCCGGTCAAGTCCTCGAAGGCCCTGACCTCGGCGCTGGAGGACGCCTGCGGGGAGACGATCGACCGGTCGCACTGGGAGGCGTCCTATCCGCGCGACGGGTCGTCGCGCCCACTGCCCGGTGCGGACCCGGCGACCCGGGGCTGTCTGTGGAACACCAGTTTTCACGTCAAGCCGGACAACGGCCAGGTGCTCGGGGACGGTGTGCACAACCACGTCACGGACGACTGGAACGGCGTCGGGCCGGACGGCTGGGCGGGCATCGTCTACCTCAGCCCCGGGGCCCCGCCGGAGGGCGGTCTGCACCTGTGGCGCAACGTCGACGCGCGGCGTCGTCACGACTGGATGACGCCGCGCGAGAACTGGCGGCTGATCGACTCCCTGGGCAACGTGTTCAACCGCCTGCTGCTGGTGCGCGGCGACGTTCCGCACAGCGGTGCCCGGGGCTGGGGCAACCGTCTGGAGGAAGGCCGTCTGTACCAGACCTTCTTCTTCCGCACCCATCCGGAGTCACCGGGATTCCGGCGTGAGCCGGTCGAGATCGAGGGAGTCGGATGACCGGCGTACTCACCGAGAGCGTCCTCGCGTCAGTCGATCTGGAGGATGTGCTGGCGCAGCGGGCCTGGCTGCGGTGTTCCGACCCGTTCCCCCACGTGATCGCGCACGACGTGTTCACCCCACGGTTCTACGCCGAGCTGTCCGGGGCGCTGCGGTCGGTGCTCGACCGGGGGCTGAGCGAGACCTCCGACCGGGCCCGGTTCTCGCGCACCATGCGGGGTTACGACGCCTACGGCCTGAGCATCACGCACGAGACCGGCGGCCCGCTCGCGCTGTTCGTGTCACCGGCCTGGCGGGACCTGCTCTGTGGGTTGTTCGGGGTGGAGCGGACTCCGTACGTGTACGCCGGGGCCCATCATCACGCCCCGTTCAGCGAGGACGGCTTCATCCACAACGATTTCAACCCGATCTGGTTTCCGCGGTCCGTCCCCGGCGACGAGGCGATCGTGACGCCGGCGTTCGGGCGGTGTCACTTCAAGACCGGTGAGGGGACGCTGGAACCTCACGAGAAGGTCGAGACGGTCCGTGGCGCGGTGGCGATCCTCTACCTGCTCAACGACGGTTGGAGAACTGGGGACGGCGGTGAGACCGCGCTCTTCGCAACCCGTTCCGGTCCGCTGGCGCGTCCGCAGGTGACGGCCGCACCGGTGAACAACAGCCTGGTGGCGTTCGAGTGCACGCCGAACTCGTTCCATGCCTTCCTGAAGAACCACCGGCTCCCACGGACGTCCATCATCATGTGGGTCCACCGGGGCCTGGCGGAGGCGTCGCAGCGGTACGGTGCGGACCGGCTGGAACGGTGGGAGCGGTGAGGCCGGTCTGCCTGCTGACCGGGGCCGGTGGGCTGTTCGGTCAGGCGTTCGTGGCCAGGTGCGCGGCGGAGTACCGGATCGTGGCCGTGCACGGCCGCACCCCGGTGAACCGGGCGAGCCAGAACCAGACCTTCGTCGATCCGCTGAACCCGGGTGGCAGGCTCGCGCTGAACGACGATCCGGTGCACACGATCCGGGCCGATCTGTCCCGGGCCGACGAGATCGAGCGGGTCGTGGACGAGACCCTGAACGAGTTCGGTCAGGTGGACCTGCTGATCAACGCGGCGGCCCGGCGGCACTGGGCGCCCCTGCTGGCGCCGGGCGCCATCGCGTCCGCCTCCGAGGTTTTCGACGTCAATCTGCTGGCACCGTTACGGATGAGCGTGGAGGTGGCCCGCCGGTGCTGGCTCGCCGACCCGGCGGGGAACCTGGCGGCCAACCGCAGCGTGGTCCAGCTGTCCAGCACGGCGGGGCTGTACGTCTACCCCGATCTGGGCCAGGCGCTGTACGGCACCTCGAAGGCCGGGCTGAACCACCTGACCTATCACCTGGCCAGTGAGTTCTGGGATCTCGGTGTGCGGGTGAACGCCCTGGCCCCGGACACCTTCCCCGGCCGGGTGGCCACCCAGGACGTCATCGACGGGGTGCTCGACCTGGCCCGGTCCGACGTCACCGGCCGGATCGTCGACCTGACCGCGGACGGGGGCTGAGCACGTCGTGAAGGTGCTGCTGATCAACATGCCGTTCGGGGCGGTGCGCCCGGCCATCGGCCCCAGCCTGCTCAAGGCAGCCCTGGACGCGCGCGGCTGGCCCACCACCATCGCGTACCTCAACCTGCGGTTCGCCAGAAGCCTCGGGGTGCAGGACTTCACCTACATCGCCGACCGCTCGCCCACGCAGAGCCTGGCGGGGGACTGGGTGTTCGCCGAGACCTTGTTCGGCCCACGCCCCGACGAGGAGTACCTGAACGTCTTCCGGGAACGGTTCGGCCGGTTCGGGCCGTGCGACGCGCAGATCGCCACCCTGCGCCGGGCCCGGCGGCACGCCGGCCCGTTCATCGAGGAGTGCCTGCGGGAGATCGACTGGGCGCACTACGACGTGATCGGCTTCACCTCGACCTTCACGCAGAACGTGGCGTCGCTCAGCCTGGCCCGCCGAATCAAGCAGGAACATCCCACCAAGACCATCGTTTTCGGCGGGGCCAACTGCGAGAACGAGATGGGCGTGGCGCTGCACCGGATGTTCGGCTGGGTCGACTTCGTGTGCAGCGGTGAGGGAGACATCAGTTTTCCGGCGCTGATCGAGGCCCTGGAGTCGGGCGCCGGTCCGCACGCGGTGCCGGGCATCATCTCCCGGCGCGACGGCGAGAGCGTCTACGTGTCGCTCACCCCGGAGCGGGTACGTGACCTCGACGTGCTGCCCTACCCGGACTTCACCGACTACTTCGAGCAGCTGCCGGGAACCGGCGCCGCGGGTGACAGTATCCTGATGGAGTCGTCACGAGGATGCTGGTGGGGCGAGAAGCACCACTGCACGTTCTGCGGGCTGAACGGCTCGGCGATGACGTTCCGGAGCAAGAGCGCAGACCGGGTTCTGGCCGAGATCACCGAGCAGACAAGGCGTTACCCGGCCAGCCAGGTCGAGATGGTCGACAACATCCTCGACATGGCCTACTTCCGGGACCTGCTGCCCGAACTGGCCCGGCGGCAGCTGAAGCTCGGCCTGTTCTACGAGACCAAGGCCAACCTGACCAAGGACCAGGTGCGCGAGATGCTGGCGGCGGGCGTCACCGCGATCCAGCCCGGGATCGAGAGCTTCAGCACGCCGGTGCTGAGGATCATGCGCAAGGGCACCACGGCGATGCAGAACATCCAGCTGCTCAAGTGGTGCCGGGAGCTGGGCATGAAGGTGTACTGGAACCTGCTCTACGGATTCCCGGGCGAGGACCCGGAGGACTACCGCGAGATGGCGGCGGTGGTGGCCCAGCTGACCCACCTGGACCCGCCGCAGGGCCTCGGCTCGATCCGGCTGGACCGGTTCAGCCCGAATTTCGAGTCGTCCGGGGCTCTGGGGTTCAGCAACGTGCGCCCGGACCGCAGCTACGGTTATGTGTACGGTCGGCCGGAGTCCGAACTGATGCAGCTGGCCTACTATTTCGAGCACGACTACGCCGACGCGCGCGATCCGCACGACTACGTGGCCGGCGTCGAGACCGAGATGCGCCGCTGGTTCGGTGCCGCGGGCGGTCGTGGTCTGGTGTCGGTGGACCACGGAGAACACCTGGCGGTGTGGGACTTCCGGCCGGTGGCGGTGCGCCGGCTGACGGTGCTGCGAGGTGCCGAGCGGGCGCTGTACCTGTTCTGCGACGCCCAGCACGCGCTGCCCGCGATCACGACGTTCGGGGCCGGGCAGGGGATGACGGCCGAGGCAGTGCGCGAGACCCTGGACCGGCTGGTGGCGGACCGGCTGATGCTGGCCCTGGACCGGCGATACCTGAGCCTGGCGGTGGCCCGGCCGGGGCGGCCGGCCGGGAGTGTCCCGGTGCTGGGGTTCTGACTCGCGGCTGGGAGGCCGACGTGGGAGGCCGACGTGGGCTGGCGGCGGATCGGCCGGGGCCACGGTCCCGTCGTCACCGTGTGGTCTGAGCCGGAGGGGCTCTTTTGTTTTGACACCGGCCTGAGCGGTTAGGTGGTGTCAAAAACCCATGTGTGCCCGCTGTCCTCACGGCCGCGAGCGGCCCGCCATGTGCGGTAGTGATCACCGGAGCGGTAGCTGATTGGTGCGCGGATGCCACGCTGCGTCAACATGTAGCGTGCGCAATCCGGATGAAAAGTGCATTCGTGGTGTGATCCGGTCGCGGACGAGGCGGCGCGGACGGACGTCGCCGTGCTGATGCTCGCCATGGTCTTCACCTGTTGCTGGGGTGTGGTCCAGCTGGCCGTGCTCGGGCAGCCCACCCGCTCGGTCCGGCTCGGAACCCTGTTTCTGGCGGCCGGTCTGGGCTTCTACGGGTGCGGGGTGCTGGCCGTCGCCCTGGAGTACGCCGTGACCCGGGTGTGGGCCGGGGCCACCGGTCAGCCGTTGAACCACGTGGTCGAGGTCGCCTCGTACACCGTCGACCCGTTCGTCGAAGAAGCCGTCAAGGTGCTGCCGCTGCTGATCCTGGCGTACGGCCTGCGCGGCCGACTCCAGCGAGCCTTCCTGGAGGACGAGTACACCGGCCCGCAGGAAGAACCGATCGCGGTCTCGTTCGTGGAGAACCTGCCCTACCCGAACGAGCCCGCGGCGGGGGTGGTGGAACTGCTCGGGCCCCGGTTGAGGGCCCAGCTGATCCGCCAGCGCGGAGCGCTGTATCCCAAGATGTAGCGGCCGGTCAGACCTGGGCCGCGAGCGTGCGGGGCTCGCCGGCTCCCGGGATGCCGGACAGGTCGGCTCCCACGGGGGCGACGAAGATGTGCCGGGCCACCTGCCCGGACAGCCGCACACCGGCGTCCTCCGCATTGACCAGGGTGACCCCCGAGGTGTGGCGCTCGGTGACGGTGACGGTGGCGCCGGGGGTGAGGCCCTGGTCCATGAGCTCCTGGAGGGCGCTCGGGTCGGCCTGGAGGGGCTCGCCGATCCAGGCGATCCTGATCGGCTCGTGCCCGTCGTGCCGGACCAGGTTCTCGGTGCCGGCGCTGACGCCCGCCTCGATCGGGTTGCCGTAGGGCGAGTAGCGGGGGTGGCCGAGCAGCTGGGCCACGAGGCTCTCGGTGTGGTCGCTGATCACATGTTCCCAGCGGCAGGCCTCGGTGTGCAGCAGCGGCCACTCCAGCCCGACCACCTGGTGCAGGAAGACCTCGGTGAGACGGTGCTTGCGCATCACGTTCCCGGCCGTGGCCCGCCCGGACTCGGTCAGCACGAGCTGCCGGTCACCACCCAGGTCGAGCAGATTGTTGCGGCGCAGCCGGTCGACGGTCTGGCTGACCGTGGGGCCGGACTGGTCGAAACGCTCCACCAGCCGGGCGCGCAGCGGAACCACGCCCTCCTCCTCGAGCTCGAGGACGGCCTTGAGGTACATCTCGCCGGTGTCGACGAGGTCGTGGTCGTTCATGGGAGTCCACCTTTCTGCCCGAGGGCATGGGATGAACATAGACCCTAGATTTGAGTCAATCAAATCTAGATGGATGAGATGACGTCTGCGAGACATCGACCCGTGGTCCACCTGTCTGAAGCGCTCGCGACCTGATTCCTCCGCAGGCGATCGGGTGAAGATCGCATCCGCCGGGTGAGGTGGCGCTGAGGTGATGTCAGCCGGAGCGGTAGGCATCCCGTCGGTGCCGGACGCGGACCACATGTACCTCGATCAGCGCTTCGCCGACGTGATAGACGATCCGGAACGTTCCTCTACGTGCGGAACGGAGGCCGTGCAGATCATTCATCAGGGGTTTGCCCACGCGATGTGGCTCCTGTGACAGCGGCCCGGCGATGAACTCAAGGACCGCTGGAAGTACCTTCTCGGGTAGCTTCGCCAGATCGCGTTTTGCGGATGCGGCAAGGACGATCTTGTATGTCACAGACCTAGCTCCCGCCGAACTTCGTCGAGGGTAAAGACATTTCCTGCCTCGATGTCGGCAAGCCCTTCGCGGATGGCAGCCACTTCGTCAGGGTCGCTGAGAATCTCCAGCGTCTCTTCGAGTGCTTCCAGGTCGTCGACGGACATGAGTATCGCGTCCGCCTCTCCGTTGCGGGTGATGCGGTAGCGGGCATGGGTGGTCTTCACGTTGTCCAAGAGTTCTCGCAGGTTGGCGCGAGCGTCCGCCATGGAGATGTGGGTGGCGCCGAAGGGGATCGTCATGTACATGATGGTGTACGTCACCTCAAGGGTCGTCAACGATGCGTGGCGTGGGTGTCCACGTGGACCTACCTGAGTGGGGCCCTCAAAGAATACGGATATTCGCTACTTGTACCGGCTTTCCAGGATTTCAGGACGGTGGGAGTGCAGCATCGGCCGGGCCGGAGCGAAATTCCGGCCCCGTGGCCGGACATGAATCGCCATGAAGCCGATCATTCTCGCCCTGCTGGCCGCGCTCACCATGGCCGGCTGCTCATCCGCCAACGCCAACGTCGGCACCGATGCCGGTGCCACGCCCGGTTCGGTCACCGAGGTCACGACGAGCGGCGGCGCCACCGTCCGCTGTGCCCGGCCCATTGATCCGGAACACCTGAGGGACGCCGATCTCGTCTTCCGCGGAACGGTCATCCAGGTCTCGGGCGGGATCGCGACCCTGCACGTCGACCGGACCTTCGTCGGCGACGTCGGCGGACCGGTCCGGGTGCGGGCGGAGGTGCCCCCGGAGGCCATGGGCGGTGGCGCCACGTTCACCCGGGGCCGGAGCTACCTGATCACCGTCAGCGACAGCTGGGTGGCCGACTGCCTCAGCGGCCCGGCCGACGACCCCGACCTCCAGAAATATTATGAGGTGGCGTTCGGCGGCTGAAAGGATCTGGGCCCGGCCGGACATGGGAGGGCATGGAGGCAGTGACCCGTACCCGGTTCGAAGGGCTGGTCGCCGAGCTGATCGAGCCGCTGCGGCGGTTCCTGGCCCGGCGCACCGACCCGGCGACCGCCGAGGACGTCCTCGCCGAGACCCTGCTGGTGTGCTGGCGCAGGCTGTCCGAGATCCCGGCCGAGCCGCTGCCCTGGGCCTACGGTGTGGCCCGCAACTGCCTGGCCAACGCGGAGCGCTCGCGGCGCCGGCAGGACCGTCTGGTGGCCCGCCTCGTCACGCTCGATCCGCCGGGTCCACCGGCCGGCGACGCCTCCGTCGACCTGACGACGGCACTGGCGCGGCTGCGTCCCCAGGACGCCGAACTGCTGCGGCTGTGGGCCTGGGAAGAACTGGCGGCAGCCGAGATCGGCCAGGTACTGGGCATTTCGGCGAACGCGGCGACCATCCGGCTGCACCGGGCCCGGGAGCGGCTGAGGGCCGAACTCGAACGATCCGGTACCGGGAACGAGAGGAGGAAGCGATGACCGAGGACGACCTGCGAGCCCGGCTGCGTCGTGCGGATCCGGCGGTGTCGCTCGAACCGCTCTCCGCCGAGCGGGTTTCCGGCCTCACCGCTTCAGTCATGGACGCCGGCCGCACCGATGTTTCCCGGCAGCGGCGGAGTCTGTGGTCGGGTCGGGCGAGGCCGGTCGCCGGTGCCGTTCTGCTGGCGGCGGCCGCGGCCGGGATCTTCGCCGGGGTGAAGGGGAACGTGAGGGACGAGCCGGCGCCCGTCGTCCAGCGGGTCCAGGGTGGAGGTGGTGCGACGTTCAAGTGCGCGGCGCCCTCCGCGGACGGGCTTATCGGCGTGGAACTGGCGGTGGAGGGAACGGTCCGGAGCGTCTCGTCCGGTGTGGTCACGCTCGATGTCTCCCGGGTCTGGGCCGGGTCCCCGGTCGGCGTGCTGGAGGTGGCCCAGACCAGCGGCGCTTCGGAATCCCTGCTCGGGGCCGACTCTTTCGAGGTGGGCGGCAGGTATCTGGTGGCGGTCGAGGGTGGCGCCGTCCGGGGGTGCGGGTACAGCGGGCCGGCCTCCTCGGAACTGCGGGCTCTGTACGACGAGGCCTTCTGAGGCGCTGCCCGTGGTCCGGGTCGTTCACGGGGACGACGTGTCGCCCCTGGTCAGGAGGTCGGCGAGCAGGGCGGCCGGGGTGGCGGAGCCGTCGTCGTCACCCAGCCACTGGCTGTAGGCGTCGAGCTCGTCGGCGCAGGCCTGGGCCACGGCGGAGATCGCCTTCAGGGTGTCGGGCGCATGGACGACGTCGGGTACGCCGAACGTCAGCTCGATCCGGGGCAGATCGCCGGCTGCCGGCCGGTAGGACAGGCTCAGGGGCGGCCCGTCCGGGCTGATCACGAGGCCCTGGCCGTGATGCTCGTGGTAGCGGGTGCGGAACAGCGGAGCGAACTCCGCCGGGCGCCGGGTCACCAGAGGCGGCAGCGGGTTGCCGGGAGCGGCGGTCGCCCAGGCGAGGGCCCACGATGCCGGCAAAGGCCTTTCCTGACGGGCGAACTCACCCAGCCGGCGGCGCAGCCACACGGTCGGGGGCTCGGCCGGCGGCCGGCTTCGGCCGGGGCCGGGGTCGTTGTCGAGAGTGGCGTCGAGGTCGGGGCCGGGGTCGGCGTCCAGGTCGACGGCCCCGTCGGCCTCGACCCAGGCGGCTGCCTCGACGAGTGCGTCAGCGCTCGTGCCGAAGGCCTCGTTCTCCGCGAAAACGGTTTTCAGGCGCCGTACCTCGGCAACGATCGCGGAGATCTCGGCGCGGGCCCGCTGGTCGCCGCCGTGGGCGTCCACCATGATGCGCCGTTCGAGGCCGTAGAGGAAAATGGTGCCGAAAACCGCCGGTGGAGCAGCGGGTTCCCGGCGCCCGGAAGCCAGCCAGGACAGATAGGCGTTGCGCTGGCCGGTTTTCAGGGTGTGATAGCTGGGGTTCTTGCCGATTCCGTCACCGGTCCAGTCCGGGGTGCCGGTGGCCGAGTCCAGGCCCGGGTCGATGAGCCCCGGCTCGCCGTTGAGGCGTTCCGAGCGGCGGGAGCGGCGTCCCACATAGATCAGGCCGGGCAGGACGAACGATCCGACCTCGACGGTCTGCTCCGGCCCGAACCACTGGGGACCGTGCGTGATCGGCCTGCGAGCGCCGGAAAGCGGGCTTTCGTCCATGCGTTGAGGAGCATTCGCGGCCGGTGAGGTGCGAGCGGTCTCAGGAGTGCCCGAGGTTCTGCGACTCCTGGCGACGGCGAGGGGAATGGGTGCCGTGGCGTCGGGCGGCAGAGCGGATCTGACCGGTGCCGAGGGAATCGCCCCGGCCTTCTGCGCCGAGTCGTCGGTGCGGGGCTGGGCCTCGGAATCGGGCTGCGGCGCGCGATGGCTGGTCGGCGGATCGTTCGGGCGCGGGGCAGGCTGCTGATCGAGTGCGGATGGCCTTGCGGCCCAGGGCTTTGCGTGGTTCGCGGGGAAGGGGATGCCGATGCGGGGCAGAGCGGCGGTCTCCGGGGCGGCCGGACGTGCCGGGGTGGTGAGAGGAGACGCGACCGATCCTGGGGTGGCCTGCGAGCTCTCGGACGCCGGAAAGTTTTCCGAGACTGCCGAGCCTTGCAGCGGGATCGAGCTCTCGGGCGCTGTCGGGTCCTGGTGGTTCGCCGCGTCCGGTTGCGGGGCGGAGATGCCGGCCTGCCGCGAGACGAGCGTGGGCAGCGAAGCCGGTGACGCGTCGTCCGGAGTTTCCGCTGTCTTGCCCCTGCTCTCGTCGGCGGGCGAGTGCTCGGTCGCTGTGGCCTTCTGCGTCGCCTCGACCACCGGGGGTGCTTCGGCTGCCTTGAGCGCCTCGGCTGTGCCGACCACGTCGACTGTTTCTGCCATGCCGGCCGCGTCGAGCGTTCCCGCCGGATTGACCTGGTCGTTCGCCTCGACCGCCTCGGCTGTGCCGACCGTGTTGACCGCCGCGCCCGTCGTAGCCGTCTCGACCGACGTGGCTGCCTCGTTCGCGTCGGTCGTCTCGGTCGCCTTGCCGCCCTTGATTGCCCCGGCCGCTTCGGCTGTTTCGTTGGCCTCGGCTGTCTTGTCGGCCTTGGTTGTCTTGGCTTCGGTTGTCTCGTCCGCTTCAGTCGTCTTCCCGGCCTTGGCTGCCTCGACCGTCTCGACCGCTGGGGACGTTTCTGCCACTTGGGCTGTCTCGTTCGCTTCGGTCACCCTGGCCTTTTCGGCCTTTTCGGCCTTTTCGGCCGTCTCGACCGGTTCGGCCGTCTCGACCGGTTCGGCCGTCTCGACCGGTTCGGCCGTCTCGACCGGTTCGGCCGTCTCGAACGGTTCGGCCGGCTCGACCGGTTCGGCCGTCTCGACCGGTCCGGCCGGCTCGGCCGCTTCGGCCGTCTCGACCGGTCCGGCCGTCTCGGCCGCTTCGGCCGGTCCGGCCGTCTCGGCCGCTTCGAACGCCTCGGCCTTCGGGGTGGCCCGGGACAACTCCGGATCATCTTCGGCGGTCGCCTCAGCCGGGGCGACGGGGGTGACGGGGGCGACCGGAGCGACCGGAGCGACCAGAGCGACCGGGGGGAGGCCCGGTTCGTCGACGCCGTCCGGCCGGGACTTCGGTTCCGGGCCGGCGTCGGTGAGTGTTGCCGGGCCGGTGTCGGGGTCCACGCCGGGCTCTCGCTCCGCGATCGGCGCGGGCTCGGGGGTGCTCCAGGTGACGGCCGTCGACAGGGTCTCCGGCTCGCGTCGCAGGAAGGCCTGCGTGGCGGCCTCCGGCACGTGCTCCGGTTCGTGGTTGGCGGCGATCCAGGTGAGGGCTGCCTGGAGGTGATCCGTCTCGTCACCTGGTGCGGCCGGAGCCGCCGCGGCCCGGCGAGGTGCTGGTCCGGGGGGTGGCGTGGTCCGGGCACGGATCGGCAGCGGGAGCCCGGCCTCTGCGGCGTTGTCGGGTGAACGCCAGGGCCGGGCCTCCGGGGCGTCCGGCCCTGCTTCCTGGAGGCTTCGGGCGTCTTCAGGCAGGTGCGGCGGTGCCTGCGGAATCCGGCGGGGTGCCAGGGCGACGGTGATCATGTCGCGCAGCCAGAGCACTCCGTCGGCATGCTCGCGCTGGAAACGCAGCCGGACGGGGTGCGGGCGGACATCGAACGTCACCGTCCCGTGCCGCTGGGTGCCGGGCTCGGAGACCTCGACGCCGAGGACGTCCACCATGGCGACGATCAGACGCCGGGAGCCCAGCTCACGGGCGACGGCGGGGAACCCGGCCTCGACGACCAGGCGGGTTCCGTCGAACCGGGCCTGGGCGCCGAGCAGGGGGATCCGCGTCTCGTGCAGCCACGGGGCTTCGCGCGGAACGGCGGGGTGAGGGGTGGGGCGGGCGTGCTCGGTCCAGCGTTCGCCGTCCCACCACCGGTCGCGGCCAGGGATCTGGACGTCGAGATACCAGCCGGCCGGAGGCAGGAGCGGAGCGGACAACGTGCCGGGCCTCTTCCCTCGCGTTTCGGTCGGGTCAAGCTGGCGAGCTGCCGGATGAGGCGACCCTGACGGGACTTGAACCCGCGACCTCCGCCTTGACAGGGCGGCGCGCTAACCAACTGCGCTACAGGGCCTTGCATGTGCTGTTGGTGCCGTACCCCCAACGGGATTTGAACCCGTGCTACCGCCTTGAGAGGGCGGCGTCCTAGGCCGCTAGACGATGGGGGCCTGCGACTCGCGGCTGAGCTGTGGGCTCATCCGCGGACTTGAGAAAGCTTAGAGGATGAAGGGGCCGTCCTCCAAAATGGGGGGCCGCGGGGTGCGGTGGGGTCGTGCTGGAGGGCCGGTCGTCGGCCCGACGTGGCGGCGAAAACCCCTTCGCCCCAGTTCGTTCGGCGTACTGATCAATCGCCCGGGCGCTCTCCCGCCGACGGTGGTGAGCGACGCGGCACCAGATCCCGCCCCACGTCCAGGCTCTCCTGCGGCCGCGCGAACAAGTACCCCTGCGCGGAATCACACCCCACCCGTTGCAGTGCGAGTACCTGCTCCTCGTGCTCGATGCCCTCGGCGATGACGCTGAGCCCGAAGGCGTGGGCGGCGCGCACCACCAGCTCGACCAGCTCGGCGGCACCCGGGCGCTGGGAGCCGACCAGGCTCTTGTCGATCTTCAGGGTGTCGGCGTTCAGGAACTGGAGCTGCCCGATGGAGGTGTAGCCGGTGCCGAAGTCGTCGATGCTGATCTTGACGCCCAGCTCCCGCAGCGCCCGCAGGTGGGGCGCGGCGGCGGGCTCGTCGATCAGGACGGTCTCGGTGATCTCCAGCACCAGCAGCTCCGGCGGCAGCTGCGCGGCCCGCAGGGCGTTCTTCACGTCGGTCACGATGCTCGCGGCGGCCAGGTGGCGGCCCGAGATGTTCACGGCGATCGTGACGGGGGAGCCGGGCTCCTCGTCGTCCATGGTTCTGGTCTGCAACCACCGGGCGAACCGGAGTGTCGCCTCACCCAGGACCCAGCGTCCCAGATGGCAGATCAGGGTGGATTTCTCGGCGGTGGGGATGAACGAGTCCGGCATGGTCAGCCCGTGTCCCGGGCGGTTCCAGCGGACCAGGGCCTCGTAACCCTCCAGTGTGGCGCCGTCCACGCGCACGACGGGCTGGTAGTGCAGCAGGAACTCGCCGGCTGCCAGGCCCTCGCGTATCGCCTCCTCCAGCTCGGCCCGCTCGTCCAACTGGCGGCGCAGGGCCTCGTCGAACACCTCAACCCGTCCGCGACCTGCGGACTTGGCCCGGTAGGCGGCTGCGTCGGCCTCGTGCAGCAGTCCCGCGGCGTCGGTCCCGCCGTCCCGGTTGACGGCCACGCCGATGCTCGCGCCGATCACCACGTCGTGCCCTCCGGCGCGCATCGGCGCGGAGATGCTGGCGACCAGGCGCTCGGCCAGATCGATGAGATCCCTCTCGGTGGAGACCGATTCGATCAGGACGACGAACTCGTCACCGCCCAGGCGGCCGATGCTGTCGCCCGCGCGAATGAGACGCTTCATCCTGGCGGCGGTTTCGCGTAGTACGTCGTCCCCCGCTCGATGACCGTGGGTGTCGTTGACCGCCTTGAAGTGATCGAGGTCGATGAAGAGCAGCCCGACCGGTCCTCCGGAACGCTGCCCGCGGTGCAGTCCGGCTTCTATCAGTTCGAGAGCCCTTGCCCGGTTGGCCAGTTCGGTGAGCGAGTCGTGAGCCGCCTGGTAGGCCAGGTCGTTCTGGAGACGAACCCGCTGCTCGGTGGAGACGACGACCTGCTGGATGGCCGCGTTCATGCGCATCACCACGAGGCTGAACAGGACGATGGACGCGAGGGCCACCGCCCAGACGCTGGGCGCCGTACCGGAGATCAGCTGGACAATGAGGATGACCGGGGCCAGGAGGACGGCCACGGTGAGTGCGGTCAGGCGCCGGCGGGTGAACGGGACCGGCTTGTGGACGTGGGTCTCGGTGAGTTCGCGCATCGAGGGATGCAGCGCCGCCGACCCCCAGAGGACGTAGGACGCCAGCCACACCAGATCGACGGCGCTGCTCTCGTACCCGGAGGTCGCGATCAGGACGGCGAACACCGAGTCCGCGACCAGCAGCGCCAGGGCGGCGCCGGTGAGCAGGCGGAAGGCGGGAGTGCGGCCGCCGGGCACGATGACCAGCCGCATCAGGACGGCGAGGAGCAAGATGTCGGCGGCCGGATAGGCCACTCCCACGACCTTTTCCGGGAACGACAGATCACCGGCCCGGGCGATCGGCGCGCCCAGCACCACCCACGACACCAGGGCCAGGCCGGCGGTGAGGACGCCGCTGTCGATCAGGCCCGCGACGTCCCGCCTTTGCTGCCGCGCTCGCACCAGCACCACGAAGCCCGCCGAGACCAGGGGATAGGCCAGGAGGTAGACGCCGTCGGCCGGCGAGGGGTAGGGATCGATGTGGGCGACGTCCTGGTACCAGCTGAACAGGGTGTCGGCGCAGACCCACATCAGCTGGCCGGCCGCCATCGCCCACCACGCCCAGGGGCGGGCAGGTCGGTGACGCAGGACGCCGGCGGCGATGGCGGCCACGCTGGACAGGCCGACCACGCCGTAGATCAGGTCACGGGGGACGCCGGCCGGGAACAGCAGGTACACCGCGACGACGAGCACGCCCGTGCCGAGGTACGCCTTCCAGAACCGGTCCATTTCTTGGGGGATCGGCAGCCGGGGGTGGGTCCTGAGCCGGTCTTGAGGTTCGTCACCCGATCGCTCGGGAGTACGGCTGGTCCAGGTCGACGGGAGCGGGGCGCCGAGCCGGCGTTCCGGCTCAGCGCCCCGAAGGCGTCAGCCCTCGCGGTCGGCCAGCGTGACCAGGGCGGCCGCGAACGTGAAGAACTTGTTCGTGCCCAGGTCGCGGACGGTCTTGATGTTGAAGTCGGCGGCCAGGTGCTCGGCGTCCGCCTCCGTCACACCGGACAGCGCGGACACGGGGGCGTCCAGGATCTCCTTGACGCTGCTGCTCTTGAAGCCCTTGTCCAGCGCCTTGGAGAGCTCGATCGAAACGGCCATGGTCTACCTCCCGGGATGTCGTGTACCGGGCCATTCACCCGATATCGGCATGGAGCCTGCCACGGACGGGGCGAATGCGACGAAAGGTGCTGTACAGCGCGGGTGCGGTACGCGGGCCGTGAGGGCTGAAGGCAGCGGGCGTAAGAGGTTTCGACTGTGCGTTCGGTGTTCGTGCAGTCACGGGGCGAACTGGATCGCTCGGCTCCAGACATCCCCCGCCCTGATTGAACCGGATCGGGTCCGGTCGAAGCGGTGCTCGACGTGACGGGACCGCGGACGGGGCGGCCCGCCATCGGAAATACACAGGCCTGATTCCGGCCGTCAGTTCGTGCGCTTGGTGGGCAGGTGCTGCCCGATGTGCCCCACATAGATCTTCGCGGAGCGCGATGTGTCGTCGTAGTAGTGCAGGCGAGGACTGATCATGCCCGACTGCGCGATCTTGAAGTGGGCCATCATCTCGACCCACCCCGTCGCGACGACGGATTCCGGAACCGGAAGAACTCGCGCATCGCGGAATTTCGAGTTGTTCCGCACATCCTCGGACTCGCTGACGGCGTGGCGGTTCGCCGAGTAGCCGCGGTAGCCGTCGGGAGTGTTACGCAGGTATCCGGCGACATCCGTGGTGCAGTGCCCGGCGAGCGAGGCAGCTGCGTAGTCGTCCAGCACGCCGAGGATCTGCCAGGTCTTGCGTGCCCACTCGCCGAGGGGGTCGTGCTGGGTCAGGCTCATGGGCACGGACTCCGGGCACGTGATCACGACATGTTCGAGGTCTTGCGCCCTGATGAGGACCTCCTCGAAATCGCTGACCTCGTCACGGGTCGACGGCGCCGATCCGGCGTACACCAGGTCGGCTTGGTTCGAGTCGATCAGCTGCTTCTCGAGGTAGGCGTTGCGCCGGCGGGCGGCGTCGAGTTCGGCCAGCGCCTCGGAGTGCTCGAGCTGTTCGTCGTCCAGGCGCCATCGCAGTTTCTTCTGGTCGGAGGCGCTGTCTTCCAATTCGTCGCGCAGGCGCGACAACTGGGTGACGACGCGCTCCTGGTTCTCGCGCGCCGCCAGTCCGAGTAGCGCGAGCTCGGCGAGGCGTTCCCAGTGGGCCGCCTTCGGCTCGTCCACCTGAAACACGCGCTGCACGGCAGCGAGAGCCGAGGCGTCGACCGGGGAGGCCCGAACCGGCTGCGGGATCTGTGCCGCGGTGATCTCCACCGGACGTGACAGGGTGGGAATCTGCGAGGCCACCGGCGCGACCGGCTGCTCCGGCGGGGCGACCAGCAAACGGTCCAGGTGGTCGGCGATCCGCCGCTCGATCCTCCGCACCTTGCCCGGCAGTTCGGCCCGGAGCATCTCGTCATGGGCCCGGTTGCGCAGGAGCGACGACATCCGGCTGTGGGTGTCGCGGCTGATCCGCGCCGTGCTGAGAATGCGGTGCCGCAGGGCGTCGAGTTCGCTCGCCGGATCGGCGCCCGGCATGTAAGTGCGCACGCTGCCCGGCGAAACGGCGTGTGAGCGGCCGAGGCTCTCGGCCAGCAGGACGGTCGCCGCCGAATCGAGGAAGTACTTGCCGGCCAGACCGGTCGATGCGGCGAGCAGCCGCTTCACGAACGTGTACCACCTGTCGTAGGGCAGGCTTTCGTGCATCCCGGCGACGAACACCAGCCCACGACGATCAGGATCGCAGATCACGTCGACCAGGGCATCCACGTCATCGGTCCGTACGATCTTGGGTACGTCACCCAGCTCGGACAGCGAGTCATGGGCCGACAGCGCCCCGGTGAGCAGCTTGGCCAGGCGGGGCGGGCCGGGTTTGGACGGGCCGCTGACCTCGAGGAGGACCGCGGCATCGTCCGTCGGGCGTCCGGGCAGGTGAACGGTGAGTTTCGAGGTCCAGGTGCCGTTCAGCGCCTCGATCACCCGGGCATGGAAGATGACGGAGCCGTCGGTCTCCTTCAGATGGTGTGTCGAACCTGTGACACTCTTGGCCAACGGCACGAGCTCGTCGTCCCGCAGGGCGTCCGCGTCGTAGTTCTTTGACCGTAACCAGCTGACCAGCTGCGCTGTGACCGCGCCGACGATGTCGGGCTCTTCCTGCTGGGGCACGGAGAAGAGTGAGCGAAAACCGAGGCGCGAGTGTGTGACTGCGGCAGGGTCGTCCATGACGAGGCGCGTACCAATCTTCCGTGACCGTCGCTGGTTCGCACGGAAGCGTACGCCCGTCAGACGTCCGTCTCCGCCAGATTCCGGGGTTGAAGTGCGGTCCAGGGACAGAACGAGATTCTGCGGTGGGTCGCCACGAAGAAGACGCGCAGTCGTTCGGTTTCGGCGCAGCGTTCCTGGGTTCGGCTGCCGGGTTGCCGGGTTGCCGGGCCCGCCGCGGAACGCCGTACTCATGGTGCTCGCGGGGATCCGGGAACCGTGCACTTGCCGATCGTCAGGGCAGAACGAGTTCATGGTTCGTCGGGCGGGTCCTTGATGTCCCTGCGGGCACCTTCCCCTCGACCGGCACGTTGAGTTGAGCGGATACTGCCGGCAGGCGTGCGGAAGGGGATGACCGATGGCGGTGCGAGGGGCAAGGCTGGCAGGGCGCTTCCTGGACGGCGCGGTCGACGTCGTCCACGACCGGGCGCCCGCCGTGTCGGAACGGGCCTATCGCACCGTGGCCGGCCCCCTGATGGCGGCCGACCCCGCCGGCACGGCCGACGCGGTCGGGGCCAGGCTGGACAGCACGCGTGACCGGGTCGCCGGGATGGCGGCCAGGGGATCGGTGCCCTCCGCCGCGGCCCGGCGGGTTCGCCGCGACCTGGCCCGCACCCGGATGGACGTCGAGTTGATCGCTCCCCGGCTGCCCGTCGTGCAGTCGCGCTGCCTGGTGCAGCGCTCCACCGCCTACGGTGATGCCCTCCAGAACCTCTCCGCCCGGCCCGCCGGCCGCTCCCCACGGGAACAGGCCTGGAACGCCGCGGTTCTGGTCGGTTCCCCCGCCGTCTGGATCGGGGTGCTCCTGCTGGTGCAGGGCCCCGTCGTCGCCACCCTGCTGGGTCTGGTCGCGGGCGCGGTCACCGCCGTGGCGCTCACCGGCGCCCGCACCCGCCGGGCCGGCCGTGACCGGCTCAACGCCATCGCCGAGGCCCTGGCCCGGGCGGACGTGCTCTCCGCCGGGCCGTCGTCGGTGAAGGTGCCCGGCCTCGACCGGGAGCGTCGCGTCCTGCTGGAGCGCGCCCGCACCTCGGGGCGGCTGGACGACCGGGGGCTCACCCTGCTGCGCTCCATCGACGACCACCTCGACGACCTGCTGGTCCGGCTGATCGACGGCGAGCTCCAGGCCGACGCGGTCCACCTGGTGCAGGCGACCGTGGAGCGGTACCTGCCCGACAGCCTGGAACCCTTCATGGCCCTGGCCGACGCCCAGACCCTGGTGCGCGGACGGCCCGCCGCCGTGGAGGTCGCCGACCAGCTGGCCGCGATCGAGGCGGCGCTGGCCGACCTGGTGCGCCGTCCCTCCCCGAACCGCCACGAGCAGCAGCTCTTCCTCCAGGGCGAGTTCCTGCGCTCGAAATTCGGGGCGCCGCAGAGCGCTTCGTGACCGGATCGGCCGGGCGGATCCCCCGGCAGCTGGGTGGCCCGCGCCCGGCAGGAGTGGCCTACCGCACCCATTCCGGAAAATTGGTCGATTCGCCACATTTTATCGCCGATGCGATGTTCAATCGACGTGGATGATGATCGGGTCCGTGCCGCAGAGCGTCCGTGCGCGACGGTCTGTCGACGGAAGGAGGACCGTATGCCCGCCGGCTCCGCGGACGAGGCCGAGATCGCCCGGGAACAACAGTATTTCGATCTCGCCTGGAAGGCCCGCGAGCGCAGCCGCCAGTCCCTGGGCTCGGCCTCGGCGGCGGTGGGTGGCAAGGCCTCCGCGGCCGTGGAGAGGGCCGCCCAGGAACATCTGGAGCAGTTCGGTGATCCCGACGAGGCGGTGGCCATCGGCCGGTTCGACCACACCGACGGCTGGACGCTCTACGTCGGCAAGCGGGCGATCAGCGACGACGACAACGAGAAGCTCGTGATCAGCTGGAAGGCCCCGGCCGCCGCGCCCTATTTCGAGGCGAACCACGACGACCCCCTGGGCGTTGTGCGCAAGCGCACCTTCGACGTCGAGCGCAACCGGGTGCTGGGCTTCGACGACCTGGTGTTCGCCGACCTCGCGGCCCGGGTGGAGGAGCTCACCGCCCTGGAGCACGAGGGGATCGACGACGCCGTTCTGCGTGACCTGGACGCCTCCCGGTCCGGCGAGATGCGCGACATCGTGCAGACGATCCACGCCACCCAGTACGAGCTGATCCGGTCGCCGCTGGAGCAGCTCCTGATCGTGCAGGGCGGCCCGGGCACCGGCAAGACGGTGGTGGGTCTGCACCGCGTCTCCTGGCTGCTGTTCAACCACTCCGACACGCTCGGCTCCGCCGACGTGCTGGTGATCGGCCCGAACCCGACCTTCACCCGCTACATCCGCCAGGTGCTGCCCGGTCTCGGCGACCACCAGGTCGAGCACCGCGACCTGCGCACGCTGGGCCCCCAGGCCGGCACCGGCCGGGAGGAGACACCGGAGGCCGCCCGGATCAAGGGTGAGCTGCGCATGAGCCAGCTGCTCACCCGGGCCCTGGTGCAACGGGTCCGGTTCCCCGAGCGCACCGACCGGCTGCCCGTCGGCCCGGCGGGCGACGTGCTGACGACCCTCGCGCGTCCCGAGGTGGAAGACGCCCTGACCCGCTGCGTCAACCAGGCCCGCAGCTACCTGGCCGGCCGCACGGCCATGCGTAACTGGATCACCGCCACCGTGACCTCCAGAGTGCGCTGGGGGGCGGAGGTTCCGGCCCCGGCGGTGGAGGCGGCCCTGGAACGGCTCTGGCCCTCGCTCACCCCGCAGCAGTTCCTGCGCGACCTGTTCGGCTCGCGTGAGCGGCTGCTGGCCGCCGCCGGCGACCGGTTCAGCGTCGCCGAGGTGACGCTGCTGTTCCGCGCGGCCTCCGACCGGGTGTCCGACGAGCGCTGGAGCCTGTCCGACGTGGCCCTGCTGGACGAGGCCGACACCATGCTCAACGGCATCGGGTCGCAGTTCGGGCACATCGTGCTGGACGAGGCCCAGGACCTCTCGCCCATGCAGCTGCGCTCGGTGCGCCGCCGCAGCCGTTCCGGTTCCTACACCGTGCTGGGTGACCTGGCCCAGTCCACCGGCCCGTGGGCGCGCGACACCTGGGACGACGTGGTGGCGTCGCTGACCCACCGGTATCCCTCGGCGATCGTCCCGCTCACGCTCGGATACCGCGTGCCGCAACAGGTCTACGCGCTCGCCGCGCAGCTGCTCCCGTACTCCGCGCCGGCGGTCGAGGCGCCGTCGGTGGTGCGGGTCGGCCCGGCCGACCCGGATCTGCGGCGGGTCTCCGCCGGTGACCTCGGCGCCGAGACCGTCCGGGCGGCGAGCGATTACGCGGCCCGTGGGCTGTTCGTCGGCATCGTCTGCGCCGACGAGCAGCGGGCCGCCGTGATCGAGGTGCTCAACGCCGAGGGCGTGCAGTACCAGGACACCCGGGGCGGGGCGCTGGGGTCGAGCATCAACCTGGTCGGGCCGGTCACCGCGAAGGGCCTGGAGTTCGAGGCCGTGGTGGTGGTCGAGCCCGGGGCGATCGTCGCGGGCAGCACCCACGGCCTGCGACTGCTCTATGTGGCTTACACCCGGACGACGAAATTCCTCACCGTCGTGCACCACGGCCCGGTACTGCCGATCCCGGGCCAGGACGAGCAGGACGTCCCGGATCCGGTGCAGGTGCCGGCTCTGCAAGGATCCCGCGCGGCCCGGCGGCCGACCCCGGCACCCCGGGTCGCGGCGTCCCCCGCCCGGACCGGAACCGTTGCCGCACAGGAGAAGACGGACCTGGACGACTTCAGCGCCGAGTTCGCGGTGGCGATGGCCGCCCGGCTGGCCGACCATGTGGCCGACACCGCCCAGCCCCGGCTGTGGGACGCCGTCGTGTCGGCCCTGGCCCAGGAACTGCGGCGACGCCGCGAGGAGTGAGCGCCGGTAAATCAGTTGCCCCCGGCCCGCCCGCCCCACCAGGATGTGCACCGAGGTCAGCCAGGGGTGCCCACCGGCACCCGAGTCGAGAGGAGGAGAAGACCATGCGAGCGACGTCTGCGCGGTTCTTTCCGACCGTCTTCCCCATCTCGACTTCCCCGAAAGGCACCTCATCGTGCACGATCATGACCAGACCTTCGGCCACCGACGCCGTGGCCGCCGTCGTTTCGACGACGAGCAGGACGACCTGACCACCAGCTCGTCCCGCGTACTGCACCTCGAAGAAGAAGACACCGATGCCCCCGAGGCGGGTGACCGGTGGAGCACCTGGGCCGACTCGCCCCCGACCGCTCGCGGGCCGCGTCCCTACCCCGACTGGCTGATCACCGAGCTGGCCGCCGTCGACACCGACCTCGGCCTGCTGAAAACCGGTAAGGAGGCCGACGTCTCGCTGATGCGGCGTGGCGTGCCCGGCACCGACCGCTGGTGTCTGCTGGCCCGCAAGCAGTATCGCTCGGCCGAGCACCGGATGTTCCACCGCGACGCCGGCTACCTGGAGGGCCGGCGGGTGAAGGAGTCGCGCAGCAACCGGGCCATGAGCAAACGCACCGACTTCGGCCGCGAGCTCATCGCCGAGCAGTGGGCCGGGTCCGAATTCGCTGCCCTGAAACAACTCTGGCTGGTCAGCGGTGAACTCGGCCGCCCGGTGGTGCCGTACCCGGTGCAGACCCTGGGCACCGAGCTGCTGATGGAGTTCATCGGCGACCACGGGCAGGGCGAGGGAGCGCCTCGTCTGGCGCAGGTGCGTCCCACGCCCGGCGAGGCGCAGGACCTGTGGCAGCAGGCGGTGCGGGCGATGGGCGTGCTGGCCCGGTGCGGCCTGGCCCACGGCGACCTGTCCGCCTACAACGTGCTGGTGCACGACGGGCACCTGATGCTCATCGACCTGCCCCAGGTGGTCGACCTGATCGCCAATCCGCACGGTCCCGGTTTCCTCTACCGCGACGTCGGGAACCTGGCCGCCTGGTTCGGTGCCCGTGGGGTGCCCGGCATCGACGCCCGGCAGGTCACCGTGGAACTGCTGGCCCAGGCGGGCGTCGACTCGCCCGGATGACGTGAAAGGGGGCCGGGAGTCCCGGCCCCCTTCCACGGGTAGATGTCAATATCTGTCCGTTATGAGTGTTCTGGTGCAGAATGCTGGCATGCCCGGTCAGAGAAGATCACGGCTGCTGCTGGCGCTCGGCCTGACGGCGGCACTGTTGCTACCTACAGCCCAGGCCCAGGCGCAGGCGGTGCCGAAGGGGGCTGTCGTCACCGACGGGCAGGCCCGCTTCCAGGTGCTCTCGCCCACGCTGATCCGCACCGAGTTCGCGGGTGACGAGAAGTTCGTAGACGCGGGAACATTCAACGTGGTGGGCCGGCAGAAGTTCGGGCAGACCCGGTTCACCTCGCGCCGTAGCAACGGCTGGCTGACCATCGACACCGGAAAACTGCTGCTGCGCTACAAGACCGGTTCCGGCGCCTTCGGCGACGACAATCTCCGGATCAGCCTGAAGGCGGGCGAACAGGCCGTGGAGGCCTCGCCCTGGGCCGGATCAGGCTCCAGAGACTGTGCTTTCGGTGAGCTGTGCGAGGCGGAGGACCTCTCGCTGGACGGTCTCGGCACCGCCACCAACCATTCCGGTTACACCGGCAAGGGATTCGTGGCCGGGTTCGAGTCCACGGGCAACGCCCTGCGGTTCACCGTGGACGCTCCGAGCTCCGGCGGCTACCAGCTCGCCCTGCGCTATGCGAACGACCGCGGCGCGGACGGCCAGGTCACCGAGCGCAGCCTGAGTTTACTGGTGGACGCCGGTGAGGGCCGACGATTCACGCTGCCTCCCAGCGGTTCCTGGGACACCTGGGCCGTGGTCACCGTTCCGCTGGAACTGACGGCGGGCCGGCACGAGCTCACCGTTCTGCGCGCCGCCGGCGACTCCGGCCAGGTCAACGTGGACAGCCTGGCGGTCACGCCGGCCGGGGCGACCTTCCCGGCGCCGCAGCCGCCGCAGCCGCAACCCTGCGCCTTCGGCACGGTCTGCGAGACGGAGACCGGCGCACTGGCCGGTGGGGCGAGGAGCGCGGACGACCACAACGGATTCTCCGGCGAGGGTTTCGTCGCCGGGCTGGAGAGCGAGAAGGCCTCGGGCACGGTGACCGTGACCGGCGTCCCCCGGGCCGGGAAGTACCGGATCCAGCTGCGATACGCCAACGCCCAGGCGGGTTCCGATCCCGTGCGTACCCGGAAGGTGAGCGTCCGGGCCAACTCCGCGACAGCGTCCACCCTTGAGCTGAAACCGACCAGCGGCTGGGACTACTGGCACACCGTGTCCGCGCCGCTCACCCTGGCCGCGGGCACGAACACGGTGGTGATCGGCTGCCCGGCAGCCGACAGCTGCCACGTGAACATCGACACCGTCGCCCTGACCACCGCCCAGGCGCCCCTTCTCGCTCCGCACGCGGCGCTGGGCGGTTACCGCCGGGGGCTCGACGGCGTGAACGGCGACACGAAGACCAGCCCGGGACTGCTGTACCAGGACGGCTGGTCGCTGCTCGACGACACCGGATCCGCCCTCTACGACACGGCGACGAAGAAGGTGACGCAGCGGGTCTCGCACGCCGGCGGTTACCAGGACGGGTACGTGTTCGGTTACGGGCAGGACTACCCGGCGGCCCTGAGCGACCTGTCGACGCTGACCGGGCCCACACTGACCCTGCCGAAGTGGGCCTACGGCGTGTGGTACGCGGAGTACTACGACCGGACGGCGTCCGAGTTCCAGTCCGTCGTGAAGCGTTTCGAGGACGAGAAGATCCCGCTGGACGTGCTGGTGGTGGACACCGACTTCAAGAAGCCGGACCGGTGGAACGGCTGGTCGGTCGACGAGACCAGGTTCCCCGACCCGGACGGCTTCATCGACTGGCTGCACGAGCGCGGCGTGCGCACCACCTGGAACATCCACCCGAGCATCCTGGGCAGCGACCCGAAGTTCGCCCAGGCGCAGGCGACCGCGCGGGGCAGGCTCCAGCGCACCGGCTGCAACGGCGGCGCGGACTGTTACACCTTCGACTGGGGCGACCCCGACCAGCTGAAGGCCTATCTCGACCTGCACGACGACATCGAGCAGCAGGGCGTGGACTTCTGGTGGCTCGACTGGTGCTGTGACTCCTCGAAGTCCACGCTGGCCGGGGTGACCCCGGACGCCTGGATCAACCAGCAGTACGCCGACCGCAACGGTTTCGCGTTCAGCCGGGCCTACGGCTCGCTCCAGGCCGGCGGCTACAGCAGCCCGACGGCGATCCCGACCGGGCCGTGGGCCGACAAGCGCACCACCCTGCACTTCACCGGCGACACCATCTCCACCTGGGAATCCCTGCGGATGGAGGTGGGTTACACGCCGGGCGAGTCGGCGGCGACCGGCCTGGCGGCGATCAGCCACGACATCGGCGGCCACACCGGCGGCCTGCAAGAACCGGGCAGTGAGCCGGGCAGCACCAAGCTGCCCGACGACCTGTACGCCCGGTGGGTGCAGCTGGGCACCTTCCAGCCGATCGACCGGCTGCACTCCAACCACAGCGACCGCCTGCCCTGGCAGTACGGCGAGGAGGCGCAGGCATCGGCCACGAAGTTCCTGAAGCTGCGCAACGAGCTCCAGTCGTACACCTACCGGGCCGCGCGGAAGGCGACCCGTACCGGCACCCCGATCACGCGTCCCCTGTATCTGGACCACCCGGAGCAGCAGGAGGCCTACGCCACCGCCGGCGCCGAATACCTCTACGGTCCGGACTATCTCGTGGCCCCGGTGACCACCGCCGGCGAGAGTGCCACCACGACCGTCTGGTTCCCGCCGGGCAGCACCTGGAAAAACTACTTCACCGGCAGGAAGTACCGGGGCGGCACGACCGCCGAGATCACCAGCGGGCTGGACACCATGCCGGTGTTCGTGCGGCAGTAGAGGGCCGGTGCCGTCGTGACGGCGGCACCGGCCCGCACGCTCAGCTCACCGGGTCGGTGTGCCAGATCCGGTCGATGTAGTCCCGCATCGACCGGTCCGACGAGAAGAACCCGCAGCGGGCCACATTCAGGATGGCCGAGCGGCTCCAGGCGTCCTGGTCGGCGTAGGCGGCGTCCACCCGGGCCTGGGCGTCCAGGTAGGCGCGGTAGTCGGCCAGGGCCATGAACCGGTCCTCGTGCAGCAGGTTCGACACGACCGGTGCGAAGGTGTCCGGGTTGCCGCCCGAGAACGCGCCCGCGGCAATCAGATCCAGGGCACGCTTCAGTTCGTCGTCGCTCTCGTAGAACGAGCTCGGCACGTAGCCCTGGGCCGAGAGGTCCGCGACCTCGGGTTCCAGCAGGCCGAACAGGAAGAAGTTGTCCTCGCCGACGAGGCGGCGGATCTCGACGTTCGCGCCGTCGTCCGTGCCGATGGTCAGGGCGCCGTTCAGCGCGAACTTCATGTTCCCGGTACCGGATGCCTCTTTGCCGGCCAGCGAGATCTGCTCGGACAGGTCGGCGGCCGGGATCAGCGTCTCGGCGAGCGTCACGTTGTAGTTGGCCGGGAAGGCCACGTGCAGAACGCCTTCCAGCGCCGGGTCGGAGTTCACGGTGGACGCCACGGCGTTGATCAGATGGATGGTCTCCTTCGCCATCCAGTATCCGGGTGCGGCCTTGGCGCCGAAGACGAAGGTGCGCGGCTGGATCTGCGAGGCGGCCACCCGCCCGGAGGCGATCCGGTCGTACAGCGTCACGATGTGCAGCAGTTTCAGCGACTGCCGCTTGTACTCGTGCAGCCGCTTCACCATCACGTCGAGCATCGGCTCCACCGGCAGCTCGTAACCGTCCCGCTCCCGCAGCAGGTTCACCAGCCGGGACTTGTTGGCCCGCTTCACCTCCCGGAACCGGGCCCGGAACGACGCGTCACCGGCCAGCGGCTCCAGTTCCTGGAGCTTGTCCAGGTCGGTCACCCAGCCGTCGCCGATCGCCTCGGTGATCAACCCGGACAGCGAGGGGTTCGCGTGCCGCAGGAACCGCCGCGGGGTGACGCCGTTGGTGACGTTGGTGAACTTCTCCGGCCAGATCCGCGAGAAGTCGGGCAGCACCTTGTCACGCAGCAACTGCGAGTGCAGCTCGGCCACCCCGTTCACCCGGCCGGAGGCGACGGTCGCGAGATGGGCCATGCGCACGCCGCGTTCGGGGTAGTCGGAGATGATCGACATCCGCCGCACCATCATCTCGTCACCCGGGAACCGTGCCCGCACGTCCGCCAGGAACTCGGCGTTGATCCGGTCGATGATCTCGTAGTGCCGGGGCAGCAGGCGCCGCAGCAGGTCGACCGGCCACACCTCCAGCGCCTCGGGCAGCAGGGTGTGGCAGGTGTAGTTGAAGCACTGCCGGGTGATCTCCCAGGCCTGGTCCCAGGGCAGCTTCTTCACGTCGACCAGCAGGCGCATCATCTCCGGCACGGCGATCACCGGGTGGGTGTCGTTGAGCTGGAACACGATCCGCTCGGGCAGCCGGGTCAGGTCGAAGTCCTTGTCCAGCACCTCGAACATGAAGTCGGCCAGAGAGCAGGCCACGAAGAAGTACTGCTGCTGGAGCCGGAGCTCCTTGCCCTGCGGGGTGGAGTCCTCCGGGTAGAGCACCTTGGAGATGTTCTCGGCGAAGGTCTGCGCGCGCACCGCGTCCACGTAGTCGCCGCCGTTGAAGATGGACAGGTCGAAGGCCTTGGTGGCCTGGGCGCTCCACAGCCGCAGCGTGTTCACCCGGCCGTTGCGGTAGCCGGGCACCATGTAGTTGTAGGGGACGCCGATCACACCCCATTCCGGCACCCAGCGGGTGCGCTCGGAACCGTCGTCGTCCACGAAGGTTTCGGTGTGCCCGGCGAAGTTGACCGGCTGGGACGACTCGGGGTGCGGGAACTCCCACGGGCTGCCCAGCGCCAGCCAGGTGTCCGGCTGCTCGACCTGACGGCCGTCCACGAAGGTCTGCCGGAAGATGCCGTACTCGTAGCGGATGCCGTACCCGATGCACGGCACGCTCAGCGTGGCCAGGGAGTCGATGAAGCAGGCGGCGAGCCGGCCCAGACCGCCGTTGCCCAGCCCGGGTTCCTCCTCCTGCTCGCGCAGCGTGTCCAGGCTCAGCCCGCACTGGGCCAGCCCGTCGGTGACGACGCCCTCCAGGTCGGCGGCCAGCAGCGCGTTGTCGAGCTGACGGCCCAGCAGGTACTCCGCGGACAGGTAGCCGACGGCCTTGACCGGCTCCCTGCGCTGGTGGGCGATGGCCTCCAGCCACCGGGCCATCAGGTAGTGACGCACCGTGCGGGCCAGCGCGAGATACTGGTCGTTGACGGTGGCGCGGGCCAGCGACACGCCCTGCCCGAAGTTCAGCTCGCGCAGGAACTCCCGCACGAAGCCGTCGACGTCGGCAGCGGGTGCCCGCACCGCCTCCAGCGCCCGCTCGTGCGTGGGCACGCTGCGCGGGCCCTTCACCGGATCGATCACATAACCCTGGTCATCCACGGTGGACACGGTAACCAGCGGCGGTCACGGATGGATAAGGACCAGGTGCAGGTTGGGTGGATCTGCGTCGTGGTGGTGACGAAGAGTTGCCGCGCGCATGCGCTTTCGTGACATCCGGGGCGGAGGGTGGTTACGGAACCCGGGGGAGCCGCCCGTCGCAGGCCTCCCGCACGACCAGGTCGAGCAGACCCGGGAAGCGCCGGTCCAGGTCGTCCTTGCGCAGGGTGTTCTCGCGCCGCACCCCGGCGTCTTCCTGCCGGATGACGCCCGCCTCGCGCAGCACCCGGAAGTGCCGGGTGAGCACGGACGCGGTGAGGTGCGGGAAGAACCCGCCGCAGTTCATGCCCGGCCGGTCGACCAGCTGGGCGACGATGCCGGCCCGGACCGGATCGGACAGGGCGCTCAGCACCTTCAGCAGCTCGATGTCCTCGGTGTCCGGATGGGTGAGCTCGGAGGCGGTGCGACTGGCCATGGCAGAAGGGTACGGCTCCATCATGTACGCGTTGGCGCGTACATGATGTACGCTCGCCGGGCCGGACGAGTTGATCCAGCGTTCAAGTACATCGTCTCATCCTGACTAAGGACCGCCATGTCTGCCACCACCTCCTCGGACGCCACGGTGTCCGCCCTGTTCGAGCCGGTCACCTTCGGCCGGATCGAGCTGGCCAACCGCATCGTCATGGCCCCGCTCACCCGGATGCGCGCGGGGGAGGCCGGCATTCCCGGCGAGCTGATCGCCGAGCACTACCGGCAGCGGGCCGGCGTCGGCATGATCACCACCGAGGGCACCTACCCGAGCGCGGACTCGCAGTCGTACGTCGGCCAGCCGGGCATCACCACCGACGAGCAGGCCGAGGGCTGGCGCCGGGTCGCCGAGGGGGTGCACGCCGCGGGCGGCCGCATCGTCATGCAGCTCATGCACGGCGGTCGCACCAGCCATCCGGACCTCAACGGTGGACGACGCGTGGTGGGCCCGAGCGCCGTCGCCATCGACGGTGAGGTGCACACCTCGAAGGGCAAGCAGGCCTACGTCGTGCCCGGGGAGATGACCACCGATGAGATCGCCGCCTCGGTGGCCGATCACGTCGCGGCCGCCCGCCGGGCCGTCGACGCCGGGCTGGACGGCGTGGAGATCCACTCCGCCAACGGCTATCTGCTGCACCAGTTCCTGGCCCCCGGCTCCAACCGGCGCACCGACGCCTACGGCGGATCCCCGGCTGCCCGGGCCCGTTTCGTGGTCGAGGTGGTCACCGCGGTGGCGGCCGAGGTCGGCGCCGACCGGGTGGGTCTGCGGATCTCGCCGGAGCACAACATCCAGGACGCCTTCGAGCCCGATCACGACGACGTGCTGGCCACCTACGGCACCCTTCTCGACCAGGTCCGCCCCCTCGGCCTGGCCTACCTCTCCGTGCTGCACCACGAGCCGGCCGGTGAGCTGGTGGCCGAGCTCCAGCGCCGGTTCGGCGGCAGGCTCGTGGTCAACAGCGGGTTCTCCACCGTGACCTCGGTGGCCGAGGCCGCCCAGATCCTTCAGGCCCCGTTCGTCGACGCCGTGGCCGTGGGCCGGGCCGTCATCGCCAACCCCGACCTGGTGGTCCGCTGGAAGCACGGGCACCCGCAGAACGAGTTGCGCGCCGAGCTGCTCTACGCCCCGGGCCCGGAGGGATACACCGACTACCCGGTCCACGCCTGAATCGCCTTTCGGCCTGCCCCCGCTGGTGACGGGGGCGGGCGGTTCACCGGCGGCAGTGGGATTTACGACCGGTTAACTTGGTTCCCGCCCGCTGTTCGCCGGAAACCGACCAGGTGCCTGCACAATCAGCGCAATGCCCGCGTCCCTCACCATGAACCGCCGCACGCTGCTGCGTGCCACGCTCGCGTCCTCGGCCGGCCTCGCCGCCGGGCCGACGCTGCTCTCCCGCACCGCCTCGGCCGCGCCGCTCACCGCGGCGGCCACGCAGTCGGTGATGCAGGCGTTCGTCGACTCCTACACGACCAACGTCACCGCGAACACCACCGCCGAGACCAACGCCGCCGTCAACGTCCTCACCGGCATGACGCGGTTGTGGCGAACCGGGGACGCCTGGAACACCGGCACGGTGCTGTCACCCTCGGTGCTGCGCGCCAACATGAGGCACATGGCGCAGATCAGCCGGACCCGCACCACCGCCCAGGTGGCGCGGGCCTTCATCGCCGACCGTCAGCACCAGAGCTACGCCGCCATCGCCGGGATGGGCCCGCTCGCCGCCCTCTACCGGGAGGGTGCGCTGGCCGTCACCGGGATCACCGAGGCGCCCACCGGAACCCCCGCGACCAAACTGGATGACGCCGTCCCGGCCGGCGCGGCCACCGGCTCCGCCCTCGGCGCCGGCTCGGCGACCTCCGAGCTGGGCCAGGTCGTGACCCTGGTGAACACGCTGCGCGGCAACTACTCCTCCGGCAACCCGTCCAAGGCCGCCTACCAGTACCCGCGCCCCTGGCGGATGACCGCCGACAGCGAAGTGGTCGACACCGGCACCACCGACGAATTCGGTTACCCCGTGTACGATTCTGCGGTCACCGTGATCCCGCAGCTGCTGCGCCAGCGGGGCGCCACCCCGGCCGAGGACGGCGGTTTCCCCAGCGGCCACACCAACGCCTTCTACCTGGCCTCGCTGGCCTACGCCTACGCGGTGCCGGAGCGGTTCCAGGAGCTGTTCACCTCCGCCATGGACCTCGCGGACACCCGCGTCGTGTCGGGCATGCACTCGCCGGTCGACGTGATCGGCGGCCGGATCCTGGCCACCGCCCTGGCCGCTGCCGTTCTCGGCGACCCGGCCAACGCGTCCCTCAAGTCCGCGGCGCTGAAGCAGGCCAACGCCTACTTCAGTGCCAAGGTGGGCGAGGACCTGATCGGCTACGCGCACGGCGCCGACACAACGACGGACGCCTACGCCGACCGGGCCGCGAACCGCCGCCTGGTCGAGCAGAAGCTGACCTACGGCCTGCCGGCGAAGAAGTCGTCCGCGGCCATGGTGGTGCCGAAGGGCGCGGAGGTGCTGCTGGAGACGCGCCAGCCGTACCTGAGCGCTGCCCAGCGCCGCGAGGTGCTGCGCACCACGGCGCTGGAGGCCGGGCACCCGCTGCTCGACGGCCCCGAGAACTGGGGACGTCTGAACCTTTTCGCGGCGGCGGACGGTTACGGCTCGTTCGCCCGGGACGTCGAGGTGACGATGGACGCGTCCCTGGGCGGGTTCTCGGCGAACGACGTATGGCGCAACGACATCGGCGGACGCGGCGGTCTGACCAAGTCGGGCACCGGCGCGCTGACGCTGAGCGGCGACAACTCCTACCGCGGCGGCACCGAGCTGGTGGCGGGCACGCTCACGGTGGCGAGCGCCACGGCGCTCGGTCGCGGTGACGTGCGGGTCAACGCCGGAACGCTCGCCGTCACCCGGTCCGCGCGGATCGAGGGCGAGTACCGGCAGCTCGGCGGCATGCTGAAAAGCTCCGGGGCGCTGCGGATCACGGTCGACGGCAAGGTCGTGCTGCGGGGCGGCGCCGGTCTCCAGGTGACGGGCGCGGCGGGTGACGTCGTGGTGATCCGGGGGAGCCGGGTGCAGGGCACCTTCGGCACGGTGACGGTGCCGAGCGGGCTGCGGGCGGACGTGGACTACTCGCGGACCGCGGTGACGGTGCGGCTGCGCCGGCGCTGAGGACCGATCCGGCGGCGATGCCCCGCCGGGAACGGGCTGTTCTCTACGCCGAGACCAGCCCGTTCTCCTTGGCCCAGCGTCCATGCGGAGCCGCAGGCCGGACCTGCCCGCGCTGCCTACGGAACGGCCGGCGTCACCTGGAACGGGTCCAGGGCGATGAAGACGTAGTAGCCCACCGCGCCGACCAGCAGCAGGGCGGAGCCGGCCAGGAGCCAGGTGCTGCGCGGCAGTGACCGCGCGCCCTCGTCCCGGGACGCCTGGAGGGCGGCGAGGCCACGCAGGATGAGCGTGCCGCCGGCGAACATCCCACCGGTCCAGGCGGTTCCGCCGCCCCGCTCGATCGCGACGAGGGCCGTGCCGGCGCCGATCAGGAAGACGACGACGCCGCTCCAGAAGAAGCCGAGCCCTTGGCGGCGTTCCCGCTGGGCCCCTCGTAGAGTTCGAGGGCCAGCTGCCGGCCGGCCGGGTTCGGGGTGAACGGCTGCCGGTCCGGCGCGGCCGCCGGTTCCTGGGCTGGCCCGGCGGTCTTCCCGGTGGACGACGAGATGGGGTACTCCATCGCGCCGGTGGCCGGCTCACCGTCGAAGAAGCTGGAGCGCGGGAACTCCGGGTCCGGCGCGTCCGGGAGCCACAGCTGCCAGCCCTCGGGCCGTGGGGGCCAGGAGGGATCGGGCTGCCGGCCGGGAGGGGGCGTCCAGCCGTCGGGTACGGGTGGCCAGGTCGCGGGTGGATTGAAACGCGCACCGAATTGTCGGGTTTTCGCGGACCATTGCCCTGGTACTACCTGATTCGTGATCTCGGGCGGCAAGTCAGCACGGGTATCGGAACCGGAACACGTGAACCGGGGCTGAAAAGGGTCTTTCGTCGTCCGTTCATTCTTTGGTCGGACGACGATCATGCTTTCGGTGGACGCTGCGTGCGTGCTCACGTGCGTAGGGTCACCCGCATGGAAAACAGGATGTTCCGGACAGCCCTGCTCGGTGTCGGCGTTGTACTCCTGACCCTGGCCGGGTGCGGCGAGTCGGCCGCCGCCGCGACCGACGAGCAGCGAGAACGCGCTCTGGCGGCTGGTTTCGACGTCGATCAGGTCTACGTGCTGGAGCTGGACGCCTATCACCTGGCGGCCGGCGGCAACGGCGTCTACGGCGATTCCGGCTACCAGGCCGTCTACGCCTCGGCCCAGGGCGACGACCTGCGCCTCACGGTCGAGCGGGCCGGCCTCGACGACGACACCTGCCCCGCCCTGCCCGTCCCCGGCGCCGAGGGGGTGGGCGTCACGGTGGAATGCACCCGTGACGACGACGGCTGGCGCCGGGTGGCGGACGATCGTGAGGAGTACGCCCTGGTCCGCGACGGCCTGCTGGTGCGGGTGAGCGGGATCGGCGCCGTGGCCGGTTCCGGCCTCATCCGGCAGGCCGCGCTCGACGCCCGCCCGGCCACCGAGGAGGAGCTGGACGACCTGCTGCCGCCGCTTCGCGAAGTCGTTGAGCGCGGCGACATCTCGGGCGACAGCGCGCCGGACAACGGGGTGGGTGCGGGCGGCTGAACGGCGGGTGGACGACCCCGGCGCCCCGAGGCCGTGCACCCGCCGTGACCGGGGACGGATCAGACCGCGGCCGCCGGCCCAGCCGCGCCGGTCTCCTGCAACACGGCGTCGGCGTGCAGCTGCACGTCCGGCTCGCCCAGCACCGCGGCCAGCTGCCGGGCCCGCGCGTGCACCAGGTACAGGTTCGGCACCGCCTCGGACGTCAGCTCGGCGTCGGCCAGGGCGGGCTCCGCGGCCAGCACCGGGCGCAGCTCGGTCAGCAGTCCGGCGGCGTCCAGGTCGATGATCCGGGCGGCCGGCTCGGCCTGGAGCTCGCTGATCAGCTCGTCGTGCAGCTCCCGGGCCTCGCGGCCCTCGCTCAGGGCGACGTCGGCGGCGCCGGCGTCGGGAGCGACGGTGACGGTGAGGGCGTGGTCGCGGTGCCCCGCGCTGAACACCATGCCCAGCGCGGACCGGGTGCCGCTGCCGTCGCTGACCTGCCAGGCCCGCACCAGCTCGGGCGGGGCGGCCTGCGCCCAGACCGGCGGCTGCACGCCGGCGGCGAGCATCCGGTCGGCGGCGGCGCGGGCGGCCTGACGGCTGAGCGCGGGGCCCTGCTCGGCGGCGAGCATCAGGAAGCCCAGGGTGACCGGGGCGGGCACCTGCGTGCAGGCCTCGATCAGGTGCAGCATCGCGGTGACGGCGACGGTGAGCCGGGCCGCGTCGTCCACCTCGGGTGGTGAGCTCTCCTCGATCGCCCCGAAGACCGAGCCGACCAGGAGCTCGGCGTCGAGCCGGTGCCGGAGGCCGCGGAGGTCTTCGAGCAGGGCGTCCCCGAAGACGGCGATGCCGTCGGCGGCCTCCTGGGCGGACAGCTGCCCGTCGGCGTCGTCCCATTCTCCGAGGACGACCGGCTGTAGACCCGCGAGCGGGGTGGTGTGCAGCACCTGCGCGGTGGCCGTCGGGCGGGTGGCGGTGCGGTTGGGGTTTCGGCGTTTACGGCTTGCCATACACCTATGGTGCCAGGCATCCGCCCGTCGGCCCGTGGATTGAGCGCCTTCGCGGGACACCCGCCGACCGTAACGGAGGACACTCCTCTTGCGCGTGCGCGGCTCCGGGCGCTGTGGCAGTGTGCGAAGGGCCGGCAGCGTCGCCGGTCTCCCGTCGTCCCCAACGAAATGAGCGACATGAGCAGGACGTGGTTCATCACCGGCGCCTCGCGCGGTTTCGGGCACGAGTGGGCGGCCGCCGCCCTGGAGCGCGGCGACCGGGTCGCCGCCACCGCGCGCGACCTGACCAGCCTGGACGACCTGGTCGCGAAGTACGGCGACCGGCTGCTGCCGATCCGGCTCGACGTGACCGACCGGGAGGCCGGGTTCGCGGCCGTCCGCCGGGCCCACGACCACTTCGGTGGTCTCGACGTGGTCGTGAACAACGCCGGGTACGGCCAGTTCGGCATGATCGAGGAGATCTCCGAGGCCGAGGCCCGGGCCCAGTTCGAGACCAACGTGTTCGGCGCGCTCTGGGTGACCCAGGCGGCGGTGCCCCTGCTGCGCGAGTCCGGCGGCGGTCACATCCTCCAGGTCTCCTCGATCGGCGGTATCTCCGCCTTCCCGAACATCGGCATCTACAACGCCTCCAAGTGGGCCCTCGAGGGGTTCAGCCAGGCCCTGGCCCAGGAGGTCGCGGACTTCGGCATCAAGGTCACCCTGATCGAGCCCGGCGGGTTCTCGACCGACTGGGGCGGCAGTTCGGCGAAGCACGCCGACCAGCTGCCCGCCTACGACGAGTTCCGGGTCAAGGCGGCCGAGGGCCGCAGGGCGCGGGTGGCCGAACCGGGTGACCCGGGTGCCTCGGCCGCCGTCGTGCTCAAAATTGTGGACGACGAAAACCCGCCTCTGCGCGTGTTCTTCGGCAAGGCGCCGATCGGCATCGCGACGAAGGACTACGAGTCGCGACTGGCGCAGTGGCAGGAGTACCGGTCCTGGGCGGAGGAGGCGCAGGGGTAGCACCGGTCGGCCCTGAACGACCGGTGAGGCTCAGATCGGGTCGTTGATCCGGTGCAGGAACCGTTGCGTGCGTTCCTGTTCCGGGTGGTCGAGCACCCGGGCCGGCGGACCGCTCTCGACGATCACCCCGCCGTCCATGAACAGCACCTGGTCGGCCACCTGCCGGGCGAACCGCATCTCGTGGGTGACCACGACCATCGTCCAGCCCTCGGAGGCCAGGTCCTTCATCACCGACAGCACCTCGCCCACCAGTTCCGGGTCAAGGGCGGAGGTGGGCTCGTCGAACAGCATCAGCCTCGGTCTGATCGCCAGCGCCCGGGCGATGCCGACGCGCTGCTGCTGACCACCCGACAGCTGGTACGGGTACTGCTCGGCCTTGTCGGCCAGGCCGACGCGTTCGAGCAGGGCCAGGGCCTCGGTGCGGACCTCGGCGGCGGGCCGCTTCTGCACCACCGTCGGGCCCTCGGTGATGTTCCGCAGCACACTGAGGTGCGGGAACAGGTGGTGGCTCTGGAACACCATGCCGCTCTGGGCGCGCAGCCGGGTGACCGAGCGGCGGTCCGGCTTCGCCCCGAAGTCCACCGAGACGTCACCGATCCGCACCACCCCGGAGTCCGGCGTCTCCAGCGCGTTCAGCGAGCGCAGCACGGTGGTCTTGCCCGAGCCGGACGGGCCGATCAGCACCGTGACCGAGCCGGCGGGCACGGCGAGGTCGATGCCGCGCAGCACGTGGTTCGACCCGAAGGACTTGTTCAGGCCACGGACTTCCAGCAAGGTGCTCATGAGGCCACGTACCTGTCCAGTCGCGACTCGAACCGGGTCTGGGCGAACGACAGAACCAGGCAGACCACCCAGTAGTACGCCGCCGCCACCATGTAGAGGGTGAAGAACTCGTAGGTGGGCGCCGCGAGTTCCTGTGCCTTGCGGAAGGTTTCGGTGACCAGGATGCTGGAGGCCAGCGAGGTGTCCTTCACCAGCGAGATCAGCGTGTTCGACAGTGGCGGCACGGCCACCCGGGTGGCCTGCGGCAGGATGATGCGCCGCAGGGCGGTCGGGTGGTTCATGCCGACGGTCTGCGCCGCCTCCCACTGCCCACGCGGCACCGAGACGATGGCCGCACGGATGATCTCGGAGGCGTAACCGCCCACGTTCAGGGTGAACGCCAGGCAGGCGCTGGGCCACGGGTCGATCGTCGCGCCGAGCGAGGGCAGGCCGTAGAAGATGATGAAAAGCTGCACCAGAAGCGGCGTTCCACGGATCACCGAGACGTAGAACCGGGCGATCGCGGAGACCGGCCACAACGGTGACAGTCGCATCAGCGCCACCACCAGGGCCACCACCAGGCCCAGCACGAAGCTCACCGCGGTGAGCGGGACGGTGCCCTTCACCATCCCGCTCAGCAGCGGACCGAGCGAGTCGCGGATCAGCTCGACGGTCGAATCGTCCACGGGGGATCAGCTCTCCGACGGGCTCGGGGTCGAGGTCTCCTCGTCGGTGGTGCCGCCGGAGACGTCCTCACCGAAGTACTTCTCGGCGATCTCGGCCAGCGTGCCGTCGGCGCGCAGCTCGTCGAGCGCCGTGTCGAACTCGGCCGGCAGGTCGCTGTCCTTGCGGAAGGCGAAGGCCTGCTGGGTCTCCTCGCCGATCGTGCCGGCGATCTTCACGTCCTGGTCGCCGCTGGTCTTCTGGTAGTCGAGCACGGCCAGGCTGTCGTTGATGGTGACGTCGACACGCTTCTGCTTGAGCAGGGCGACGGCCTGGGTGAAGCCCTCCACCGCCTCCACCTTGGCGCCGGCCTCGGTCGCCGCCTCGCCGAAGCTGCTGGTGGACGACTGCGCGGAGGTCTTGCCCTTCAGGTCGGCGGCGCTGGTCACCGAGGTGTCGTCGGCCCGGGTCACGATGACGCCGGACGACACCGTGTAGGGCTGCGAGAAGCTGTACTTCGCGGTGCGCTCGTCGGTGATCGAGACCTGGTTGGCGATCACGTCGTACCGCTTGGCCTCCAGGCCGGCGAAGATCGAGTCCCAGGTGGTCTCGGAGAACTCCACCTCGCGACCGAGCTTCTCGGCCACCGCCTCGACCACCTCGACGTCGTAACCGGTGAGCTCGTTGGTCTTCTCGTCGTGGAAGGTGAAGGGCGCGTAGGTACCCTCCGTGGCGACCTTCAGCGGTTCCTTGTTCTCGCTGCTGCCGGAGCCGGAGCTGCCGCCGGAGTCGCTGCCGCAGGCCGCCAGGCCCAGCACCATCAGCGCGGCCACCGGGGCGATGAGGAACCTCTTGCTGGTCATCCTTGAATATTCCCTTCCACATTGACCGAGATGGTCAGCATTGCACAGCTGTACGAGGGCTGTGACCGGCGTTGAGCCTAACCTGAGGTAACGGGTCATGCCGTGCGGCTTGGGGCGGGCCAAACGCCTGCTTGGGCCCGGGAAGCGTGCAGGGGCGGGCCTTAACGGCCGGAAGCCGGGCGAACCGCCGGTGGAAACGTTGTCGTAACGTGACCGGCATCGCGGGCCCGGAACGTGCGCCGGTAGGCCGCGGGGGAGGTGGCGAAGCGGGCCGCGAAGTTCTGCCGCAGCGTCACCGCGCTGCCGAAACCGCAGCTCAGCGCGATCCGGTCGATGCCCCAGGCGGTGGTCTCCAGCAGTCCGCGGGCCTCGTCCAGACGCCGGTCCAGCACCCAGCGCGCCGGGGTGGTGCCGGTCGCCTCGCGGAACCGGCGCACGAAGTTGCGCCGGCTCATCGTCGCCCGGGTCGCCAGGTCTTCCAGCGTCAGTGGCTGGTCCAGCCGGGTCAGCGCCCAGGCCAGAACGGCCGCGATCGGCTCGTCGGCGTCCGCGTTCACCACCGGCCGCTCGATGTACTGCGCCTGCCCGCCCTCCCGGTGCGGTGCCACGACCAGGCTGCGGGCCACCCGGTTCGCGCTGGTGACCCCCAGGAACCTACGGACGACGTGGAGGCAGGCGTCGATGCCCGACGCCGTTCCGGCGGAGGTCAGGACGTCGCCGTGGTCGATGTACAGCACCGAGCTGTCCACCGTGATCTCCGGGTGCCGGGCCGTCAGGGTGTCGGTCGCGCTCCAGTGGGTCACCGCCGAGCGGCCGTCGAGCAGGCCCGCCTCGGCCACCGGAAAAGCGCCCAGGCACAGGCCGATCACCCCGGTGCCGCCCGCGTGGGCCCGCCGGATCACCCCGGTCAGTTCGTCGCCCGCCGGTTCCAGGCTCTCTCTCCATGAGGGGACGACGAGGAGGTCGGCTCCCTCCACCACCTCCGGCCCGTTCAGCCCGCTGATCGGGTAGCCCTCGGCCGTGACGATCGACGGCCCTCCCGTCGTCCACAGGGCAGTGGACCACTCGCCCAGCCCGAGCTTGCTGACCTCGCCGAACACCAGTTGTGGCGCGGCCAGGTGGAACATCGTGATGCCGTCGAAGGCGTGGATGGCGATGCGCACGGCCGCTCCTGGTTATGGCCCGATCTCATCGACATTATGCATCCGGGCCACTCGTGCCAGGTCCGCCCGACCCGGATGCTGGAGGCCGGTCACCCGAACGAGCCAGGAGGATCCCGATGACCACACCCCGCCGTGCCCTCGTCGTCGTCGACGTGCAGCAGGAGTACTTCGACGGGCCGCTGGAGATCCAGTACCCGCCCCGCGACGAGGCTCTGGAGCGGATCCTCGCCGTCGTCGCCACCGCTCGCGAGCACGGCCTGCCGATCGCCTTCGCCCAGCACACCGCCCCCGCCGACTCCCCGGTGTTCGCCGCCGAGGGGACGGGCTGGCAGCTGCACCCGCGGATCGCCGCGGCCGTCGGCGACGCCAAGGTGTTCCGCAAGGAGTACGGAAGCATCTACGCCGGAACCGATCTCGCCGCATGGCTGCGGGCGCGGGACGTCGACACGGTCACCCTGACCGGGTTCATGACGCACAACTGCGACCTGGCCTCGGCCGTGGAGTCCGAGGGCCTCGGGTTCACCGCCGAGATCCTCTCCGACGCCTCCGGCACCACGCACCTGGCCAACGACGCCGGGCAGGTCAGCGCCCACGACCTGCACACCACCCTGATGACGCTGTTCAACGCCAACTTCGCGGCCGTCGCCTCGACCGGGGAGTGGACGACCGCGCTGGCCGCCGGAACCGCCCTGCCGCAGGGCAATCTGGTGGCGTCGGCGGTGTCAGGGCGCTCGAAGTTCGCCTGAGCGGGCGGTACTCGCCCGGGCCAGGAACTCGATGTCGTCCGGGGCCGGCTCCCTCGCCGGGTCCGGCACCGGACGGCCGAGCCTGGTCAGCAGCGAGTCCACCAGACGCCGGCCGTGCACGGCGTAGTCCACCTTCACCGTGGTCAGCGGCGGGCGCAGGAAGCCGCTCTCCGGGATCCCGTCGAAACCGGTGACGCTGATCCGCCCGGGCACGTCCACGCCCTGCTCGTCCAGCGCCAGCAGCGCGCCCAGCGCCATCTGATCGTTGCCGCAGACCAGCGCGCCGATCGAGGCCAGGTCGGCGGGGCGCAGGGCACGCACCGCCTGGGCCCCGGACGACGCCGACCAGTCCCCGGTCAGCTCGGCCACCGGCTCCAGGTCGTGCCGGGCCAGCGCCGCCCGCACCGCCTCGGCCCGCCGCCGGGACGCCAGCCAGGTGGGCGAGCCCCCGAGATAGGCGATCCGGCGGTGCCCCAGGCCGGCCAGGTGGTCGATCACCAGGTCCATGCCGCGCCGGCTCAGCGTCGAGCCCGGGTCCGAGGCGTCTTCCAGCTCCATCACCAGTGGCACACTGACCGGGCCGCTGCCCAGCGACAGCAACCGGTCGACAGGGGCCAGCGCCAGGATGCCGGCCACGTCGGCACGGTCGAGCAGGCCCAGGGCCCGCTCGATCGCGTCCGACTCGCCGCTGTGCTCCGGCCCGATGCCGTCGAACAACGGCAGCGACACGATCTCCAGCAGGAACCCGGCCTCCGCCGCGCGCAGGGCCGCGCCCTGAACGGTCTTGCTCGGCCCCACCTCCTGGAGCTCGAACACCAGCGCCCCGATCCGGTTCGCGCTGCTCGTGGCCAGGGCCCGGGCGGCGTTGTTCGGCCGGTAGCGCAGCGTCTCGATCGCCGCCGACACCCGTTTCAGCGTCTCCGGCCGGAACTTGCCCTGACCACGCAGCACCATCGCGACCGTCTGGTGCGAGACCCCGGCCTCCTTCGCGACGTCGTAGATCGTCGGACGTCGCGAAGGCTGCTCGCGGCTCATCGGTCCCCCGTCACGATCTCACCGCAGCACGGCCCGGCCGCCCTCGGCCGCCACCCGCTCGCCACCGGGCCGGGAGATCCCCCAGCCGTCGGCCACGCCGGAGGTCGCGACCACCTCGCCGCCCTCCCTGCGCACCGTGAAGACGACCGTCGTCCCATGGCCGTCGACGATATCCACCTGCCGTTCCCAGTCGTCCGCCGCACCCGGGTTGACCAGCAGCGTCAGCCCGGCGAGGTGATCGGAGTCCGGCCGTTCCTGATTCGCGCCGAGCGGCAGCACGGCCCCCGGGCGCACCAGCACCGGCAGCGAGTCCACCGCGTGCGTCTCGCGCAGCCAGCGTCCTCCCTCGACGCTCTCGCCGGTCAGCAGGTTCGCCCACGATCCCTCGGGCAGGTAGAACTCCACCTCGCCCTCGGCCGAGAACACCGGCGCCACCAGCAGATCCGCGCCCAGCATGTACTGCCGGTCGAGGTAGGGCACCGCCGGGTCGTGCGGGAACTCCAGGATCATCGGCCGCATCACCGGCGTCCCGTGTTCGTGCGCCTGCCGGCCGGCCGCCAGCAGGTACGGCGCCAGCCGGGCCTTCAGCCGCCCGAACTTCCGCGCCACCGCGACCGCGCCGAGCGGCCCCTCGTCCGGGTCGACCAGCCACGGCACCCGGTACGAGCTGCTGCCGTGGAACCGGCTGTGGCTCGACAGCATGCCGAACGCCGTCCACCGCTTGAACAGGTCCACGTCGGGCGAACCCTCGAACCCGCCGATGTCGTGGCTCCAGAACCCGAACCCGGAGAACCCGAGACTCAGCCCCCCGCGCAGGGTCTCGGCCATCGAGATGTACGACGCGGTGTTGTCGCCGCCCCAGTGCACCGGGAACTGCTGCCCGCCGGCCGTGGCCGACCGGGCGAACACCACGGCCTGGTCCTCGCCCCTGACCTCCTTGATCACGTCGAACACGGCCCGGTTGTAGAACTGGGTGTACAGGTTGTGCATCCGCTCCGGATCGGCGCCGGAGTGGTGGACCACGTCGGTGGGCACCCGCTCGCCGAAGTCGGTCTTGAAGGCGTCCACCCCCTCGGCCATCAGCCGCCGCAGGTGCCCCTGGTACCAGGCCACCGCTTCCGGGTTGGTGAAGTCCACCAGGCCCATACCGGCCTGCCACTGGTCGGTCTGGAACGTGCTGCCGTCCGCCCGCTTCAGCAGGTAGCCCGCCGCGGACGCCTCGTCGAACAGCACCGAGCGCTGCCCGATGTACGGGTTGATCCAGACACACACCCGGATGTCCTTGTCGTGCAGCCGCTTCAGCATGCCCACCGGGTCGGGGAACACCCGCGGGTCCCAGGTGAAGTCGCACCAGCTGAACTCGCGCATCCAGAAGCAGTCGAAATGGAACACGCTGAGCGGGATCCCGCGCTCGGCCATGCCGTCGACGAAGTGGCTGACCGTCTCCTCGCTGTAGTCGGTGGTGAAGCTCGTCGACAGCCAGGTGCCGTAGCTCCAGTCCGGCACCTGGGCCGGCCGCCCGGTCAGCGCGGTGTAACGGTCCAGCACGGTCTTCGGCTCCGGCCCGGCGATCACCAGGTACTCCAGCGACTCGCCGGCCACCGAGAACTGCACCCGCTCGACCGCTTCCGAGCCGACCTCGAACGAGACCCGGCCGGGCTCGTTCACCAGCACGCCGTAGCCGCGGCTGGTCAGGTAGAACGGGATGTTCTTGTACGCCTGCTCGCTCGACGTCCCGCCGTCCTCGTTCCAGATCTCCACGCTCTGGCCGTTCTTCGCCAGGGGGCCGAAGCGCTCGCCGAGACCGTAGACCACCTCGCCGACGCCGAGCTCGAGCTGCTCGTGCACGAACGTGCCCCAGGCCGTCCGCATCAGGCCGAGGGAGCGATGACCGCTGCCGGTCAGGCGTTTCCCGTTCTGCCAGAAGGCCAGGTTCCACGGCGTGCCGCGTTCCAGCCGGGCCTCCAGCGAGCCCGAGCGCAACACCGCGGTGGTGCCGTCGTACGTGGCCTCGGCCTCCTCCTCCTTGGTGGTGAGCTCGAACCGCTCCGGCTCCCGGCCCCCGGTGTGGTGGGCCACCCGCACCCGGATCACCTCGGGGGCCGGGGCGTCGAGCGTGAGGGTGAGCACGGCGGCGTTGAGCGTGTCGCCCCGGTGGTTCACCACCCGGGTGGCGGCGGTGACGATCAGGCGGTCCTGCCGGGCCTCGACGTCGTACACCTCACGGGCGTAGGTGGGCTCGACGCCCTTGCGGGGCAGCCAGAAGCCATCGGTGAATTTCATCGACTCCGCCTTTACTTGATCGCCCCCGCGGTGATCCCGCGGGTCAGGGTGCGCTGGAAGACGAGGAAGAACAGGAGCGTGGGCGCGATGCCGAGCAGGGCCGAGGCGCTGATCGTGGTCACGTTCATGATCCGCTCGCCCTGGAGGGTCGCGATGCCCACCTGGACGGTCTGGTTGTCGGCGCTGACCAGGAAGGACAGCGGGATGAGGAACTCGTTCCAGGTCCAGATGAAGAAGAACACGGCCAGCACGGCCAGGGTGGGCCGGCAGACCGGCACCACGACCTTCCAGAGGATCTGCCGGCGGCTGGCCCCGTCCAGGGCCGCGGCCTCCAGCAGCTCCTTCGGGAAGGCGCCGAAAACACTGGCCAGCAGGTAGGTTCCGAACGCCCCGTGGATCACGATGAACACCACCACGACCGACCAGATCGTGTCGTAGAGGCCGACGTTCTTGAACATGATGTAGAGCGGGTAGAGCAGCGCCTCCTGCGGCACGATCGTGGCCAGCAGGAACGCCACCAGCACCCACATCCGGCCCTTGACCCGCCCGATACCCAGCGCGTAGGCGTTCAGCACCGAGACCAGCACCCCGAGCACCGCCACCGCGCTGGAGATCAGCAGGCTGTTCCAGACCTTGCGGGGGAAGTCGACGGCATTCCAGAAGGTCTTGATGCCGTCGAGGTAGATCTCGGTGGGCAGGCCCAGCGGGCCGTGCGCGGAGAAGTCGGCGGGCGACTTCACCGCGTTCAGCACGACCAGCAGCAGCGGCGCGATCATCACCACGGCCACCAGCACCGTGATTGCCAGGGCGAGCCACTCCAGCCCGGTCCGGCGCCGCCGTCTGTTCTGCGGTGCGCGGGTTTCCGTGGTCTTCTCGTCGTCCATCAGTTGTGCGGTCATCGTGCCTCCTCGTCGACCAGGCGGAACTGGGCCCGCACGAAGAAGATCGCGACGGCCAGCACGACCACGGTGAGAGCGGTCGCGATGGTGGCGCCGTAGCCCACCCGCTGGGCGGTGAAGAACTCGGTGTAGCTGTAGTAGCTCGGCACCGTGGTGGAGGTGCCGGGCCCACCCCTGGTCAGGGCGTACACCGGACCGAACACCTTGAGCGCCGCCACCGTGCAGGTCAGCACCACCACGAAGATCTCCGGCCGGATGCCGGCCAGGGTGATCGCCCGGAACCGCTGGAACCAGTTGGCGCCGTCGAGCTCCGCCGCCTCGTACAGCTGCGGGTCGATGCGTTGCAGCGCCGACATGAAGACCACCACCGGATAACCGATCTGGATCCAGACCATCACCGCGCCGATCGAGAGCAGCGCCGTGTCGGGGCTTCCCAGCCAGTTGTGCTGGAGGCCGCCCAGGCCGACGGCGTCGAGCAGGTCGTTCAGCGCGCCGTCCTCGGGCCGCAGGATCCACCCGACCACGATCGCGGCGATCGCGATCGGGAGGATCTGCGGCAGGTAGTAGACCGCGCGCAGCAGGCCCGCGATCTTCCCGTCGAAACGGCGGCCGACCAGATCGAACAGCAGCGAGGCGAGGATCAGCCCGAACACCGTGGGCAGCACCACCATGGCCACCACCATGACGATGCTGTGCTGGAACGACGCCCAGAACTCGGCGTCGTGGAACAGTTCCTTCCAGTTCTCCAGCCCGTTCCACTCCGGGGGCTTGATGCCCCGGTACTTCGTGAAACTGAGGTACACGTTCCAGCCCAGCGGCACGATGATGATGACCGTGAGCAGGATCGCGCCGGGGACGAGGTACAGCCAGTACCCCGCCCGGCCCTGGCCCTTGATCACCCGGTGATCTCCTTGACGCCCTTGTCGTAGTCGGTCTGGAGCTGGGTCAGCACCTCGTCGACGGACTTGGTGCCGTTCACCAGTTCCTGGAGCGCGGCGTTGATCTCGCCGTAGAAGGTCGGCGTGGGCCAGTCCGGGTAGAACGCCAGGCCGTCCTGACCGGTCAGGGTGGTGAAGTTCTTGATCAGTTCCTTGGACTTCTCGTCGGTGATCGCGCTCTCGTCGGCGGCCACCGGGATGCCGCCGCTGTTGCCCATCAGGTTCTGGATCTCGGGCGACATGGTGATGTCGATGAACTTGTAGGCGAGGTCCTTGGCGTCGGAGTTCTCCGGCACCACCCAGAGGTTGCCCGACGAGCCCGGCGACAGCTTCGCGCCCGGGAACAGGAACGTGCCCCAGTCGAACTTGGCGTCGGTGGTGAAGCTTCCGTACCACCAGCTGCCGGAGAAGAAGATCGGGTTGGTGCCGGCGGTGAACGCGTCACCGGCGTCCTGGGCCTTCTGGCCGGTCGAGTTCTTCGAGATGAAGCCCTTGTCCACCCATTCCTTCAGGGTGTTCGCGGCCCGGGTCCAGCTCGCGTCGTGGAAATCGGCCGGGGCGGTGTAGGTCTGGTAGTCGGTGACCCACTGCCGGTCGGCGTCCAGCAGGGCCAGCTGGTACAGCAGCTGCCCGAGCGGGTACTCCTGCGCGGACTCGGCGAGCGGCGTGATGCCCTCGTCCTTGAACTTCTGGAGCACGGCGGTGAACTCGTCGAGGGTGGTCGGCACCTCGAGGCCGTACTTCTCGAAAAGGTCCTTGTTGTAGTAGACCTGAACGTACTCGCCGTAGTTCGGGATGCCGTAGTAGTTCCCGGACCCCATCACGCCGTCCTCGCTGTACCTGGCCGTGGTCTGGAGCGACTCGGAGAGCTTGTCGGCCCAGCCGTACGCCTCCACCGCCGGCGTCAGGTCGGTCAGCAGTCCCTGGCTGGAGAGCAGGCCTGAGGTGGCGTTGCCCTTGTTGTACTCCAGGATGTCGGGCGCGCTGTCGGAGTTGAGCACCTGGCTGGCCGAGGCGTTGATCTGCTCGAAGCTCTTCAGCTGGAAGTCGACCTGGGCACCGGTCTCCTCGGTGAACTGCTCCATCGCCTTCTTCCAGGCGATGCCCATGGCGCTGGTCTCGTCCTCGTAGGTCCAGACGGTCAGCGTCTGCCCGTCGCCCGTGGGGGACGTGTTGATCTCCTCGGCGCTGTCGGCGGAATCGCTGCCGCCGCCGCACGCGCTCACCAGAAGGGCCGCCGCGAGCGCGAGCGCGCCCCCGGTGACGATCCGTCGCTGTCGCAAGGCACAACCTCCTCGTTGGAGGAGTGGACACGGGGCCGGACGCATCCACTCCGATGCCTGGCCTGCGCTTTCGGCAGGTTTACCGGTAAAGGAAGTTAGCGGTAAACCTGGTGCGAAAGCGACGCCGGGGACAGATCTGGCGACGAACGGTCATCGTGGCCGGGAGCGTCCCGTCCGACCGGCACGGGCGACCGTTGGACACCGAGAAGGCTTGTCCCTAGGTTCGCCCCATGGGCTCCCATCACTCCCACGGTGCGGGGGGCGACGACTTCCGGATCGGCCGCCGCGCGCTGACCTGGCTGCTGGCCGTGCTGGTTCCGCTGCTGGCCGCCACGGTCGCCGGGCTGGTGATGCTGTGGCCGAGCGGCACGCCGACGGTGGCCCGGCAGGTGTCGGCGCAGGGGGAGGAGGCGGAGGACGCCTACCCGGCCACGGTGACGGCGGCCTCGGCCACGCAGTGCGCCGGCACGTCCAGCGACCGGCAGGCCGACGGGACGATCCCGGAGACCACCACCTGCGCCTCGGTGACGGCGACGGTCGGCTCGGGCCCGGACCAGGGGGCCTCGGTCACGGTGCAGGTGCCGGCGCAGGTGTACCGGGCGGGGATCGGGCCCGGTGACAGCATCCAGGTGGCGCGATACCCGGCCGAGACGCTGGACGGCTCGACGGCGGCCGGGGCCGACCCCGGCGCGCTGGCCGACGGCACGGTGTACGCCTGGATCGACTTCTCCCGGGGCTTTCCGCTGACGGTGCTGGCGATCGGTTTCGCCGTGCTGGTGGTGGCGGTCGGCCGGTTGCGGGGGCTGGCCGCCATGATCGGGCTGGGCCTGAGCTACCTCGCCGTCCTCAAATTCATGCTGCCCGCGCTGCGACTCGGCGAGAACCCGGTGCTGGTGGCCCTGGCCGGCTCGATCGCGGTGATGACGGTGGTGCTCTACCTGGCCCACGGCGTCTCGGCGAAGACGACGGCCGCGCTGCTGGGAACGGTCTCCGGCCTGGCCCTGACCGCGCTGCTGGCCGACTGGGCCTCCACCGCAGGGCATCTCAACGGCCTGAGCTCGGAGGAGAACTACACGCTGGCCCAGCTGACCGGGAGCTCAGACCTGTCCGGGGTGATCCTCTGCGGGATCATCGTGGCAGGCTTGGGCGTGCTGAACGACGTCACGATCACCCAGGCCTCCGCGGTCTGGGAGGTGCGGGCGCACGCGCCGGAGCTGGGCTTCCGGCAGCTGTTCGTGAGCGGAATGCGGGTGGGCCGTGACCATCTCGCGTCGACCGTGTACACGATCGCGTTCGCCTACGCCGGCGCCGCCCTGCCGACACTCATCCTCATCGACCTGTACCACCAGCCCCTGACCCGGGTGCTGACCGGCGGGCAGATCGCCGAGGAGATCGTGCGGACGCTGGTCGGGGCGATCGGGCTGATCCTGGCGATCCCGCTGACCACGGCGGTGGCCGCGGCGGTGGTGGCGTCTTCGCCGCGGGCTGAGCTGCTTGAGGACGCCGGTGGGCGGCTGGGGTGGATGACCTCCGGTTCCGGCGGTGGAGACGACAGGACCGCCCCAGACGAGTTCCAGCCCGGGCTGTTGCGCCGGGACCGGTCGCGGCGGCGGGGATAGGGGGCGGCGGATTTATTTTTGACACCACCCAGGAGCCCAGGGTGGTGTCAAAAGCAGAGAGCTCACCCGTGCTGCCTCAGGGGCGCCGCGCGATGACGACGAACTCACGCCCGGGCCGGTCCGGCGCCTCCCGCACGTCGACGACCTCCAGCCCGTGGCTGGTCACGGCGCTCTCGAGTTCGCCGCGTTCCCGGAACCGCAGTGTCGACATCGAGGTCAGCACGGCACCGTCGTCATGGAATCGCCAGGTGCCACGAAACGTCACCAGGGGCCAGTCCACGTCGATCAGCTGAAACCACTGTTCCACCAGGCCGATCCCGTCGATGTCACGGGTGAGGCGGGTCCGGTCGGCGGTCCAGCCCTCCCAGGCCCGGAACGCTGGGTTCCGCGATTCGAAGACCAGATGTCCCCCTGGCCGGAGGGCGTGGCTGCACGCGTTCAGGGCGGCGTCCCAGCCATCCGGATCCGTGATGGCCTGAACCATGTTCCCGGTCATCGTGATCAGGTCCACGCCGGTCAGGTCGAGGTCCTGGGCATCGCCACGGATCCAGTTCACGGCTTCCGCACCCGGTTTGCGCCGCGCGACGTCCAGCGAGGCCGTGGCCGGATCAATACCCGTCACCGTGCGCCCGCGCGCCGCCAGCATGATCGCCAACGTGCCGGTGCCGCAGCCGACATCGACCACGTGGAGGGCCCCGAGGTCGTCGGCCAGGCGCAGGTACGCGTCGAGGTCCTCGCGATTGTCGTCGAAGGCGTCGTAGACGCGCGCCAGTCGTGGGTTCGCGAAGATCTCGTCGGACACCGGTGCTCCTGTCGTCGGCGGATCATGGTCGCCCGTTCACCTCAGGACGAGTAGACCCCCAGCTCGGCCAGCTGGGCTGCCGAGTACCCGCTGCCGCCGGTGAACCGCAGCCGCAGGTAGCGGGTGGAGACCTGGGAGAAGCTGATGCTGACCTGGGTGGCCGAGCCGCCCGAGGCGAAGCGGTACGACGAGCCGCCCTTGAGCGTGCTGTACGAGTCGCCGGTGGTGCTGCCGAGCACGGTCAGGCTCTGGGCGCGGCTGCTCGAGCTGGTGGGGGCGGGGGCGGAGAGGGTGAGCCGGCCGACGGTGGTGGTGCTGCCCAGGTCGACGGTGACGGTCTGCGGGAAGCCCTTCGCCGCCTCCCAGTAGGTACTGCCGTCGCCGTCCATGATGTTGCCGGCGCCCTGGCCCGACACCTGGCTACTGACCTCGACGCTGACGGACGTCGTGGGCTCGTCCTCGGGGGCCGCCTCGTCGCCGGAACCGGAATCCGTGTCGTCACTGCCGGTTCCGGTGTCGTCACCACCGGTGTCGTCGGTGCCGTCGTCGGTGGTGCCGTCGTCGGTTCCGCTGTCACCCGTTCCGGACCCCTGGCCGGTCCCGGCTCCTGAGCCGCCGCCGGAACCGCTGCCGGAACCATTGCCGGAACCGCTGCCGCCGTCGGAACCGCCGGATCCGTTGTTCGTGCCGGAGGTGGCGGAGGCGGGGTCCTGGCTCGCGCCGGGGGACTTGCGGCCCGTGTCGTCCGTCGGTGTGATCGTGGCCGAACCGGTCGCGGTGGGGGTCTCAGGGATCGAGGTCGCGGTGGCGGAACCTGATTCGTCCGGCAACGGGATGGTGACGTCGGTGCCGGACAGCGACGACTCCTGGACGTCGGGGGTACGGGTGACCCAGTGGATCAGGGTCGCGCCGCCCAGCACGACGGCGAGCACGGCCGCGACGGCCCAGAGCGTGGGATGGCTGCGGAACGGCCCGCGGGAGGGCGTGCGGCGCGACGGCCCGGGCACGATCTCGTCGAGCTCGATCGTGGGCGGGTCGTCGCCGTCCGCCGTCGTCCGCTCGTTGGTGGACACGTTCGTTCTCCCCAGTCAGGTGGGCGCGCGACCGGTGCACCGCGCGGTCGCACATTGTGACAGACAGGGAGAACTGCCCACCAGGCGCGCAGATGGGAAGAGGGCCCGTGAGCCCTCTTCCCGGCGCCGGTCGTTCAGTTCGTGCCGTAACGCCTCTGGAACCGCGCGATCCGGCCCTCGACGTCGTTGCTACGCGCCCGGCCGGTCCAGAACGGATGGCTGGCGCTGGAGATGTCCACGTCGACGACGGGGTACTCGTTGCCGTCCTCCCACTCGACCGTGGCCTTCGCCGAGATCGTCGAGCGGGTGAGGAACGCCGTGCCGGCGCCGCGGTCCCGGAAGACCACGGGCCGGTACTCGGGGTGGATGCCGGGTTTCATCAGCCCTGCCGTCCTTTCCATCGGGGGTTCTTCTTGTTGATCACGTAGACCTTGCCGCGGCGTCGTACGACGATCGAACCGGGCTTTTCCTTCAGGGATTTCAGTGACGCGCGTACCTTCATGTCTCTCTCCTCGGGTTGTCAGGCGCTGAGGTCGTCCTCGACGCTGTCGTCGACGCCCAGCCAGGGGCCGAAACCGTCGTCGACGCCGTCCCATCTCCCGATCCCGTGCTCCATCTCCCGGTCCGTCATCAGGGCCCGGGAGAACGCCCGGGCGACCGAATCCCGTTGCGGGCCGATGCCTGTCACCCGCAGCCGGGTGCTTCGGACACCACCCGGCCAGGTTCCGGCGGCACCGATGCTCAGCTGCCCGCCCGCGCCGTCCCAGATTCCGATGACGGTGGGACGCCCCGGCAGCCAGAAGGTGCCACGTGCCCGGATCGGGCCGTCGCCCAGTGCCTGGAGCTCGGTGTGCAACCGGGCGGGGTGAAACGGCTTGTGCGAGTGCAGGTCCAGCGACCAGACGTGGGGTGTGTCGGGCGCGGTGGTGGCGGGCAGGTGCAGCAGGTCGCCTCTCGGGTCGTCGGGCGAACGGTGGACGGCGAGAAGACCGGCCGTGTCCACCTCCGTGACAAGGGATCTCGGCCGTCCGGTGCCGATCAGGTGGTCGAGCAGGTCGTTCTCGCGGGTTCCGGCCACGCCGTCGAGCAGCACGACGTCGGCGTGTTCCAGCTGGGTGGCGAGGGACTCGCCCACCGAACGGCGGTCGTCCGGATTGAGTTCCAGGCCCCGCTCGGCGAGCAGGTCGTCACCGAACAGGTCGTCGAGAAGGCTTGCGGTGGAGGCGGTCGCGATCACCGCGGCGACCCGCGCACCCGGCACCAGGCCGGCGCCGTAGCCGTCGGTGGCGGGCTGGATCGCGTGCACCAGCGGTTGTGGCTCGCTGGTGACGGGCAGGCCCACGATGATCTGTCGCGGCGGCCGGTCTTGCGTGATCAGGCCGCGCAGGACCGGCAGCAGGTCGGCGCGCAGGGCGCAGGACAGACAGCCGTGATCCAGTGACTGGGTGTGCCTGTCGAGCACCCCGGACCAATCATGGACGACGCGGTGCAGACGGCCGTCCGGCGTGATGTCGTGGCGCACCGCCACGGCGTCCGGAAGGTCGAGCAGCAGGGCGGCGACGGCACTGTCGCGCAGTACCGGGTCGATCGAGGTGACGGTCAGGACGGGGACGTCGGGCATGCGGAACACCTTAGGCAGATTGAGAATCGTTTTCAATAAGCTAACCTGGCGGCGATTCATTCCCGATCGCAGGAGGCACATGTGTCCCGCGTCTGCATGGTCACCGGGGCGGTTCCCGGCTTCGGCCACGCGATCTCGCACTCTCACCGGCGCACCAAGCGCCGGTTCGACCTGAACATCCAGACCAAGCGCTACTGGGTGCCCTCGCTCGGCCGGCAGGTCACGCTGACCCTCAGTGCCCGCGGCATCAAGACCGTCGACCGGCGCGGCATCGAGGCCGTGGTGCGCGACATCCAGGCCCGGGGGGTGCGTCTGTAATGGCGAAGAAGAGCAAGATCGCCCGCGACGCTCAGCGCCGCGAGGTGGTGGACCGGTACGCCGAGCGCCGGCTGGAACTCAAGCGGCTGAGCGTGAATCCGCACGTGGGCGAGGCCGAGCGGGCCGAGGCGATGGCCGCCCTGCACCGGCTGCCGCGCAACGCCTCGCCGACCCGGCTGCGCAACCGGGACGTGGTGGACGGGCGCCCGCGCGGGCACCTGGGCCGGTTCGGGTTGTCCCGGGTGCGCTTCCGTGAGATGGCCCACCGGGGGGAGCTGCCGGGCATCACGAAGTCCAGCTGGTGACCTGGGGCGTGTTGTGGGATCCCATGCCTACTGCGGGGCACCTCCTCGCTACGGCGGTGAACTCCACAACACGCCCTAGGGTCTGGCCATGGGCACTCGGCACACCGCGTTCGGGCGGCTGCACAACTTCCGCGACCTCGGTGGCTACCGGGGTCTTGACGGCCGGACCGTGGGCCGGGGGCGGCTCTACCGTTCGGACTCCCTGGCCAAGCTGGAGGGGGCCGACTGGGAGCGCTTCCTCGCGCTGGGCATCACCACCGTGATCGATCTGCGCTACCCCTGGGAGATCGAGGCGAAGGGACGCGTTCCCTCGCCGGAACTCTTCCACTACGCCAATCTCAGCATCGAGCACCGTCCCTACGACCAGGCCACGATCGACCCCGCGGTGGATCCCTGGCGCTACCTGGCCGACCGGTTCGCGGAGGTGCTGGAGGACGGGGCCGCCGAGATAGGCCAGGTGATCGAGCTGATCGCGACCGACGAGGGCCCGGTGGTGTTCCACTGCGCCTCGGGCAAGGACCGGACCGGGCTGATCGCGGCCCTGGTCCTGTCTCTGCTCGGGGTGCCGGACGAGGAGGTGCTCGCCGACTTCGCCCTCACCGAACTGGCCACGGAGCGGCTGGTGGCCGACTGGCGTGCGGCTCACCCCGGCCGGACGTCGCTGTGGCCTGGGTACGGGCGGGCTCCGGCGCGGATCATGGAGCTGGTGCTGGCCGATCTGCGGGAGCGGTACGGGTCGGTGGAGCGGTACCTGCTGGAGGAGTCGGGGATCGGACGTGACGTGCTGATCGCCCTGCGGGAGCGTCTGCTGGTGTGAGGAATCTGGCCGGAGGCCTCACGTTTGCGTGCCGGGCGGCGTTTACCTGGTGACGGGGGTGGCTGGTCTGCGGTGTCGGTGCGGCGCCGGTCACCGGATCCTTCTTCGGAGAGGGCTGGGTCTGGGTTGTGATGTCCGGGGCGTGTTTCGTGTGCGGCCCGTGCTGGGCATCGCTGGAGCCCGTGAGGTGTGTCCAGTTCGGTTGTCTGCCCGGATCTGCGCGATCGGGTTCTGCATGGGGGAGGGCCGGATGGGCCGGGGGGATGAGCGCACCAGGCAGATGTATACGCTGCTGGGCGCCGAGGGCCGGTCGTATCGGTCGGACGTGCCGGGGCTGCTGGGTGGGCACCGGCGGCACAAGGTCTACGGGCGGCTGGACTGCCCGGCCGCGCTGCGGGCGATCTCGAAGGGTGGCTACGTGAAATACCGGGTGTTCTTCGCCTCCGAGGCCGTCGCGGTGGCCGCCGGCTACCGGCCGTGCGGTGCCTGTCTTCCGGCGCGGTACCGGGCGTGGCGCGAGGCGTCCCGCTCCGGGGAGCCGTCGTGAGCGGGGCGGGCGCGTTGTTCGGTGACGAGCTGTTCGCCCGGCCACGCCGTGAGCTGGCGCCGGGGGCGTACTGGGCGCCGGGGTGGCTCACACTCGAGCAGCAGGCCTGGATCGTGGCGCGGTTCCGGGAGTGGGTCCAGGGGCCGGTGCCGCTGCGCGGTGCCGTGGTCAACGGGCACGAGATGAGCGTGAAAACGGTCTGCCTGGGCTGGCACTGGCGTCCGTACCGCTACAGCCGGGAGGCCGTCGACGTGAACGGGAACCGGGTGCTCGGCTTTCCCGACTGGATGGTGAGGCTGGGGCGGCGGGCCCTGGCCGAGGTCGATCCGGATCTGGCCGAAAGCTATTCGCCCGACACCGCTCTGGTGAACTACTACGACGCGCAGGCGCGCATGGGCATGCACCAGGACAAGGACGAGGCGTCGTCGGCGCCGGTGGTCTCCCTGTCGATCGGTGACACCTGCCGATTCCGGTTCGGCAACACCGAGAACCGGGGCCGGCCCTACGAAGACATCGACCTGGCGTCGGGAGACCTGTTCGTGTTCGGCGGGCCGTCGCGGCTGGCCTATCACGGCATTCCGAAGGTCTACCCGGGAACCGCTCCGCAGGGGTGCGGGCTGGAGGAGGGGCGTATCAACATCACAATGCGGGTGACGGGGCTCCAGGGCTGAAATACGACGAGACGGGGGGCGGAGCGTGATCGACTTGATTTCGTTACATGGTGGAACGTTATTGTGGCGGCGTGAACGTTTCTGCTGCACCGGGCCGTCCTCGCAGCGAAGAGGCCCGGCAGGCGGTGCTGGACGCCGTCGACGACCTGCTCGTCGAGGTCGGTTATGCCGCCATGACCATGAAGAACATCGCCGAGCGCGCCGGGGTCGGCCGGCCGACCGTGTACCGCTGGTGGTCGGGCAAGGCCGAGATCCTGGTCGAGGCCTGCACCCAGGACGCGACGGACGAGCTGGTGGTCGCGCCGCACCCCGATCCGCACCACGAACTTGCCTCCTACCTGGAGCTTCTCGGGCGATTCCTGACCGAGGAGCCACCCGGTCTGGCCTGTCGCGCGCTGATCGGCGAGGCGCAGCACGACCCGCAGGTGGCCGATCTGGTGCACCGGGCCGACCTGCTCACCGCGCCGACCGTCGTGGTGCTCGACCGGGTGCGGGTGCACGCGCCGGGTATGCCGGAGAACGCGCTGGCCGTGGCGCAGGTGATGGGGCCGGTGCTGACGCATGTGCTCACCACGGGCCAGGCCATGCCCGGGCGGCTGGTGCGCGAGCACACCCGCATTCTGCTGGCGGCCTGGCGGTGACGGCCACGAGCGACACTCCCGGCACCGATGAGATCCAGCACGGCGGCACCGTGGGGTCAGCCGGTGAGCCGCCGGGCGCCGCGGAGATCACCCGGCCGGTCGGGACGGTGGCGAAACCGGCTCTGCTGCGCCGGATCGGGCTCGACACCCGGCCGCTGGCGGTGCTGCCCTACCGGCGCATGCTGATCGGCCAAAGTGCGGCCTTCGTCGGGTCGATGCTGACGGCGACGGCGGTGGCCGTCCAGATGTACGACATCACCGGCTCGTCGTTCTACGTCGGCCTGGTCGGGCTGGCGGGGCTGATCCCGGTGGTCGCGTTCGGGCTCTACGGCGGGGCGATCGCCGACGCGGTGGACCGGCGCAAGCTGTACCTGTCCTCGTCCTGCGTCACCTGGGCGGTCACGCTGGCCCTGTTCGCGCAGACCCTGCTCGGCCTGCGCAAGCCCTGGGTGATCCTAGCCCTGATCTTCGTGCAGGCCGGGGGTTTCGCGGTTTCGTCGTCCACCCGTGGGGCGATCGTGCCGCGTCTGGTCGAACCCGTCCTGGTTCCCGCCGCGAACGCCCTGAACTACACGATGGGCAACATCGGCCAGGTGGCCGGGCCGTTGCTGGCCGGTGCCCTGCTCGGCCTCCACCACGGCTACCTCTACGCCTACGGCATCGACGCCGTGCTGTTCACCGCCGCGCTGTGGGCCGGCTTCGAGCTCCCGCCGATCCCGCCGTCCGGCACCGGAACCTCGCTCGGCCTGCGGTCGGTCGTCGAGGGCCTGGCGTTCATCGCCCGCAGCCCGATGCTGTGGATGTCGTTCCTGGTCGACATCTGCGCCATGGTGCTGGCCATGCCCACGGCGCTGTTCCCGGCGATCGCGGAGGAGCGGTTCGGCGGCGACGTCGGCCCGCTCTACGCGGCCATCGCCGTCGGGTCGGTCGTGGCCGGTCTGCTGGGCGGCTGGATCGGCCGGGTGCGGCGGCAGGGGCGGGCGCTGATCCTGGCTGTCATGGCCTGGGGCGTGGCGGTGGCCCTGGCCGGCGTCGGGCAGCAGCTGTGGGTGGTGTTCGCTCTGCTCGCGGTGGCCGGGGCGGCCGACCTGGTCAGCGCGGTGCTGCGGCAGACCATCCTCCAGACCTTCGCGCCCGACGAGATGCGTGGACGCATGCAGGGCGTCTTCGTCACGGTGGTCGCCGGCGGACCGCGACTCGGCGACGCCCGGGCCGGTGGCATGGCGTCACTGACCTCGCCGACCATCTCATGGGTCGGCGGAGGACTGGCCTGTCTGGTGGTCGTGGCCGGGATCGGGGTGACGGTCCGGTCGTTCTGGCGCTACGAGACCGCGGGCGGGCCGGAGACATGACGGGCCATGCGGGGGCGAACCGATGACGGTCCGGGCGGTGCGGCACCAGCAGGTCCCGGTGATCAAGACCCTGCTCGAGTTGCCCGGGCTGCTGGGCCGTTCGGGGCCGATGGCGGGGTAGGCCGCTCCGGGCGGCCGACCCGGTGCCGTCACCCGGCCGGCTCAGCAGCTGAGCGTGAAAACGCCTGCTGCGTGACACGTACCGTGACGGGCCGGGGTCGGCACGCGACTCCTTCACCCGATCGGCAGGTACCCCCCGTCACGCATCATGCCCGACTCTCGAATCACACACAGTGACCACACAGGTCCGGATGATGACGACGAGAGACGGGGTTCTTACGGTGCGCTGGCGCGACATGACGGTGAAGAAGCGGATCGAGTGGACGGGGCTCGGCATCGCCGCCCTGGTCGGGGCGGGCCTGCTCATCGCCCCCCAGATCGTGCCCACCGCCGTCGAGGCCGCCACGGTGCACGAGACCAGCGAGGTCACGCACTCGTCGGCCTACCAGGTCAGCAGCATCACCAGCAACGACGTCGGCCTGATGACCAGCACCGACACCGAGACCTACGACGCCGGCTCGTACTCACTGATGCGGGCCGACCTGCACAGCGGCAAGGCGTCCAACATCCGCTGGAACCCCTGCCAGCGCGTGGTCAGCTACCGGGTGAACCTGGTCGGCCTGCCCGAGTCCGAGCACAAGGAGATGCTGCGGACCATCATGGAGTCGTTCAAGAAGCTGCACGCCGCCACCGGCATCATCTACCGCTACCGCGGTGACACCGACTTCGTGCCGCAGAAAGACACCATCCAGCAGCAGCCGGCCGAGATCGTCGTGGCCGTGGTGAAGCCGCAGAGCGACACCGACTTCCAGATGGAGGAGGACTACCCGGCCTGGGGCGGCGTGCTCTGGACCAGCTGGTTCGACAACGACGAGGAAGGCGCCGCGGCGGTGCGCGGTCAGGTGCTGCTCGACGCCACCAGGATCGAGAACCTCGCGGAGGGCTTCGGCGCCGGCCTGACCCGGGGCAACGTGGTGCTGCACGAGCTCGGCCACGTCACCGGTCTCGGCGACGCGAAGAAGAAGGGCGAGCTGATGTACCCGGTGCTGTCCAAGTCCACCCCCGACGGCTTCGCCGCGGGCGACCTGGAGGGCCTCGAGGAGGTCGGCAAGCAGGCCGGCTGCATCAGCATCCCGAGCTACGTCAAGGTCGGCGACCTGAGCTAGTCATAGCTAGGAGCGCCAGACCGTCCAGCCGGTGGCGGCCGCCCAGGACTCGGCGCGGTCGGTGATGACGGCGATCAGCCCGCCCTTGGCGTCGGAGTAGGCGTTCGTGTCCGGCCAGTCATGCTGCGCCAGCTGAACTTTCAGGGCGGCATAGGCGTCGCGGTCGGAGACGTCGCGACGCAGCCAGTCCCGGAACAGCAGGTGACGGCGCTCCCACTCGCTGCCGGTGGAGCAGATGTGGACGTGCACGGAACCGTCGGGGGTGCGCACCAGGCGGTGGTCGGGCTCGCGCACCCGCAGCTCGTAGCCGGCCGCCAGGAGCTGCGGCAGATAGTCCGCCTCGTCGTCGGCGTCGCTCACGCTCAGGTCGATGTCGATGATCGGCTTGGCGGTCAGGCCGGGGATCGAGGTGGAGCCGACATGATCCACCCGGACCGCCTTTTCGCCCAGGGCGGCGACGATCCGGTCACGTTCCTGCCGGAACCGTGATGGCCACGAGTCGCTGTACCCGACGAGGATGATGTCGCGCTTCTCAGGGCCACCGATGAGTCCGAACGTCACATGAACAGTATGCCGCGAACGTCCCCTTCGACGATCCGTGGTATCGCGCCCCAGGTATGACGAAATGCGGTGTTTCGCACGTTCTGCGGTCAGGGCATTGTCCGGGCCGGTGATGATCTTCCAGACTCGGGCGAGAGGGAACGCCGGCCGACTTTCGGAGCTGAGTCGATGAGTGAAGAGTTCGCCCCGGACACCGTGGTGCTCGTCCACGGGCTCTGGATGACACCGCGCAGCTGGGAGCACTGGGTTCCGTACTACGAGGCCAAGGGCTACAAGGTGATCGTGCCGCCGTACCCGGGCTTCGAGATCGAGGTCGAGGCGCTGCGTGAGAAGCCCGAGGTGATCGCGAACCAGCGGGTGCCGGCCATCATCGAGCACCATTCGGCGGTGATCGAGGCCCTGGACAAGCCGCCGATCATCATCGGCCACTCCTTCGGCGGCACGCTGACCCAGTTGCTGCTGGCCAAGGGGCTGGGCAGCGCCGGTGTGGTGATCGACTCGGCGCCCACCGAGGGGGTGCGCGTGACGCCGGTGTCGCAGGCCCGCTCGCTGTTCCCGATCCTGCGCAACCCGGCCACGCGCAAGCGGGAGGCCGGGTTCACCCCCGCCGAGTTCCACTACGCCTTCGCGAACACGCTGAGCCGTGAGGAGTCGGACGCCGTCTACGACCGCTACTACATCCCGACGGCCGGGCACTTCGTCTGGGAGTACGGTCTTTTCGCCAACTTCAAGCCGGGCCACCAGGAGACCTGGGTGGACTACGCCAAGCCCGACCGGGCCCCGCTGCTGTTCATCTCCGGCGGCGCCGACCACATCATGCCGGCGTCGGTGAACAAGGCCAACGCCAAGAAGTACGACAAGTCACCGGCCCTCACCGAGTACCACGAGTTCCCCGGCCGCTCGCACTGGACGTGCGCCGAGCCGGGCTGGGAAGAGGTGGCCGACACCGCCCTGTCGTGGGCGGTGGTGCACGCCGTCGCGCACGCCTCGGTCAAGAGCGCGGAGTAAAATGGTGGACGACGATGAGTTTGGAAAGAGCTCATCGTCGTCCACCATTTCAGTAGGCAGCCTCCAGCCGCAACGTGAACACGCTTCCGGTGGGCCGGTTGTCGAGGTGCCCGACGGCTCCGCCGTTGGCCTCGGCCAGGCTCGCCACGATGTGCAGGCCCAGCCCGTGCCCGGCGGTGCCGCCCGCCCCGGCGTCCGCGGCCCGGGTGTATCGCTCGAACAGGTGCTCCCGCACGTCCGCGGGCACCCCGGGTCCCTCGTCGTGCACGCCGATCGTGGCCGACCCGGCGTCGGTGGTGACCGTGACGGCCGTCGCGCCCCCGCCGTACTTCGCCGCGTTCGTCAGAAAATTGGTGACGATCTGCTGGAGATGCTGCGGATTCACCAGCACCTGAACGTGTTCCGGGCAGGTCACCGGCACGTCCGTCTCGGCCGCCTCGACCACCTCGATCAGCGCCCGCCGCAGGCCCACCACCTCGCGGTGGGCCTGGAGCTTGTTCGTGTCGCTGCTGCACATGGCCAGCACGTTCTGCCGTAGCTGGTCGATACGCTGGGCCGCCCGCACGATCTTCGCCGCGGCCGAGGTGACCACGTCCGGCTGCTCCGGCTCGGTGAGGATCTCGCCGTAGCCCATGATCGTGCTCAGCGGAGCGCCGATGTCGTGCGACAGCATGCCCATCAGGTCGAGCTTCAGCTGGTTGGCGCCCTCCAGGTCGTGATTGGTGTCTTCCAGCTGGACGTTTCGCCGGCCCAGGGTGGCCAGGGCCTCGTCGCGCTCGCGCTGGATCACCAGTTGCGCGCTGATGTCCTGCACGAACCCGATCAGGTGCAGCGGATGCCCGTCCGCGTCGCGCACCAGTCGCACCCCCACCTGGGCGTCCACCGCGTGACCGTCCCGGTGCACCAGCCGCTTGCTGTGCTCGTAGGAGTCGTACTCCCCGGAGTACAGCCCGGCCAGCTGCCGGGCCGCCCGGCCCTGGTCGTCCGGGTGCGTGAACGACGCGTTGACCAGCCCCACCATCTCGTCGGGCGAGTACCCGAGCATGCGGGCGAAGGCCTCGTTCACCCGGATGAACCGGCCGTCCAGGCCGATGATCGTCTGCCCGATCGTGGCCTGGTGGAACTGCACCCGGAACTGGCTCTCGCTGGCGCTGAGTCGTTCCTCGGCGTGCCGGCGCTCGGTGATGTCGGTGTTGGTCTCGATCACCTCCTGCCCGATGCCGTCCGCGGTGGAGCGCAGCACGTGCTGGCTGAGCGCGACCAGCCGGGCGCCGTCCGCCCGCCGGTGGTGCAGCTCGCCCTGCCAGTGCCCGTCGTCCAGCAGGGTGCTCTCGACCTGCGGAAGTCCCTTCGGGAAGCCGGTACTCAGCAGCCGGTGGATGTTGCGGCCGATCACCGCCTGGGCCGGCCAGCCGTACATGTCCTCGGCGCCCCGGTTCCAGCTGCGGATCGTGCCGTCCATGTCGCGCACCACGATCGCCGCCGGGGCGCAGTCGATCAGCTCGGCCTGGCGGCGCAGTTCCTCCTGGTGGGCGCGGCGGGCGCTGATGTCGTGCACGAACGCGTGACAGACCGGGCGGACGCCGGTGCGGGTGACCTGTGCGGAGATCTCCACCGGGAAGGTGCGCCCGTGCCGGTCGATGGCCGGCAGCTCCGACCGCTCGCCCGTCTGCGCGGTGCCCAGGCCGTCGTCACCCACCGGGAAGAGCGCGTCGGAGTAGAGGTTCTGGGCCCCGGAGGGAATGATCAGCCGGTCCAGCCGGGACCCGACCGCCACCTCCCGGTCGAACCCGAACAGGTTCTGCGCGGCCGGGTTCCACTCCAGCACGACGCCGTCGGCGTCCACCGACAGGTAGGCGTCGTTCGTGGCGGTGAGGATCGCCCGGAAGGTGGCCGACGACTCCTGCGCCTCCCGGGCCGCCTGCTCCAGGGCGATCTCCGCGGCCAGGTCCTCCAGGATCTCCAGCTCCTGCGGCGTCCACTCGCGCGGCTCGGCGTCGATCGCGCAGAACGCCCCGTAGGTGCCCGAGTCCAGCCGGATCGGCATGCCCGCGTAACTGGTGACGCCGATGTCCGAGACCGCCAGATTGTCTTTCACCAGGTCGTTCTCACGGGCGTCCGACACCACCAGCGGGGCGTCGCTGTCGACCACGTGCTGGCAGAACGAGTGCGTCAGCGGTGTCTCGCCGGCGTCCGACCAGGGCTGCGGCAGGCCGAGCTGGCTCACGAACACCTGCCGGTCGCCGGTCACCAGCGACACCAGCACCACCGGGGCGTTCAGCAGCCGGGCCGCCAGGCGGGTGAGCCGTTCCAGACCGGGCGCCGGGGGCCGGTGCAGCAGCCCGGTGCCCTCCACCGCGCGGATCCGGCGCGGGTCCAGGACGGGCCTGACCGGGTTCATGCCGAGTCCTTCCGCGACCTGCGTGTCCCCGTCCACGTCCTGTCCCCGTCAGCGTCGTCCACGTCCTGAACGGTTCGGAAGATCGACCGGTTCGGGCCCGGCCTTGAGCGCCGCGCCCGCCGGACCGCCGGACGAGTGGCCCGGCCGCGGCGCGGGCATCGCCCTATGCTGCTTGCTGGCCGACAGCGACGGGAAAGGCGATCGTCATGGCACTGCTGGACGGGAACTCCTGGCACGGCAAGATCTGGACGGGCCGCTGGTCCGACGGCTCGGGCGGCCACCACGACGCCGTCGAGCCCGCCACCGGCCAGGTCATCGCCGCGGTCGGCCGGGCCACCCCGGGTGACGTGGCCGACGCCGCCCGCCGCGCCTCGGCCGCCCAGAAAGACTGGGCCGCAACGTCGTTCGAGCAGCGCGCGGCCGTGCTGCGGCGCGCCGGGGCTTTGCTGGAGGAGAACGCCGACGAGATCAAGGGCTGGCTGGCACGTGAGGCCGGCGCGATCGCCCCGTTCGGCGACTTCCAGGTGCACACCTGCGCGCAGGAGTGCTACGAGGCGTCCGCCCTGCCCGGCCACCCCTACGGCGAGCTGCTGCGCACCGGTGAGCCCCGGCTGAGCTTCGCCCGCCGCCTGCCCGTCGGCGTGGTCGGGGTGATCGCCCCGTTCAACGTGCCCACCATCCTGGCGGTCCGCGCCGTCGCCCCGGCCCTCGCCCTCGGCAACGCCGTGCTGCTCAAGCCCGACCCGCGCACCGCGATCTGCGGCGGCGCGGTGTTCGCGGCGCTGTTCGAGGCCGCCGGTGTGCCCGAGGGTGTGTTCCAGGTGCTGCCCGGGGGAGCGGACGTCGGCGAGGCCCTGATCGTCGCGCCCGAGGTCCGGGTCGTGGCGTTCACCGGCTCGACCAGGGCCGGGCGCGCGGTCGGTGCGATCGCCGGGCAGCACCTCAAGCGCGCGCACCTGGAACTCGGCGGCAACTCCGCGCTCATCGTCATGCCCGACGTCGACGTGGAGAAGGCCGCCGCCGTCGGGGCCTGGGGCACCTTCCTCAACTCCGGCCAGATCTGCATGGCCACCAGCCGGCACCTGGTGCACGAGTCGATCGCCGACGCCTATGCCGAGTCGCTGGCCGCCCGGGTGGAGAAGCTGCCGGTCGGCGACCCCTACCGGGAGCAGGTCGCGCTCGGCCCGCTGATCGACGCCGGGCAGCGCGACCGGGTGCACGACCTGGTCACCACCAGCGTCACGGCCGGCGCCGCGCTGCTCACCGGCGGCACCTACGACGACCTGTTCTACCGCCCCACCGTGCTCGGCCGGGTGCCCCAGCAGGCCCCGGCCTACCAGCAGGAGATCTTCGGCCCGGTCGCCCCCGTCACCCCGTTCGGCTCGGCCGACGAGGTGGCCGCGCTCGCCGCCGGGTCCGAGTACGGGCTCTCGCTGGGCATTCTCACCGACGACGTGTATGCCGGGCTGGAGCTGGCCGGGCGGATCCCGACCGGCCTGGTGCACATCAACGACCAGACGGTGAACGACGAGGCGGTGGCGCCGTTCGGTGGCCTGGGCGCCTCCGGCACCGGCTCACGCGCGGGCGGCCCGGCCGCGAACATCGAGGCGTTCACCGAGACGCAGTGGGTGACGCTGCGGGGGAGCCTGCCCGTCTACCCGTTCTGAGAACCGGCGCACGTCAACGGATCCGGCGTTCCGCCGGGGACTCAGCCGGACCGGGGCAGCCCGTTCCCCAGCCGTGTGCCGGCCAGCTCGAGCAGTCGCTCCGCGTCGCGCATCGCCACCTCGGCCGAGCCGCCGGCCAGCTCGGTCAGGGCCGTCACCGGGTGCACCCCCAGCTCGCGGAGCAGATCGTGACCGCTGACCCGGCCGGCGACCAGAGCGGTGGGCAGGCCGGCCGCCCGGGCCCGGCGCAGCACCTCGGCGGGGGCCTTGCCGTGCGGGCTCTGCTCGTCCCACGACCCCTCGCCGGTCACCACCAGCGACGCGCCGGGCAGGTCGGCGTCGAACCCGGTCGCGTCGAGCACGTACGGGGCGCCGGGCACGAGACGGCCGCCCAGACCGCCGACGACGCCCGCGCCGACACCGCCCGCGGCCCCGGTGCCCGGCTGCGCGGGATCGAGGTGCAGCAGTTCGGCCCAGGTTCCCAGCGCGGCGTCGACAGCCGGGATCTGGTCCTCGGTCAGGCCCTTCTGCGGGCCGTACACGTGGGCGGCGCCCTGCGGTCCGGTCAGCCGGTTGTGGACGTCGGTGACCGCGACGATCCTGGCCCCCGTCAGCCTCCGGTCCAGGCCGGACAGGTCCAGGGCGGTCACCCGGAGCAGGCCCGCGGCGTCGGGCGTGACCGGGGCGCCGGACGCGTCGGTGGCGACCGCGCCGAGCGCCGTGAGCAGACCGAGACCGCCGTCGGTGGAGGCGCTGCCGCCGATGGCCAGGTGCACGCCGCGCGCGCCCAGGTCGAGCGCGGCGCGCACGGCCAGGCCCAGACCCCAGGTGGTGGAACGCATCCCGTCCAGCCGGTGGCCGGGCAGGTGCACCAGCCCGCAGACCTCGGCGAGCTCGACGAACGCCTCGTCTCCGCGCAGCCCGATCAGCGACCGGCGCGGCACCATGGTGGGGCCGGTGACGTCGACGGCGACCGCGCGGAATCCGTTGTCCAGCAGCACCGCCAGGGTGCCGTCGCCGCCGTCGGCCACTTCCCGCACCCGCACCGGCAGGTCCGGCCGGGCACGACGCAGGCCGCGGGCGAGCGCGGCATTGGCGGTGCGGCCGTCGAGGGAGCCCTTGAACTTGTCGACCGCGACCAGAACGTGTCCCATGCCAAGTCTCCCCGTCCGGCCGTCACTCATTCGGAGGATGTCACAGAGGAATCGTTAACACTCAGCTCCCTCTAAGCGTCATCATGCTTGATCGTGACATCGTCCAGTGCAGGCAAGAGTGCGCACCACCGGATCCCCGGTCTCGACGGCCTGCGCGGCCTGGCCGTGATCATGGTGGTGCTCTCACACGTCAGCAGTTATCACGCCGAACTGCTCGGGCCGGCCGGGGTGGCGATCTTCTTCGTGCTCTCCGGGTTCCTGATCACGAGCCTGCTGCTGGCCGAACGCGAGCGGTTCGGGCGGGTCAGCATGACGGACTTCTACATCCGGCGCGGTCTGCGGCTCTTCCCGGCGCTGGTGCTCCTCGTCGTCCTCACGCCCCTGGTGCTCTGGCTGGCGCACGACCCGCGGCTGCACCACATCCTGCCCGGGCTGATGACGACCCTCTTCTACGTGCAGGACTTCGACAGCGCCACCGGGCACTTCTCGGTGCTCGGGCACGCCTGGTCGCTGTCGGTGGAGGAGCAGTTCTACTTCGTCTGGCCGCTGCTGCTGGGCTGGATCATCTCCCGGGTGAACGGCGACGGGGCCCGGGTGACGCGCGTGGTGCGCAACATCTGGATCGCCGCCCTGGCGTGGCACGTGCTGTCGATCGTGGCCCTCACCTACGACTGGACCTACTACTCACCCGACAGCAACGCCATCTTCCTGTTCACCGGCTGCCTGCTGGCCACCTCGCTACGGGGCGCCGAGCCCGCGCCCTGGCTGCGCATCCCCGCGCCGGTCGCCGCCGGCAGCCTGGCCACGGTGTGCGTGCTGCCCCTGGTGCTGACCCGGCTGCCCGAGCCGGACTGGCGGGTGGCCACGCTGCTGATGCTGCCGGTGGTGCTGCTCAGTGCCGTGGTGGTGCTCGGTGCCTCGAAGCTGAGGGTGCTGGAGAACCCGGTGCTGCGCTGGTTCGGCACCGTCTCGTACGGCGTGTACCTGTGGAACTGGGTGTTCATCAGCCTGGAGCCGCACGGCCGCATGCTCACCGGCAAGGAGCGCGCGCTCGGTGGGCTGCTCGCGATCGGGGCCGCCGCGGGGTCGTGGTACTTCTTCGAGAAGCCGATCCTGCGGCTGAAGTCCCGTTTCCAGCGGGTGCCGTTCGCGCCCTCGCCGACCTCGATGGTGGACGACGGGAGGCCCGTTCCGGTCGTGGCCCCCGTCCCGGTGGCCGGGGCTGTGAACGGGGCTGTGAACGGGGCCGGTGGTGTGGCCGGGAACGTGGCCGGTGGTGTGGCCCGGCCCGGCTGGGTGGGGGCCGCGCCGGTGCCCGCTCACGCTGTGCCCCGGGCGGTCGCCGCGGCCGATGCCCACGCGGCGGCCTACCCGGCGTCGTGGGACACGGTTCCGATCCCGGTGATCCGGGCGGATGCCGAAGCCGAGACGTCACGGGACCAGCCGGCCCAGCTCTCACCCGGGCAGAACGTGCTGCCCGACCTACGACGGCGGGCGCGGCACAGCTACTGACGCCGGCTTCCCACCACGGCCATGACTTCCGACCACGGCCATGACTTCCGACCACGGCCATGACTTCCGACCACGGCCATGACTTCCGACCACGGCCCGGGCCTACCGCCACGGCCACAACCTCCCGTCGCCGCCATGGCCATGGCTTCCCGCCACGGTCACGGATTTCCGCCACAGCTGAACCAGGCCGAGGCCGAGGCCCAGGCCAGATCCCGTCACCTGGTGTGTGCGCTGCCCGTCCTGCGGTGGGCGGCAGCGCTGGCCACGAGGATGGTGGACGGCGAATGCGTGCGTCGTCCACCATTTTTCGTGACCGATACCCGGATCACGGTGCGGCCGACGCGCTCGGGCTGACCCCCTCGGCGTAGCACAGGGCGTAGGCGGCGTCGGCCTTCTCGGTGAGGTCGCTGACCCGGGACATCAGCTCGGTGACCTTCTTGCCGTCTTCCTCGCTGCTGACCGTGATGCCCTGCACCTCGGCGCTCGCGGACTCGACCTGCTCGGACAGGTCGCGGTACTGCTCACAGGCCGCTCCCTTGCCGGCCTCGGAGACCGTGTCGGCGCCGGAAGTGGTCTGGGTGGGCGCCGGTTCGGCCCCGGACCCGCCGGAGGTGCACGCCGTCAGCAGCACGGCTGCGCCGAGGCCGAGGGCGGTGAGGACCTGAGTCACGTGACGTCGCGAGGGCACACCTCGAGTATGGTCCTCCCGAAAGCTCCGGCGAAGCGACTTTTGAGCCCCTTAACCAGGGCCTCAGTCAACTTTGACCCGTATCCCGTTCGGTTGCCCGGCCGGCAGGAAAGCACGCACCAGCGGCCGGTCGTCGCCGCGCCGGGTGGCGGCGGAAACCTGGCTGATCACCGGTGGCCCGGCCAGCTCGAGCCGTCGCGCGCCCGCGGGCAGCAGCGTCGTGGCACTGTGGGGCGCGATCGTGACGCCGAGACCGGCGGCGACGAACATGATGATCGTGTGCCAGCTCGAGCACTCCTGGGCGACGCGGACGACGGCACCGGCGTCCCGCAGGGGCTGGGTGTTCAGCTCGAACGCCCGGCTGCCGGCCGTTCTCGGGAAGAGGATCAGCGGGTCGCCGGCCAGCGCCCGGGCCGGCACCCGATCGCCGTCCCGGGCAGCATCCCGCGCGGCCGGGTGATCCGCGGGGACGACGGCGACGAACCGTTCCGACATCAGCGGGGACAGTGCGATGTCGTCCTGCTCCTCGGCGTCCCGCACGATCCCGACGTCGGCCGTGCCCCGGGCCAAAGCGGTGAGGACGTCGGTGGTGAAACCGTCGTGCAGTTTCACCTGCACGTCGGGCCGGTTGCGGGAGAACGCCCGCAGGTGCTCGCTGACGACGGCGGTGGCGGAGGTGATGTAGGCGACGTCCAGCCGGCCCGACTCACCCCGGCCGATCCGGCCGGCCTCGTCCAGGTCGGCGGCCAGCCGGAGCAGCAGGTCGTGTGCCCTGGGCCGGAACGCCGCCCCGGCCTCGGTCAGCTGCACGCTGCGCGAGGTGCGCCGGAACAGGTCGGTGCCGGTGATCTTCTCGAGCTGCCTGATCTGCTGGGACAGCGCCGGCTGGGCGATGTGCAGGCGCCGGGCGGCCCGGCCGAAATGGAGCTCCTCGGCCAGGGCGAGGAAGTACCGCAGGTGGCGGAACTCGATGCGCTGATCCATAGCCGCAGCTTATTGACTGGGCCGGCGGCGGGTATTGGACGTATCGGTGCCGCCGCCGGAGACTGTCGGGAGCCCACCTCAGCAAAGGAAAACCCTTCTCATGCCGCACGTTCCAGCTCCGGCCGTGATCTCGTCGATCACCACCCCGGCCGACGCCGACGCCTTCCGCACGCTGAACGAGGAGTGGATCTCCCGGCTGTTCACCGTGCAGGACGCGGACCGGCTGGTGCTCGGTGACCCGTTCGGGCGCATCGTGGAACCGGGTGGCGACGTGCTCGTGGCCCGGGACCCGCACGGCGCGGTGATCGGGTGCGTCGCGTTGCTGGCCCATCCGGACACGGTGTTCGAGCTGGCCAAGATGGCGGTGGCACCCGCGGCGCAGGGCCGTGGCCTGGGCCGCCGGCTCGTGGCGGCGGCGGTCGGGCGGGCCCGGGAACTCGGTGCGGCCCGGCTGTTCCTGGGCACGAACAGCAAGCTGACGCCCGCCATCCACCTGTACGAGGCGGCGGGTTTCGTCCGGATCCCCCGCGACCGGCTGCCCGTGGCCGACTACTACGCCCGGGCCGACACGCTGATGGAACTGGAGTGCGGGTGATCAGCGGCTGACCAGGCGGTCGCCGAAGATCGGGTCCGGGTTGGCCTGGGCCTGGTAGACGGCGACCGGGGTGGCCAGCCCCAGCCAGGCGGCCTGCGGGAGCAGGGCCGCGGCGGCTGCCCGGTCGTGCCGGGCCAGCAGGGGCAGTGAGACGGCGGTGACCGCGGCGTCGGTCGCGGTCCAGGCGGCGGCGAGCACCGGGCTGCGGCGGCGGAAGTAGGCGTAGGAGAAGCTGACATAGACTGCGGCGTCCACCGCGGCGAGGGCGAGCAGACGCTTGCGGTCGGGGCCCTGCACGGTGCGCGAGGCCCGCACGGTGGCCACCGACCAGCCCAGCTTCGCGATCGCCCAGGCCGGGCCGAACGCCGCCGGCGGCGGGGCGAACGGCGCCTGGCGCAGCGACCGGTAGTAGGCCGGATCGTCGGGACGCCCCGCCGCGGTGCCGGCGAGCATCAGCCCCGCGGTGAGGGCGACGGGCTTGAGCGACGAGGTCAGGGTGCTGCGAAGGGTCACCGCCCCAGCTTCGGTGACGGCCGGTGCGGCCGCATCCGGAGTTCATGCTCATGGTGGCCTCTCACCTGGGGATGGGCCGCAGCGTGTGCGAGCCGCCGTCCACCGCCAGGACCGCCCCGGTGGTCGATCCGGCTCTCGGGCTGGCCAGGTAGCAGATGGCGTGGGCCACCTCGTCGGCGGAGACCAGGCGGCCCAGCGGCTGACGCGCGTCGAGGGCCGCCCGCTCCGCCGCCGGGTCGGTCGCGGAGGCGAGAAGCCGCTGCACCCAGGGGGTGTCGGCGGTTCCCGGCATCACGCAGTTCACCCGGATGCCCTCCTTCACGTGGTCGGTGGCCATCGCCAGGGTCAGGGCCTGCACGGCGCCCTTCGACGTGCTGTAGGCCGCCCGCTGTTCCAGCCCGGTCCAGGCGGCGATCGAGCAGGTATTCACCACCACCGGCGAGGCCGAGCGCCGCAGCCAGGGCAGGGTGGCCCGGGTGACCCGGACCGTGCCCAGCACGTTGACCTCGAACAGCGCGCGGAAGTCGGCGTCGGGGGAGTCCTCGATCGTGCCCCGGGCCCCGATGCCGGCATTGTTGATCACCACGTCGATGCCGCCCAGCTCCCCGGCGGCCCGGGTCACGGCGTCCTCCACCGAGGCCTGGTCCGACACGTCGCAGGAGATGTCTTGCGGGTCGGCCGGTTTCAGGTCGAGCGCGGCCACCCGGGCGCCGCGCGAGCGCAGGTCGAGCACGGTGGCCAGGCCGATGCCGGAGGCGCCGCCGGTGACGATCGCCCGGATCCCCTCGTACTCGCTCATGCCTGCTCCAGAACCTGGCGCTGGCGGCCGAGACCCTCGACCTCGAGCTCCACCACGTCACCCGCCCGCAGGTACGGTTTCGGGTCGGGCTGGCCCAGGGCGACACCGGCCGGGGTGCCGGTGTTGATCACGTCACCGGGCTCCAGCACCATGAAACGGCTCAGGTAGTGCACGATCTCGCCGATTCCGAAGATCATGTCGGAAGTCTTCCCGTCCTGCCGCAGCTCGCCGTTGACCCAGAGCTTCAGCGACAGGTTCTGCGGGTCCGGCACCTCATCGGCCGGCACGATCCACGGCCCGAACGGGTTGAACGTCTCGCAGTTCTTGCCCTTGTCCCAGGTGCCGCCCCGCTCCAGCTGGAACTCCCGCTCGGACACGTCGTGCGACACCGCATAGCCGCCGACGCAGGCCAGGGCCTCCTGCGTGCTGTCGAGATACCGTGCGGTGCGGCCGATCACGACGGCCAGCTCGACCTCCCAGTCGGTCTTCACCGAGCCACGCGGCACCAGCACGGTGTCGTGCGGGCCGACCACGGTGTGCGGGGCCTTCAGGAAGACGACCGGCTCGGCCGGGATCGTGGCTCCGGTCTCGGCGGCGTGGTCGCGGTAGTTCAGGCCGATGCAGACGATCTTGCCCGGGCGGGGGAGCGGGGCCCCGACGCGCTGCCCGGATTCCAGCAGGGGCAGCCGGCCACCGGTCACGGCCTCCCGGATGGCCCGCAGGTTCTCCGGCGTGGGCGCCAGATTTCCCACGACGCCGGACAGGTCCAGCAGCCGCTCGTCGTCGTCCAGTACCGCAGGCCGTTCGGCGCCGGTGGGACCGACTCGCAGAAGACGCATCCTTGAATCCCCTTCGATCGCAGTCCTCGACCATCGGCAGTCGAGAATCTCGGAACGTGCGCCGGGGCCGTCAACGGTTGACGTACGCCCCGGAAGGTGACTGGAGCCATCGCGTCATCCGGCGTTCGGCGGCCGGGTTCCCGGTGGCCGGCGCGTCGAAGCTGAAACCATTGCGAAGATACAGCTTCTGGGCCCGGTCGTTGTTCTCGTAGACACCCAGCCCGACCCGGTGGACGCCCGGCTGCCGGCCCGACCACCCGACCATGGTGCTGATCAGCAGGTCACCGGTGCCCCGCCCACGCCCGGTGGGGGAGACGTACATCGACATCAGCTCGGCCGAGCCGTCGCCGTCGAGGGAGCCGCTGATCAGGCCGATCGGCGTCGAGCCGGCCATCGCCGCCCAGTTGGCGGGCACGTCGAGCAGACGGCTGCGCCACTGCTCCGGCGTTGCGTGCTGCCAGGTTTCGTAGCGACTCGCGAAGGCCTCGGGTGCGGTGCCAAGGCACTCCAGGCGGAGCCGGGCGAAGAGCTGCCAGTCGTCTGGCCGTAACTGCCTGACCGTCAGCGAATTTCCCATGAGGCCAGAGTATCCGGCCAGGGCGCTGCCCGGCGGATGCCTTTCCACCCGGACCGCTTCGCTCACGGCACCATCCACGACAGCACCGGTGAGGCCTGCAACACCACCAGCAGGCACATCACCGGCAGGAGGATCACGGTGGCCCTCAGCACCGCCCGGAACAGTTCGCCCTCCCGCCCGGCCAGGCCCACAGCCGCGGCGCCGATCGCCAGGTTCTGCGGGCTGACCATCTTCCCCAGCACCCCGCCTGAACCGTTCGAGGCGGCCAGAAGCAGCGGATCCAGCCCGGTTTCGGCCGCGGCGCTGACCTGGAGCGCCCCGAACAGCGAGTTCGACGAGGTGTCCGACCCGGTCACCGCGGTGCCGAACCAGCCCAGCAGCGGTGACAGCAGCGCGAACAGGCTGCCCGCCCCGGCCAGCCAGGCGGCGAGCGTGGAGGTCATCCCGGAGGTGTTCATCACGTAGGCGATGCCGAGCACCGCCACCACGGTCAGGACGGCCGTGCGCAGTTGCACCAGCACCTCGCCGTAGCAGCCCAGCCAGTCCCGCACCCCCAGCCGCAGCACCAGCCCGGTCAGCACGCCGGTCAGCAGCAGCACGGTACCGCCGGTGGCCAGCCAGTCGAACTTGAAGGTGGTGAGCGCCAGTTCGCTGCCGTCGGCCTTCACGACGTCCAGCCCCGGCCAGCCGAATGTGGTCGTGGTGCCGGACAGTCGTTCCTTCACGGCGGGGACCGCGACAACGCTGAACAACGCGATCACGATCAGGTAGGGCGCGAAGGCGCGCAGAATTTCCCGGCGGTCGTCCACAACCTGGGGGTGGTCGGGGCGTGTTTCTTCAATGTGGGACGACGAGGGCGTCGTTCCCGGCTCCCCGGCGCTCCCGGAGTTCTCCGT